>NZ_JAUOQC010000003.1:0-275352 GCF_030547495.1 Neptuniibacter sp. 2_MG-2023 | reverse complement strand
GGCGTGTAGCTCAGTTGGGAGAGCGTCGCCCTTACAAGGCGAATGTCGGGAGTTCGAGCCTCTCCACGCCCACCACTTTCTTTTGTTCATGTCATCTCATGTTTTTGTATTTTAAGCATTTAACGTGTATCTTCCTCTTTTTTTTGTAGATTGAATTTTAATCAGGTTTTTACTTGTCGTGAGTAAAAGCAGGAGTGCTTTTTGTGTCTACAGTATTATAAGAATAAAAAAACAAGGATGGGTATCGGTGAAAAATGTGGTTGAAACGGTAGTAGTTTCTTTATGTCCAGACCCTATTATTGGCGTTGATGGCTTGGGGATAGTCCGGATTTTTAATCCGGCTGCGGAGAAACTTTTGGGTTATAGTGCCGAAGATGTTATTGGCTCTTTAAGTATCTCAAGAATTTATCCAAGTTTGAATGATGCCCGAAAAATCAAAAAGCTTATATATTCAGACTCTTATGGTGCGCCAGGCTCCATAGAGGGTTTTGAGGCGGCCTTGGTTTGTAGCGATGGCAGTATAGTACCTATTCGGTTGTCAGCGGTTATCATGGATGAAGTTGAAGGAAGCAGTATTGGCTTTTTCCATGATCTGACAGAACGGTATGACTTTGAGCGGCAACTACAGATTCTTTCTGTTACTGATGAGTTGACTGGTTTATTCAATCAGCGTCATTTTTATGCTGTTATGGCTAAAGAGCTTGATCGTACTAAACGTTATCAGCACCCACTGAGTATTATCTGTTTTGATTTGGATGACTTTAAGGGAATTAATGACTCATTAGGGCATTTGGAGGGCGATCGAGTCCTTCGGACTATAGGTGAACTTCTTAAAGAAACGTTGAGGGAGAATGATATACCGGTTCGATATGGTGGGGATGAGTTTATGGTTCTCTTACCCGGAACAGGTATTCAAGATGCCTCCCAAACGGCAGAGCGAATTAGATCCATTTTTAATACCAAATGCCCTTATAGTATAGAAAAAGGAACGGTTGGTATTGCTAAAGTCTCTATGAGTCTTGGGGTGACAGAAACCAATGGGATGGAGAAACCTGACCAAGTTGTACAGCGGGCTGATTTAGCTATGTATGAGGCAAAAAGTTCAGGTGGGGATCGTACGGTTTTGCTTAAGCAACATATTGGTAATGTTGTTCAAGCGGGGTAGGGTAAGCGTTAGAGTCGTTAATTTATCAGATGATGCTATTGCTCTTCAGCATCATCTGATTGGTTATCATCTTCGTATTCATCGATATTTTGATAAAGTAGTTCTTCTGTATAATCTTCCATTATTATCTCCTCTTTTTTAGTTACTTTACGATTGTTTTATGTCTAATTGATGACAAAAATACTTCAGTTTTATGACTTTGCGTGGTTGTTGTCCTATGTTTGATCAACTCAATGAATTACCTGTTGTTTCATTAAATATGAAGCAAGCTGAGATGCGCGATGTAGGTGTTCATCTATTAAGGTTGGATCAGATAGATCAGCGAGTAAGTGGGAATAAATGGTTTAAGCTGAAATATAATCTTGAGAAAGCTAAAGCTCAGGGAGTCAAAGCCGTACTGAGTTTTGGTGGTGCATATTCAAATCATATTCATGCCTTGGCTTGGGCGGGGCAAGCGTTAGGGATAAAAACCATTGGTATTATTCGAGGGGAGTCGGATTATGCAAGTAATCCTACTTTAACTGATGCTGCGCGTTGGGGAATGGAGCTCCATTTTGTGACACGTGCTGAGTACAAACAACGAAAAGACGCGGATTTTTTACAAGGGTTAAGAGATAGGTTTGGTGATCCCTTTATTGTGCCTGAAGGGGGAAGCAATGCTTTAGCAGTCAAAGGGACGGCAGAGATTGTTAATCAATCCCTAATCCAGAAATATGGCATAGATAATATCGTACTTGCATGCGGGACGGGAGGTACCTTAGCGGGCGTCGCCGCATCCCAGCCTAGTGTTAATGTAGTCGGTATACCGGTATTGAAAGGTGCTAAATTTTTAAAAGATGATATTTCAATGCTTTTAGAATCAGCCGGTTATTCAGATGTTAATAATTGGGTTTTAGATTACAACGGCCATTTTGGCGGTTATGCTAAAACCTCTCCTGAGCTTCTAGCTTTTATTTCTATGATGGACGATGATTATGATCTTCCCTTAGATCAGATTTACACCGGTAAAATGATGCTGCGATTGATAGAGTTAATTGAAGAGGGTTTTTTTACTGAAGGGAGCCAGATTTTAGCATTGCATACAGGGGGGCTTCAGGGGTTAAGATCACTTTAATGTTGTAGAGATGCATAGGCTTTACTATAAAAGCGTATTGAAAAAATCAAGAAAAATGAGTTAGATGAAAATATCTATATTTTGGATGTAACCAGCTGATCCGGAGCAAAAATGGATTACTTTCGTAATATCGGCCTTATTGGTCGTTTAGGTAGCAAATCTGTGATTGATACCTTGAAACATATGATCCGTTTTTTAGGGGATCGTGGTCTTAATTGCATATTAGATGAAAAAATTGCTGAAGTGATGCCAGGGCATGGGCAGCAAACCAGTACTCCTAAAATGATGGGAGAGATTTGTGATTTAGTGATTGTCGTCGGCGGCGATGGAAGTTTGCTGGGAGCCGCACGTTCCTTAGCTCAGTACCATGTTCCAGTTTTAGGTGTAAACCGAGGGAATTTAGGGTTTCTTACTGATATAGCGCCTCATGAGATTGAAGAAAAGGTTGCTGAGGTTTTAGAAGGTAAATATACCGTAGATAGCCGCTTTCTACTTGATGTGATTGTAAAAAGAGATGGCGTGCCTATTGGTGAAGCAACAGCATTAAATGACTGTGTGTTACATCCGGGTAAAGCCGCAAGAATGATTGAGTTTGAACTCTATATTGAAGGTCAATTTGTATATACACAAAAATCGGATGGCCTGATAATTTCTACACCTACAGGGTCAACTGCTTATTCTTTGTCTGGTGGTGGACCCATTATGCATCCTAAGCTTGATGCGCTGGTCCTTGTGCCTATGTTTCCTCATACTTTATCTAGTCGACCTATTGTGGTTAATGGTAATAGTGAGCTAAAGCTGGTTATTAGCCCAAATAATAGTGCTTACCCGACAGTGTCTTGTGATGGTCAAAAAGATATTAGTTGTGCGCCTGGCGATACAGTTACAGTGCATAAAAAACCACATAAGTTGAAGTTACTTCATCCTCTTAACTATGACTTTTATAGTACCTGCCGAGAGAAACTTGGTTGGGGTACTAAGCTCGGAGATTAAAGTGACGAGCGAAGTAAAAGGGTATGATCTCATTGGTGATGTGCATGGCTGCTTTTTAAGTTTAGAGCTGCTGCTGAGTAAACTCGGCTATTCGAAACGTAATGGTGTTTATTCTAATCCTGGGCGCCAAGTTATTTTTTTAGGCGATATTCTTGATCGTGGGCCCCATATTAGGGAATCACTGCACTTAGTTTATGACATGGTTAAAGCGGGTCATGCTCATATAGTTATGGGTAACCATGAATTTAACTACTTAAGTTATGTCACTCGAGGGCGAGAAGGAAGTGGTTTAAGTTATCTACGTGAACATAATCCTCGCCATCACCGCATTGTAGCTGAAACTTTAGAGCAGTTAGCAAACTACCCTGATGAAGAAGAGATGTTTCTACAGTGGATTAGAGAGATGCCGGTCTACTTAGAGTTTGATCGTTTTCGGGTAGTCCATGCGTGCTGGCATCAGAAGCTTATCGACCGTTTTGAAGCCGAATGCCCTAATCATGTTATTGATGATCGTTTTCTCCATCGTTCTTCTAAGCGTGGAACCTTTGAATGGGCGTTAATGGATAGGCTTTTGCGGGGAACTCATTTGCGCCTACCTAATGGTGAGGCGATGGTGAGTAAGGATGGTTTTGAACGCCGATTTTTCAGGACCAAATTTTGGACAGAGGAGCCAGAGTTTTATGGTGATGTTGTTTTTCAACCTGATCCGTTGCCTGAGCATATAGCCAGAATGCCCCTGACAGAGCAAGATTATAATGACCTGTTGTATTATGGCCCTGAAGAGAAGATGCTTTTTATTGGTCATTATTGGCGAGAAGGGACTCCCGCACCAATAACATCAAATATCGCTTGTCTAGATTACAGTGCGGTTAAATATGGGAAATTAGTTGCTTACCGTTTAGATAATGAAAAGGTTATTCAGCCCGATAAGTTTATTTTTGTTGATGTTAGAAAAGAGATTGCGGATGAGCCTAATTTCTAATGATTAAAGTATTTACTGTTCCACTCAATGAAGACCTGACCGAATTCACTCAGTTCCTTTGGCAGTATGAGGTTCCCCATCGGGTTCTTGAGAAAGGTGATTTTCAAGAGTTCTGGGTTGAGCCAAATGTTAACCCTGAGGATATCTTGGCCCTTTATGAGATGTGGAAAAACGGGGGAGAGCTTTCTCAAATGGAGTTTAGGGCTCAACCAACTCCTGCGTTTGAGCTCTCGGCGGCTGTGCAGCCCAGTTTTTTTGTTTTAGCGCAACGGGCTTGGTTTTCAACCTCATTAATTGTGATCAGTATTGTCCTTAGCTTTTTAATTGGTTTTGGGGAAAATTTTGATCTATTAAGACATTTCACTATCACCGAGTTGTTACAAAAGAGTGATGGAATTTATACCAGTGGTCTTATGGGCACTGTTGAGTCAATGGAGTATTGGCGCTTTATTACACCGATTTTTCTGCATTTTAGTGCAGCTCATATCGTCTTCAATGTTCTTTG
This sequence comes from Neptuniibacter sp. 2_MG-2023, assembly GCF_030547495.1. Classification (NCBI taxonomy): domain Bacteria; kingdom Pseudomonadati; phylum Pseudomonadota; class Gammaproteobacteria; order Oceanospirillales; family Oceanospirillaceae; genus Neptuniibacter; species Neptuniibacter sp. 2_MG-2023. Next base: position 270,593 of record NZ_JAUOQC010000003.1, on the reverse strand, counting down.
GATCTGGATTGCAGGCACGCGAATTGAATCTGCACAAGGTCGTTTATCTTTAGTAATGCTTGTGCTTATTTCAGGTGTTGCATCTAACTTGGCTCAATACTGGGTCAGTGGCCCGATGTTTGGCGGCCTGTCTGGTGTTGTTTTCGCCTTTCTTGGTTATTGCTGGTTGTGGGATAGGTTATATTCTCCCAAGCTTCGTTTGCCCCCAGCTTTGATGGGATTTATGGTTTTTTGGTTAGCTTTAGGGTACAGCGGTATTCTGAGTAGCGTTGGTTTTGGTTCTATAGCAAATACAGCTCATCTTGCCGGCCTTGTTACAGGCTTAATTTTTGTGCCTCTTGGTAAACGATTGGCGAAAGCCTGAGGAAAGATAGATGGATGCAACTATGTTATCGCTGGATCTTAAGCAGCGTTATGAGCAGCAGGCTGAAAAGGTTGGTACTCTTGTTCCAAATTTAACCGGAGAGTATGTACAAACACCGTTTGGCCCAGTTTGGGTGATGAAGGCGGGAGCTGATGATGCACCGCCTTTATTGTTGCTTCATGGCTTGCATACGAGCGCACCTTTTTGTATCGAGTTTTTTGCTAAGCTGGCTGAAAAATATCATGTTATTTGTCCTGATATTCCTGGGCAGGCTGGCAAAACGCCAGGTATGGCTCCGATTTCAAGTAATCAGGCTTACGCTATTTGGTTTGAAGGCTTACTTGATAGTTTAAATATAGAGAGCTGTCCTGCGGTTGGGTTATCCTTCGGTGGCGCTGTTTTACTTGATCTTGCCACTCGATCACCCAATAGAATAACGATGGCTTCGCTGGTTGTCCCTGCCGGTTTTTTCCGTCCTATTTGGCGCCCACTAAAAAAACTATTTATGCCGTTTTTGAGTTTTAAATTGAATACGGACCAACTACATTTTGATCAGTTGATGAAACCTTTAATGGGTGATAATTGGCCAGAGCTGGAGTCATATTACTTTGCCGTTTTTCAGGCGGGTATCCCCATGACGCTCTTGCCACCGGGACCGTTTGAAAAACAAGATTTACAAGCATTTCAGGCACCGGTACAGCTTATTGTTGCTACTGATGATCTCTACTTTGCGCCGAGTAAAGTAGAAAAATGTGCTCGCACTGTTGTGCCGAATCTATCTCAAGTTATTGAGATTGAAGATCTACATATGCCGAGTATTAAGAATAGAGAGAGAATTCAAGATCAAGTACTTGAGTTCATGCTGAAAGAAAGCAGGGTGTGATAAACTTTCCCGCTTTCTGATAAACGAGGTTAGTCCTCGTTTTATGTTATCTATGGATGAATTTATGAATTATGAAGAGCTGATTCAGGCGATGACTCCTGATATGCACCAGTCATTAAAACGTGCAGTAGAGTTAGGTAAGTGGCCTGATGGACGTAAATTGACTGCCGAGCAACGAGATATTTGTATGCGCGCAGTGATCGCTTATGATTATGAAAATAAGCCAGTCGATGAGCGAGTCGGATTTATTGATCGCACGAAAAAGGATGGTTCTCAGCATGGGAAAGATCCTTTGCAGCCGGACACTATCAAAATTCTTATAGATGATAAAAACTGATGCAGGAACTTGCGTGCGGCGCATTGCAGAAAATGCGTACAGAACTCTCTGACAAGGTTAGTTACTTTTTGCCTGTAGGTGAGCAAGAAGTTGCGATGAACGAACTTATAGGAAAGCCTATACGTCTTCATTACCAAGGTGCTATCAATTGCACTCATTGTGGGCGGAAAACGAATAAGAGCTTTAGCCAGGGTTATTGTTATCCCTGTTTTAAAAGCTTGCCTCAATGTGATCAATGTATTGTTAAACCGGAACTGTGTCATTTTCATGAAGGCAGCTGCCGTGACGAGAGTTGGGGCGAGCAGTTTTGTTTCCAAGATCACTATGTTTATCTAGCTAACTCCTCGGGCGTTAAAGTAGGGATAACTCGTGGCACACAGATTCCTACACGTTGGATGGATCAAGGGGCGGTGCAGGCCTTACCTATTTTCAAAGTCGCTACTCGCCTTCAGTCTGGTAAGGTTGAACGATTATTAGGTGAGCATGTTGCAGATAAAACTAATTGGCGCAAAATGTTGAAAAACGAAGTAGAAAGCTTAGATTTAACAGAAACAAGAGATCTGTTATTTGAAAAGTGCCAAGCGGGTTTGATCGCATTAGAAAATGAATTTGGTTTACAAGCAATACAACGATTGCCTGAGGCTGAACAGATAGAGATTAATTATCCTGTTTTGAACTATCCGCAAAAGGTTACATCGTTTAATTTTGATAAAACGCCTGACGTTAGCGGAGTGCTACAAGGGATCAAAGGCCAGTATCTAATTTTAGATACCGGTGTTATTAATATGCGTAAATTTACTGCTTATCAGGTAATGATATCTGCCTGATAACTAAGGTGTTGGAATGTCACAGGAACCTAAAGCGATCTATTTAAAGGACTACAAAGTCCCTGCTTATCTTTTCGAATCCACTGATCTGCGTTTTGAACTATTTGAAGATGAAACCTTAGTTCATGCCGTGTTAACTATTAGTAGAAACCCAGCCTGTACCGAGAGCGCTCCCGCTCTAGAGCTTTATGGTCATGAAACAGTGGAGTTAGTGAGCTTATCTATTGATGACGATCTGCTCAGTGATAAGGATTACGTTCGTGAGGGCGAAATGCTTAAGATAGCATCCGTTCCCGATCGCTTCTGTTTAAAGTCGACGACACGTATACACCCTGAATTAAATACCGCATTAGAGGGGTTATATAAGTCTGGTGGTATGTTCTGTACCCAATGTGAGGCGGAAGGCTTTCGCCGTATAACCTTCTTTCCGGATCGTCCAGATGTGATGTCGGTTTTTAGAACGACAGTTGAAGCTGATAAAGCACTCTATCCAGAACTTCTTTCCAATGGTAACCCTGTAGCGCAAGGGTTAGCAGAGAATAATCGTCACTGGGTGACATGGGAAGATCCGTTCCCTAAACCGGCTTACCTTTTTGCTTTAGTTGCAGGGGATCTACAGCATATTGAGGATTGCTTTACGACTATGTCTGGTCGTGAAGTGAAGCTGCGAATCTTTGCTGAAGAGAAGGACCTAGATAAACTCGACTATGCCATGCTTTCGCTAAAAAATGCGATGAAATGGGATGAAGAGGTTTACGGCCGTGAATATGATCTCGATATCTATATGATTGTTGCGGTCGATTTCTTCAATATGGGCGCAATGGAGAACAAAGGCCTCAACATTTTCAATACCTCATGTGTGTTGGCTAATGCGGCCACCACTACAGACGGTGGTTTTCAGCGTGTCGAAGCGGTGGTTGCCCATGAGTACTTCCATAACTGGTCGGGTAACCGTGTTACTTGTCGTGATTGGTTTCAGCTTAGTTTAAAAGAGGGTTTCACTGTATTTCGCGATGCAGAGTTTTCTGCGGATATGAACTCGCGTACCGTTAAACGTGTTGAAGATGTCAGTCTGCTCAGAACTGCTCAGTTTGCTGAAGATGCGGGCCCTATGGCTCACCCAATTCGACCAGAATCTTTTATTGAGATATCTAACTTCTATACCCTAACGATTTATGAAAAAGGGGCTGAAGTGGTGCGTATGGTGCGTACATTATTAGGTGAAGCCCTTTTCCGAAAAGGGTCTGATCTCTATTTTGAACGCCATGATGGGCAAGCGGTTACCACTGAAGACTTTATTCAAGCTATGGAAGATGCGTCAGGAAAAGATCTCTCCCAGTTTAGAGCTTGGTATCATCAAGCGGGTACGCCAGAGCTGCATATTACTGATCAGTATAATTCTGCGACAGGAGAGTATGTACTGAATGTTAAACAGAGCTGCCCACCAAGCCCTGGTCAAGAGAAGAAATCAGCTTTCCATATTCCACTGGCAATGGGGTTATTAGATGAGAGTGGTCAAGAGATTGAGTTACCTAATGGTGAGATGACGCAAATTCTTAATGTAACTGAGTTTGAGCAGTCATTTACCTTTGGTGGTCTAGCCGCTAAACCTGTTCCTTCTCTCTTACGTGGGTTCTCGGCACCGGTGAAACTCTTCTATCCATATCAGCGTGATGAGCTAATGTTTTTAATGGCTCATGACACTGATGGTTTCTGCCGTTGGGATGCGGCGCAAAAGCTTGCTGTTGATATTATGCAGGCGCTTATCGCTGACTATCATCCAGATAAAACTATGCAGCTGGATGATCGTTTAGTCTCCGCATTCCGCAGTGTTCTCGATGCTGAAGGGTTAGATAAAGCGATGGTTAGTAAAGTGTTGACCTTACCATCTGAAGCTTACCTTTCTGAGCTGGCTGATTGTGTTGATGTGGATGCGATTTATGCTGTTCGTAAGTTTGTTCGCTATTCCATAGCTGAGCAGCTAGAAGATAAGCTACGCTCGGTATACCGAGAGAATGATCTTGATATTGCCTACAGTCCTGATGCGGATTCTGTCGCGCGTCGAAGTCTTAAAAACCTATGTCTCTCTTATTTAATGAGCCTAGAAACTGAAGAAAGCCTTCAGTTGGCAAAAGCTCAGTATGAAAAAGCAGATAATATGACAGATATGCAAGTGGCCTTAGTTTTGGTTGCCCATTCATCTTTTAGGGATGCAGGGCATGCATTGCTGGTTGATTTCTATGAGCGCTGGAAGTCGGAAAGCTTAGTGGTTAACTTATGGTTATCGATTCAAGCATCGGACCCTCATCAAGGTGCTTTAGCTCGTGTGCTTGAACTAATGGAGCATCCGGCTTTTGATCGTAAGAATCCGAATAAACTTCGTTCTGTTATTTCTGTTTTTTGTGCTCAGAATAGCCTTCATTTTCATGCGTTGGATGGTAGCGGTTATCGCTTTTTGGCTGAACGTATCATTGAGCTTAATAGCCAAAACCCTCAAATAGCGGCTAGGATGCTAACCCCACTAACACGTTGGAAAAAATTCTCTGTTGCTAGACAAGAGCTAATGAAGGCTGAGTTGGAGCGAATTAGAGATAGTGGCGACCTATCAAAAGATGTTTTTGAAGTTGTTAGTAAAAGTTTAGTGTAAAAATTTGTATATTCTCCGTCAGCTGGGGGGACGTATGGTTTTCCCTCGGCTATACTCGCTGAGGAGTGTATGCCAAATTTTATATTTAGATTTGGTTTTAAATGAAAATAATAAAATATACGTATGACTAAGGATGCAATATGTCACAGTTATTGTCTGCGGAAGATAAGTTCGATATTCAACAAAACTTCAGACGCTATATGCGATTAAAAGATAGTCACGAATTGGCTAATGATGCTTATAAAACGGCTAAAGCCAATCGGATATGGATAGCAGGTATTATCTTACTATTATTTGCTTTGTCATCGGAGTTCTTTTTGGGAGCTGCGGCAGGGCTCTTTGGCGTTTATTTCTATAATTTAGTCATCAGTTGGCTTGATGTTAATTCGAGTGATGAGAGTATAGAAGAGCTGGATCGTTGGTTCGCAACAAAGCGCTTAAAGTTTGAAGGGCGGATCTTATATTTTAATAATGATGAGTTATTGGAAAACCCGCTTGATCCTTTTAATGAAGCTAGCTTTTCAACTGCTGAAGAATAGTCTTCTATAAAATATTTTATGATTAAGTGCCGAAATGTTTATGCCTTTCGGCATTTTTATGTGAGCATGAATTTAAAATGGTTAGTCTAACGCATAAGCGTTATTGGATTTTTGATCTTGATGGCACGTTAACTAAGCCTGTGCATGACTTTGCACATATTCGCAATGAATTAGGCTTGGCACCGAATACCGATATTCTTTCTGCTATAGCCCTCCAACCTGAAGAGAAAAGGCGCACAATGTTGGCGCATTTAGATGAGCTTGAGCGTTATTATGCTGCACAAGCACAACCAGCGGAGGGCGCAGTTGAATTATTAACTAAGCTTGATAAAAAAGATTGTTGTTTAGGTATTTTGACCCGTAATGCTCATGAGTTTGCTCTTCTCTCTTTGCAGGCCATTGGTGCCGCAGATTTTTTTGCTACCCAAGATATTTTAGGGCGAGATGAAGCGAAACCTAAACCTTCGCCGGAAGGTATAAATATTCTTTTAAATCAGTGGGTTGGAGATAATAAGAAGGCGGTAATGGTAGGGGATTTTCATTTTGATCTTCTTTCTGGACGTGCGGCTTCTGTAACAACGGTTCATGTTGATATGGCCAATCGCCATTGGCCTGAAGAGACGGATATTCGAGTAAATAGTTTATTTGAGCTACTCTCTCAATTTGATGAATAAATTGGCCCGCCGTTTGCTTTAAGCTAAGTGAGGAAAGCGTTTGCTTTTACTCTTGGCCTAAGCATTAGTGATCTTTATCAGATTATTTTTAATGCAACTTTTGAGACCAAAGTGTTTTTCACTTTGGTCTTTTTTTTATCTGGCCGAATCGAGACTAGCGTTTTATCTCCCATATCACCGATTTTATTTTGGTCGTCTGTAGCTAAATAGATGTTGCGCTGCAATATTTTTATATCTAACGCTTTCTAAATTGATCTTTATCAAGCGCACTTGCTTATTTTCTCTATATTTTATTTAAGGGATCGGCTTTTGTGTATTCGTAGATGATCAAGTTGTATGTCCATTTCAGTTCCCTGAGTTGCTTACTACCACGTTCTGTGAGGAGAGGTACTTATGACAATACTTACTGAATTACATCAAGACCATGTGAATCTTAATAAGTTGCTCGTTATATTAGGGCTTAAGATAGACAAGCTTCGAGGGGGGGACTCCCCCAATTTTAATTTGATGGCAGATGTTATCAATTATATCGCTTCTTATGCTGATGGTTATCATCACCCGAGAGAAGATAAGCTCTATGACTACTTCTCCGGGCGCTCTGAAGCACTAGACAGGCATTTGATACATTGTGCTGTAGAGCATCAGAAACTCAAAGCGTCCAGTATTCAGCTTATAGAGGCTATTGATGGGGTTCTCCATGATGCTGTTATGCCTATGACTGAGTTTGTTAATCTCTTAGATGAATTTGTGGTTTTACAGACGGCCCATCTGGATTCGGAAGAGGGGCATTTGTTCCCACTTATTGAGGATGTAGCTTCTGAGGAGGATTGGGCAGTTATTGATGGGTTATTACCACAAGAAAGTGACCCACTATTTGGAGAGAATAAAGCAACAGAGTATATAGATATTTATCGTGAACTTATTGTGGATATGAATAAGGCTTAGCCGTATCTAGCCTTTATCTGTGTTCACCTGAGGTGGTTCAAGGTTTGGGAAGGGCATAAATGAAACTTGGTTTCGGCCACCGTCTTTTGAACTATAAACAGCTTTGTCTGCGGCTTGGATCAGTTGATAGGCAATATCGTCTAGTTTTACCGATGGGTTTTTCTCAGGATGACATAAAGATACGCCTATAGATGTTGTCATCCTGAAAGGCCTAGATAGTTCGTCACGAAAAATTAGATTGGCTAATTTCTTTCTAAGCGTTTCAGCTATGCTTAAAGCGCGGTCTTTGTCGCAGTTCGGCAATAATATGGCAAATTCTTCACCACCATATCGAGCAACAGTATCCGTTTTACGTAGCTGCTTATTGAGAAATAGGCCTACTGTGCGCAGTACTCTATCGCCTGTTTGGTGTCCGTAAGTATCATTCACCGTTTTAAAGTGGTCTAGATCAATAAATAAACAAGCTAAAGAGTGTGCCGACCGGCTAGCTCGAGATAATTCACGAACAATCTCTTCTTCAAATGAACGGCGATTATGAACTTTCGTCAGCATATCAATACTGCTGAGTCGGTGGAGGTTCTCTTGGTTAATGCAGTTTTCTATACATACGGATACCACAGAGGCTAAGTGCTGAATATAATCATATCTCACATGCTCCGTGTATCGGCTAGCGTCGCAGCTCCCTAAGTGAAGGCTACCTATTAAGCAGTTGTGTCTAACTAAAGGTAATAAAGCGCAAGATTCTACTGGGCTATCTGCGACAGGGAAGGCTTCAGCTTTTAGAGAGGGGCTTGGTGCCCCTACAATCATCCCTTGATTAGGGTAAATCGATTTTAACAGCCGTTGGCTTTGGACAAACCTTAGGGTGTTGCCTGTAGCAGGAGGTACATATTCATTCAGTAAACTACGTGCCGCATGTTCAGGGTCAAATAAGATCAGATTGACACTGCTTAGTCGGAAGAGCGCTTTAAAATCAACCAAGATAAGATCTAATAATTCAGACAAGCGTCCACAAGAAAGTAAGCGAAGCTCCACTTCAAAAAAACTATTCAGAACCGACTCATTTTGTTCTGCTTTACTGATCATCAGTCGCAGGGTACGTTTGAGTTCCTGATTCTCTTTTTCTAATGGATCCAGCCCCATCTTATTTCCTTTTAAGACATGTGCATAATGTATCGGCCAACTCTAAGATCTATGCAGTTTTTTTTACTAATTTAGTGCGATTAAAATGTTATTAATCAATGTGCGTTAACGGTTGCCTAAATATTGTTCTACAGTGTCCACAACCGCTTGGGTATGGGCATCAATTTCCATATTAACTTTATCCCCTTTTTCAAGATTACCAAAGGTAGTTATTGATAAAGTTTCAGGGATAAGAAATACATTAAACTGATCCTCTAAAACTTCGCCGATGGTCAGGCTGCACCCGTTAAGCGCAACAAAGCCCTTTGGAAATATATACTTTCGCCACTCGGGAGTAATGTTAAACCAAAGAATCCAGTTATTTTCTGGCTTTTCAATACGATTTATTGAAACCTGTTGATGGATATGCCCAGATAATAAGTGTCCACCTATTTCGTCACCAAACTTTGCAGCTCTTTCAAAATTAACCAAATCCCCTAGGTTTATTTCGCTAAGGTTTGTGACGCGTAAGGTTTCCATAATGAGATCAAAACTGACAATATTTTCTTTAAACGAAGTGACCGTAAGGCAGGTGCCATTGAGTGCAATACTTGCGCCTAATTGGATATCTTTGCAATGTTGTGGGGGGAGTTCTACCTTTAGATGTATAAAGTCTGCTTTTTTCTCGAGGGCGCGGATGACCCCTTTGCCTTGCACTATGCCTGTAAACATTTGAGTACTCTTAAAAATTAACTCATAAGACTGCTAATCTAAACAATGCTTAGCATCGTATCAATATTGTAGGCTGAGTGCAGCGCTTATTATTGCAGGATTAAAAGGAGCTCCCATGAAAATATTGATTACCGGAGGTACAGGCTTTATCGGCCAGCACTTCATCCGTAGACGCTTGGCTGTGAATGATGAAATTTACTGTTTAACTCGAGATCAAGAGAGAGCACAGCATCTATTTAAAGGGACGGTTGAGGTAATTAGCGCTTTGTCAGAGTTGGAGGGAATATCCCTTGATGCGGTGATCAATCTAGCGGGAGAGCCTATCTTAGATAAGCGTTGGTCTACAGAGCGTAAAGAGCTGCTTTATAGCAGTCGAGTAGAGCTAACAAATGATCTTGTTAAGTGGTTGGCTCAACTATCAGTTAAGCCCAAGGTGCTAATAAGTGGGTCGGCTATTGGGTATTACGGCAGTCAGTTAGATGAAGAGTTAGGCGAGGCAAGCCCGTGTCGTTCAGGCTTTACTCATCACCTTTGTTTGGCGTGGGAGAACGCAGCATTGCAAGCTGAGCGCTTAGGTATCCGAGTGTGCTTGTTACGTACAGGCATAGTTTTAGGGGAGGGTGGTGCATTAGCTAAAATGGAAATGCCATTTAAATTGGGTTTAGGTGGTGCTATAGGTGATGGAAAGCAATGGATGTCATGGATACATATTGATGATCAGATTGAAATTATTGAGATGTTGTTAACGCATGAGCAATTTTCTGGAGCGTTTAATTTAACAGCCCCTGAGACGGTAACAAATAAAGAGTTTAGCTCTACTTTAGGCCATGTTTTGCACCGCCCTACGGTTCTGCCTATGCCTGTATGTATTCTGAAGCTTATTTTAGGAGAAGGTGCTGAGTTGTTAGCTGAAGGACAGCGTGTAGTGCCGAAAAATCTTTTAGATAGCGGTTATAAATTTAACTATCCTAAATTGGAGCAGGCATTAGCATCTATTTATCGTAATTGAGTTAAGGGTTTTGATAGCTCAGATGGTTGTCTCCAGCTTGCATATCGAGTCTTTTTTGCTGTCGTTTCCGGAGTTTGTCTATAGCGTCAAGTAGTAGGTCCCCTCGCCATAACTCAGGACTTTCACTATATAAATGTTGCTCTAAATCCACTATAAGAAAGTTGAGAGTTTGGTTCTTGGCGTTCTCGCAGACCTGTTCTAGCGAGAGTAGTAGTGGATCGTTCCAAAAGCTTTGTGCCCATTCAATTAACCGTAATTGCGTTATAGCTGGATTGTTCTGATTACAGGCCATAGATAAGGCTTGAAAGGTATTTCTTTCTGCTATTTCAGTCGCAACCTGTTTGCGCATTGTCTGTTCTTGGGCGAGTTGTTCTTCGTTTTCTTTAGAGATGTTTTGTAATAGTCGCAGTTTATTAAAAGAGTAAATCCAGCCTAATACTGACACTATACTGATAGCGGTAAGCAACCAGATAAGTAGCTCAGAAGTATCTTTAGGTCGATCCCCTTTATTATCACTAGAATCACTACTTTGTAGCTTATTTGATACTTTAGGCTTTGCTTGAAGACTTGTAGCAATCACTTTTGATGCTAGGCTTGCTGTTTGGCCTTGATCAGTTTGAGTATTCCACCAAGGAATGTCGATTGCAGGTAGTGTTACCTCACCCGCTTCTAAGGGGGTAATGATGAGCTCTTCTGTACGTTGACTGATTACCCCACGCTCTGTCATCTGTTCTTCTAATACGACATTGAGTAATTTTATATCGGCTAACTCATTTTGGAGTACAGATAATGAAGGTAGAGCCGATGCAGGTAAACCTTCCGCTTCCATGGATATGATCCGAGTGAAGCTATCACCTACCGCAATATGATTAAGGTCGGGCAAGTTGTCTTCAATATGAACACTCTCTGCTGGAAGCCAAAGAGTGTTGCTACTGCTATAAGTGGGAGGTAGTACAGAAATAATTTGAGGAGGGCTGTTCAGTTCTAACAGATTACCGTTTGTTAATGTTGCGCTTAAAAATAAAGGGGAGATTTCAATGTTTCCCTCTTCTCTAGGAAATATAGCGTAATTATTTTCAGTTACGGTGTAGCGTTGGCCACTCACAACAGTGGAGTACTTTTTCTGTTCTTCCAATGGTTTGATTAAAGCATCGATAGATTCAGGTTGGCTCAAGTTCATATTGTCAGGAAGAGGCGATAGGTGAAATATCTGAGCACTGAGAATCACTTGACCATTGATATAAGTTTCATCTTTATCAAGTTTAACGTCCAAATAAATTGGCCGTAATGCACCCTCGCTAGGATGAGGGTTTTGCTCAGCAGGTAACACGAATAGAGAAACTTCAGGGCTAATTTCGGTTCCGACTTTTATGGGTGGGATTATCTTCTCTCCATCCCCAATAGGACGTAGTGAAAGGATCCAACGGTTTTTTGTGATGACGGTATTTGTACTATGGCTAGAAAGGGTGACCTTTTTTGTACTTAAAACCACATAATCTTTTTGTAATGCACGTAGGTCTGGACGGTCTTGATTCGTTTGATCGGTTTCTATTGTTAGCGTTAGTTTTTCACCTTGATAAATGGTGGACTGATCTAGTTTAACGGTAACTGCTGCGTGTATAGAAAATGATACAAAAAATAAGACGCTTAACAGCTTGGTTGGATGAATTAGCAACACAAAGTCCTTTGGTTAATACTTCAAAGGTGCAGATCTAAAACCTTAACACGTTATTAATAAATCCCATGTTTTTTGATTATGAGTAATGTTAGTGGTCATAGCAATGATTCTTGAAGGAGAAATATTCTTTTTTGCGTTTGTTTAACGGTTATTGGCTGCTTAATGAGTATATTAGAAGATGTTTAATAAAAAGCCTGCGCGTATCTTTAGTTCCTATCTATACTATTGATAAACGGGCTTATTTTTGAGTGCATTATGGATAACTATAGAGTAGATGAAAAAGAGAAACTTCTTGCGCTTCTTTGTGAGGAGATAGAACAGAGGTTGATTGCTGAGCAAGCAGGGGATTTGATCGAATTTGCCAAGCTTTATTACTCATCAGCCTCGTTAATCGATCTGAATGAATGGAAGTTAGAAGATCTCTATGGATCAACATTAGCCTGCTGGCAATTTATTCAATGTCGTAAAAGGGAGCAAGCTAAAGTCCGAGTTTTTAATCCAGATTATGAACAACATGGTTGGCAATCAACACATACCATCATTGAGGTATTGCAAGAGGATATGCCGTTTGTTGTTGATTCCTTGCGTATGGAGTTGAATCGAAGAAATTTAACCATACATGCTATTCATAATGCTGTGCTCACCATGAAAAGAGATGATAGCGGTGAGTTGATTGATGCATTTGATAAAGATAGTTGTGCTGGCAACGTGCATTCTAAAAACACCCACCGTGAAACATTAGTATCAATCCAAGTGGACCGTCACACGGGAGCTGAAGAGTTAACCTCCTTAGAAAACGATCTTCTGAATGTGCTTGAAGATGTCACTATGGTGGTGGAAGACTTTACTCCGATGTTGGAACAGTGCGACCGCTTGACTGCTCTTTTCTCACAACCAGTGAATGGATTTGAGGAGAGCATTTCTACTGAAGCACATGACTTTATTGTTTGGCTTAAAAGTCATTTCACTTTCTTAGGTTATGATGAGTATCAGCTGGTTTCAAAAGGGGGCAAACAGATACTTGAAGCGGTACCCGGTAGTCAGTTAGGTTTATTGAAGTTTTGTGATGAGCATTGCCGCTCAGCTTTGGTAAATCAAAATTCACGAGATGCAGATGGCTTTGTTTTAATTCCAGATATCCTTTCATTCACAAAATCAAACCATAAATCGACCGTTCATCGTCCGATCTATCCTGATTACATTAGTATTAAACGTTATGACCGGGATGGGGTTTTAGTGGGTGAGAGCCGTTTTCTTGGTCTGTATACATCTAGCGTCTATATCCAAAGCTCGCGTCAAATTCCAATTGTGCGTCGAAAAGTCGAGGCGATTATGGAGAAATCGGGTCTCCATCACCAAGGGCATGATTGGAAAGAGCTATTACAAATTTTAGAAATACACCCGAGGGATGATCTTTTCCAAGTAAATATTGATGACCTTTATCGTATTGTTATTGGTATCTTACAAATTCATGAACGCCGACAGATCCGTCTATTTCTCCGTCGGGATTATTTCGGTCAATTTTATTCATGTTTGATCTATTCTCCAAGGGATATATACAGCACCGAATTTAGGCGGAAAGTTGAAACACTCTTATGCCGAGAACTTGGCTGCGATCAAGCTGATTTTACCACTTACTTCTCTGAATCTATCTTGACGCGAACGCAATTTATTTTGCGTGGTGACGCGATCGCAGAAGGGGTTGATGAAGCAAAACTTGAGGCATTGGTAAGGCAGGCAGGTAGAAGCTGGTCTGAGGATCTGCGTGATGCTTTGGTTGAAACGCTGGGAGAGGAGGGTGGAACAGCCACTTATAATCTCTATGGTGATTCATTCTCTACAAGTTATAGTTCAGATTTTATGCCACGTACTGCGGTGGTAGACCTTCAGCGTATAGCTAAACTTAATAGTGAGAATCCGATACAGCTCAGTTTTTATAAGGCTTTTGAGCGGGGTGATGCCAATCTTAATTTTAAGCTTTTCTGTTTAGGCGCCTCATTGCCTCTTTCTGATGTTATTCCGGTATTGGAAAACTTCGGCCTAAGAGTGCTTGATGAACATCCTTATCAGGTTGAGGGGAAAAACCAACAGATCTGGATTCACGATTTCAGCCTGCAATATATAGGTAATGGAACCGTTTCACCTGACACATTGAAGCACTTCTTTGAAGAGGCCTTTTTACATGTGTGGACAGGAAAAGCCGCCAGTGATGAATTTAACCGCTTAGTCTTAGGTGGCGAAGTTAATTGGCGTGAAGTCTCTATGCTCAGAGCTTACGCTGCTTATATGAAGCAGATTGGCTTTCCTATTAGTCCTGAAGCAATCAGCAGTACCTTAAACTCATACGTTGATATCGCGGCTAAGTTAGTCAAGCTCTTTACCGCTCGTTTCGATCCTGAAAATCGGGGTGATGAGGAGGTATTAGAGCAACAGGTACTGACGAGCTTAGATCAAGTCGTGAGTTTAAATGATGATAGGGTTATTCGAGAATATTTAGCCTTAATTAAGGCTACGTTACGGACAAATTATTATCAGGAAAAAGAGGGAGAATATAAGTGTTATTTCTCTTTTAAGCTGGCCCCAGAGCAAATTCCTGATGTCCCGCTGCCAAAACCAAAATTTGAAATATTTGTTTTTTCACCTCAAGTTGAAGGGGTTCATTTACGGGGTGGAAAGGTCGCTCGCGGCGGATTGCGTTGGTCAGACCGTTTTGAGGATTATCGGACAGAGGTGTTGGGGTTAGTTAAAGCACAACAGGTTAAAAATGCGGTTATCGTACCGGTGGGCGCAAAAGGTGGCTTTGTTGCTAAGCAATTATCTGATGGAATGAGTCGAGATGCGTGGCTGGCTGAAGGTATTAGCTGCTATAAAACATTTATTAGTGGGTTGCTTGATATCACCGATAACTTAATTGATGGTGAAGTTGTACCACCAGAATCGGTGGTTCGCCATGATGAAGATGATACCTATTTAGTGGTTGCTGCAGATAAGGGAACTGCTGCTTTTTCAGATATAGCGAATGAGATAGCGGAAAATTACGGTTTCTGGTTGGGCGATGCCTTCGCATCTGGTGGTAGTTTAGGTTATGACCATAAAAAGATGGGCATAACCGCGCGAGGTGCTTGGGTGTCAGTAGAGCGCCATTTCCGTGAAATGGGTATCAATACTGATAAGCAAAATTTCACAGTGGTTGGTATTGGAGATATGTCAGGGGATGTGTTTGGCAATGGTATGTTATTGTCGAAACATATTCAGCTGGTGGCAGCTTTTAACCATCAGCATATATTTATAGATCCTCAGCCGGATGCCGCTAAAAGCTGGTCAGAGAGGCAGCGGCTTTTCGAACTTCCTCGCTCCTCCTGGTCTGATTATGATTCATCTCTCATATCAAAAGGGGGAGGGATTTTTAGTCGGAGCAGTAAGTCCATAAAACTTACACCTGAGATGCAAGCATTAACGGGGTTAACTAGCGTAGCGGTTCCACCTAATGAATTAATCAGTGCTTTGTTAAAGGCGCCGGTCGATCTGTTATGGAATGGCGGGATTGGTACTTATGTTAAAGCTACAACAGAGAGTGATGGGGATATAGGTGATAAGGCAAACGATGCACTTAGGGTTAATGGTAATGAGCTACGCTGCAAAGTTGTCGGCGAAGGCGGTAACTTAGGTTTAAGCCAACGGGCACGCATGGAATATGCTCTATCAGGAGGACGGGTTAATACAGACTTTATTGATAATGCGGGTGGTGTTGATTGCTCAGACCATGAGGTGAATATAAAAATCCTACTCAACCAGCTTGTTGATAATGGTGATATGACGCGGAAGCAGCGCAACCTGTTATTGGCACAGATGACTGAAGAGATTTCCGAATTAGTATTGCAGAACAACTATCGCCAAGTACAAGCAATCTCTATGGCCGAATCGCGGTCATTAGAAAATATGTCTGAATATCAGCGCTATATATCGAATATGGAAAGTGCGGGAAAGCTTAATCGAGCGCTTGAATTTTTGCCTGACGATGAAGCTCTTAATGAACGCTTTAATATGAAACTTGGATTTACGCGTCCAGAGCTTTCTATACTGATCTCTTACAGTAAAGCGGAGTTGAAGCAAACATTAAGTGTATCCAGCGTGCCTGATGATCCCTATTTATGCCATGAACTTAATAGCGCTTTTCCTGAGCTGTTAGTGGATAAGTTTCCAGAAGAGTTAACATCACACCGTTTAAGGCGTGAGATTATAGGGACTCAGATTGCGAATCATATGATCAATATGATGGGCATCAATTTTGTTGACCGTTTACGCATATCAACCGGCGCCGATGACGCATCAATCGCTCGAGCTTATATTCTTGCTAGAGATGTGTTTGATATAGAACCGCTTTGGCAGCAGATCGAGACGCTAGACCATAAGGTAAGCAATGAAGCTCAAATCAAAATGATGCATGAGTTACAGCATTTAATGAGGAGAGCAACCCGTTGGTTTGTACGTAATCGCCGTTTGGAATTAGATTGCAGTGTTGAGGTTAAACGCTTTAGAAGTGAACTGGTAAAAATATTAAATAAACAAGAAAAAATTCTCTCTGGAGAGCCCTTAAAGCGTTGGGAGAGTTCAAAAGAGTATTATCAAGCGGAGGGTGTGCCTGTTAAGTTGGCCAAAATGGTATCGGGTGCACGTTTTCTATATTCATCGTTGGGGATTATTGAGGCGGCAGAGTTGGCGGAGCTATCTACCGACAAGGTCGCTCAGATGTACTTTGGGTTGGGAGAACGATTGGAATTGGACTGGCTGTCCCAAAAGCTGAATACACTTCGTGTTGATAATTATTGGCAGGCGTTGGCGCGTGAAGCTTTTAGAGATGATCTTGATTGGCAGCAAAGGGCTATTGTCGCGATTGCTATTAAGGGACAGCACTCTGGCTGTTCAGTGCAACATGCAATTGATAAATGGTGTACTGAAAATGAGTGGTTAGTACAGCGTTGGGAAAATGTACTAGTTGAGTTGAAAAGTGCAAAAAAACAAGAGTATGCAATGTATACAGTGGCTTTGAGGGAGCTTTTTGATTTAGCAAAAATATGTCAATACAGTGCATAAAAAGTTGAGCGCAATGATGACAGGGCTATAAGTTATGTTTTATTGTTGCGCTCTTTATTTTGTAGCCTTTGTTAAATAGTTATGAAATCTATACTTGTTGACTTATATATCTCTGCTGATAAATATATTTTGATGTATCAAGGTGTTGCGCAAACTGTTTTTGCGCACGCACTTGATGGTCGCAGCGTACAATTTCCAGCCAAAATACTAAAACCTTTTCTATTGAAAGATGGTGTGAAGGGGCGCTTTCGTATCACTTTTGATGATCAGGGCAAATATAAAGGGATAGAGAAAATTAAGTAGAGCTAGGTCTTTTTCTTCTAACGAAACTATTGTTTTATAACTTTATGTTTTTATTATGAAAAAGCCTAACTTCTCAATTTGATCCGCTTTGCCCTATGTTATTCTGATTACGCCTCGCCTATAATCGTGCAAATTTTGTTATCTGGTATCTGTATGTTGTATTCACTGACTCGATCTTTAATGTTTCAGCTTGATCCCGAACTTTCACACAACGTCGCTTTGCATTCGATGAATCTTGCGTCTGCATTAGGTGTGAATAAGTTACTGGGTGCTGAAAAATTATCTGATCCGGTTCAGGTTATGGGTATTAATTTTCCTAACCGTGTAGGGTTGGCTGCTGGATTAGATAAAAACGGCATTGCTGTTGATGGTATGGCAGCGATGGGTTTTGGTTTTGTAGAGGTTGGTACCGTAACGCCTCGTCCCCAGGATGGAAATCCCAAGCCTCGAATTTTTCGTTTACCTGAACAAGGCGCTATTATTAATCGTATGGGCTTTAATAATGACGGTGTAGATAGATTGTTATCTAACCTAGATAAAAGTCGTTATAAAGGCGTACTAGGCATTAATATAGGTAAAAATAAAGATACGCCTAATGAAGATGCTAATGACGATTACCTTTATTGCTTACGTAAAGTTTATAGTCGAGCAAGTTATATAACCGTCAATGTTTCTTCGCCGAATACTCCAGGGTTACGGACACTGCAATACGGTGAGGCATTAAATAGTTTGTTAGATGCACTTAAATCTGAACAGGCAAAACTAGCGAAATTTCATGATCGTTATGTTCCTATCGCCGTTAAAATTGCACCGGATATGACTGATGAGGAGCTGGTTTTAGTTGCGGCATCCCTAAAGTCTTATGAAATTGATGGGGTAATAGCAACGAATACGACCTTATCCCGTGACGGTGTTGAAGGGCTGTTATACGCCGATGAAACCGGTGGTCTTTCTGGCGCGCCTTTGCGTAACAAATCTACAAAAGTGATCCGAACTCTCGCAAAAGAGCTAGATGGAGCGCTACCTATTATAGGTGTCGGTGGAATTACTGAAGGGTTTGATGCGGCAGAAAAGATAGAAGCGGGTGCAAGCCTAGTTCAAATATACAGTGGGTTTATCTACCGTGGGCCGAAGTTGGTCACTGAATCGGTTCGTGCAATAGAGCAGTTGTCTGCATAAGTTAGTAGATATAATCCCCAATGATGAGGCTCCCTATTAGGGAGCCTTTTTAAATAAGTTTAATGAAATGCTGGGTCGGCTTGTATTGCTGATACTCCATCCATGCCGCTCCAGTGAGCTTCTCGTCCTTGTCGCCAACCACTCATCCAGTGACTTCTAAGGTCTGATGTGTTGACCGGGCAGAGATCCCGAGATTTTCCACTTATGCCGGCTTGAAAGCCTCGATTGAAAAGTGTGTTACTACGATCACGTTTTTGTCTCTTCATGTAGTTGAGCCTCTCTTGATGTTTTAGTTGTGAGAGCAGCGGTTCCTTGAGACATGGTATCCGCTTAAAATCTACCTAGCAGTTAATTAAAATCAGAAGGTAGGCTTCTATTGATAACGGAAAAAGCGTGTGAGCGTGATTGAAAATGCCTATTGAGTAGCTAGAATTAATAGTACAATTTATTACGTGGGTGCAAAAAAACCAGTGCATTCATCAAGTTAGTTAATGAATAAACATTTGTGACTTTCAATGATTTTTTTTCATTGTAATCGCAAGTTGAATGAAATACTTACAGAGTAAATGATTCCTATGAAACTGTTTTTGACATGCCCTAAAGGCCTTGAGTTGCTACTTGAGGAGGAGCTGCACCAACTCGGTGTTGAAGATACCAAGCAAACAGTGGCGGGTGTGCAGTGTCATGGTGATCTTGAAGATGCTTACCGTATATGTCTTTGGTCCCGTTTGGCTAACCGTGTGTTGATGCCTGTTTATCAAGGTGATGCTGAGACGACAGAGGATCTTTATGATGCGGTCCAGCAGGTTGACTGGTTGGATCATATGCGCAGTGAAGGTACCTTATTGATCGATTTTACGGGGCAGACTCGCGCTATTAATAATACCCACTTTGGTGCATTAAAGGTTAAAGATGCCATTGTGGATCAGATTCGTGATTTAACGGGCGCGCGCCCTAGTGTCGATAAGGTTGCTCCAGATCTACGTATTAACGTGCGTATGCACCGTGGCAAAGTGACGGTGGCGATTGATCTTTCAGGTGATAGTTTGCACCGTCGTGCCTATAGGTTGCAGGCGGGACAAGCACCGATGAAGGAGAACTTAGCGGCGGCTGTTTTGCTTCGAAGTGGTTGGCCTGCACGTATCGCTGATTTTGATCTCTTGTTAGACCCCATGTGTGGTTCAGGGACGTTGTTGATTGAAGCAGCAATGATGGCTGCTGATATTGCGCCGGGCTTGCAGCGTAAGCGTTATGGCTTTTCCCGCTGGACGGGTCATCAAAAAGGGATATGGGATGAGTTGGTTGCGGAAGCGAATGGGCGAAAAGCTAAGGGTTTATCTCAATTAGAGATCAGCTTAGTGGGCCGCGATGAGGATAAATCTGTATTAAGATCCGCCAGACAAAATGCGGAACGAGCTGGAGTTGCTGAATTTATCGATTTTGCGGCCTGTCGAGTGGAAGACCTTGAACGCGAACAGTTGCCTCAAGGGGTAGGGTTGTTAGTTACTAATCCGCCTTACGGGGAGCGCTTAGGTGAAACCCAGCAGTTAATGTTTCTCTATCGTCACTTGGGTGACAAGTTAAAAGAACAGTTTGCCGGTTGGACTGCCGCTATTTTCACGTCGAACCCTGATCTGTGTAAAGTGATGGGGATGCGTGCAGATAAACAATATAAGTTGTTTAATGGCGCGTTAGAAAGTCGCCTGTTTGTTTACCCAATCTCCGAGCATCGACCAGAGCAAAGGGTGCGTGAAGAGGAGGAAGTGGTGCCGTTGAGTGATGGTGCTCAAATGTTTGCAAATCGTTTATTAAAAAATAGAAAGCAGTTAGCTAAATGGGTTAAGAAAGAGCAGATAGAATGCTACCGGCTCTATGATGCGGATATGCCGGAATATTCGGTGGCGATCGATATTTATGGTGATGAGGTGCATGTTCAGGAATATGCTGCACCGAAAAAAATTGATCCAGTTAAAACCTTCTCACGATTACAGGAAGTGATGGCTGCGATTCCTGTTGCCTTAGATATCCCTGCCAATAAAGTGATTTTAAAGCAGCGTAAAAAGCAGCAAGGTTCAAATCAATATGAAAAACAGTCAGAGACTCATCGTTTTAAAGAGGTGAATGAGTACGGTTGTCGCTTATTAGTCAACCTACATGATTACCTTGATACGGGACTGTTTCTTGACCACCGCCCAATACGCTACCGTATCCAGCAAGAGTCAGCGGGTAAAGACGTTTTAAATCTGTTTTGTTATACCGGCACTGCTTCAGTGCATGCTGCAAAAGGGGGCGCAAAAACAACGACCAGTATTGATATGTCTGCGACCTATCTGAATTGGGCAAAACGTAATCTTGATCTTAACGGCTTTGATCAGGACGCGAATCAACAGGTACAAGGTGATTGCCTTAAGTGGTTGCGAATGCAGCGTCAGCCTGCTTATGATCTGATTTTTATGGATCCTCCGACGTTTTCAAATTCAAAGCGTATGGAAGGAGTGCTTGATGTACAGCGAGATCATGTGGATATGGTTGATGCTGCAATGCGGTTATTGCGTAAAGAGGGTGTATTGTACTTTTCCAATAATTATAGACGCTTCAAAATAGATCACGAGGCGTTAAGTGATTATGTTGTTGAAGATATAACTTACAGTACTTTAGATCCGGATTTTAAACGAAATCAGCGTATACATAGCTGTTTTAGAATTACTCATAAGCTATAAGCTGTTTTTTAGTGCAGCTTATCCTGTTTGGCATACTTAATGCTTTTAAATGGTGCATAGAAGCGTTGATTAATTGATGGTGAATTAGCTGGATTCCCTGTGAAATAGGGGTTTTTAGCTTCTTTTGTCATAAATTATATTCAATTAAAAGTATAAAAAAATGCTGATTTTGCATTGCATTGGTGCCAACTATTTTTTGGCGCACAAGTGCAGTGCATTTTGCCGAATAAAAAACAGGAGACTGTCAGTGGAAAACGTCAATAGCGCTGTAGAGACGCTAGTCCAAAGTTCGAATACCTTATTTATCTTAATGGGAGCCATCATGGTATTTGCCATGCATGCAGGCTTTGCTTTTTTGGAGGTAGGTACGGTTCGTCATAAAAACCAAGTCAATGCGCTTGTGAAAATTTTGACCGACTTTGGTTTTTCTGCAATGGCTTACTTTTTTGTAGGTTACTGGGTTGCTTATGGTGTTACATTTTTTTCACCTGCGGCGGAATTGGCAAGCAATAATGGTTATGAGTTAGTTAAGTTTTTCTTTTTAATGACATTTGCCGCAGCAATTCCAGCAATTGTTTCTGGTGGTATTGCTGAGCGTGCTAAGTTCTGGCCCTTTCTGTTAGCGTCTTCATTGATCGTAGCCTTTATATACCCTTTCTTTGAGGGGATTATTTGGAATGGTAACTTTGGTTTTCAAGCGTGGTTGGAAGAAAACTTTGGGGCAGGATTTCATGATTTTGCAGGATCGGTTGTAGTGCATGGTATGGGTGGTTGGTTAGCACTTGTTGCTGTGGTGATGCTAGGTATCCGTAATGGGCGTTACAAAGGCGGGCGTTTAGTGGCTTTTCCACCATCCAATATTCCCTTTTTGGCCTTAGGTTCTTGGATCTTATGTATTGGCTGGTTTGGATTTAACGTTATGTCTGCACAAACTATGGATGGTATTTCTGGCTTAGTTGCTGTGAACACGCTGATGGCAATGGTAGGCGGAATTATTACAGCGTTGATTTTTGGTAAAAATGACCCGGGTTTTATTCATAATGGACCGTTGGCCGGTTTGGTTGCTGTGTGTGCAGGGTCTGATGTTATGCATCCTATGGGGTCCTTAGTTGTTGGTGCAGTCGCCGGTGCTATTTTTGTTGTCTTGTTTACGATTCAACAGAATAAATGGAAAATTGATGATGTTTTAGGTGTGTGGCCTCTTCATGGTGTGTGTGGTGCTTGGGGTGGTATTGCTGCAGGTATCTTTGGTTCGGAAATGTTTGGTGGGTTGGGCGGTGTTAGTCTGACCTCTCAATTAATTGGTACGGGCGCTGGTATTATTGTCGCTGTTGTTGGGGGTATTGTTGTCTATGGTGTTGTTAAGTTCTTAGTTGGCCTTCGTTTGACGCAAGAGGAAGAGTATAACGGTGCTGATTTAACTATTCATAAAATTGAATCAACCTGTGAGAGTTAACAATTTTAGTCATAGCCGATGTATCAGTTGTTATTCCTATGCATGGGGTTTTTAGATACAAATAAGCCATATTAAATAGTAAGTTAAAAAAAGCTGAGCTCTGCTCGGCTTTTTTTATGCTTAGCTTTTTGTGATTTTAGCTCTTGTGACAATGTTATATAGGTGTTGCCAAAAATAGATAAAACACTTGCTTCGCTCATGTTTTCCTTTAGTGAAATAGTATTCCATATCGATACAGCCCTTGTTTGTTCTTTTTATCGTTAGGTTGTAGCTCGTATTTATTTCAATTATTGAGGCGACACTGCTTTCTTTCGTTTCGTAAAATTCGTCGGGAATCTCAAGAAATTCTGTTGTTATTGTCCTCTCTTGTCGGGAGGCTGCATCGGCTAGATAGCTCTTTTTGATGTGAATATTTGTGTCGGGCCAATCGTTTTTTGCTCTATTGCTCCTACTTGGTAAGTTGAAAGTGATCTTGTCAGGTTGCGATCTGTGGTCTGGTGACGTCTTTCTTGCGTTTGCGTGCGACATTTTTTATCTCCTGAGTGCTTAAAATTAAGAGTAGTGATATATTTGAATTAGTAAAAACGATTAATATTAATTATTTTGATCGTAAAATCTGATTGGTGTAATGATGGCTCAACCTAATTTAAGTAGTGATATTTTGAGAACCTTAGTTGCTGTTGTAGAGCGAGGTGGATTTATTAAAGCTGCTGACTATTTGCATAAGACTCAGTCCACTGTAAGTCAGCAAATGAAGCGCTTAGAGCAAGAGGTGGGTGTCAATGTATTTAGGACAAGCGGAAGAAAACGCCTGCTTACGAGTGAGGGGGAGATGTTGCTATCTTATGCGAAACGGATGTTGGCACTTCAGGATGATGCTATAGCTTCTCTTCAGGAGAGTGGTGCTAAAGGAGAAATTAAGGTTGGCGTGTCACAAGGTGTCGCTGAAACTATGCTTCCTGAGCTCTTAGCTAGTTTTGCTAGAGCTAACCCCGGCGTTAGATTGTATGTAGAGACCGGTTATAGTCCCGATTTGAATGCGGGCTATGAGCGAGGTGATTATGACTTGGTTTTGACGCTTTCATTAGATGCAAATATAGGGAAAGGGGAGCTTCTTGCTGTGGAGCCTCTGGCTTGGATGGGGGCTGAGGGGTGGGAGTGGTCTAGTGCTCGAGAGCTGCCCTTGGCGACCTATACTGATTATTGTCAATTTCGTAAAGCGAGCATTGCTGCTTTAAATAGCGCAGGGTTGCCTTGGCGTGTGGTTTATACTACATCGAGTTATCAGGGATTGATGGCCGCAGTAAAGAGTGGTTTGGCCGTCAGTGTTAGGCCTAAAAGTGCAGTTGGAGATGGAGTTGAGTTGGTGGGGGATAGATTGGATTTGCCGTCGCTGCCTAACGTATACAGCTGGTTGCGATATAGGCCCTCTTTAGAGGCTGGTTGCTCTTTGGCAGCCGCCTTTAAGGCGTCAATATTAAAGATGCAATAAGTATTTTATTTGATTAAGAGTTTGAAAAGGCTTTTGAAGAATCAATCGTTTTATAAAAAAAGAACCCTGCAGCTTGGCAGGGTTCTTGATCTAAAAGTGTCATTACTTACACTTTTATTATTTGGCTAAATTTAATGCTTAGCCTGGGTATTTACGCTGTACTGGGCCCGTGTATAGCTGACGTGGGCGACCAATCTTGTTCGGGCTGCTGTGGAATTCACTCCAGTGAGAGATCCAGCCGATTGTACGAGACAATGCGAAGATAACAGTGAACATGTTAGTTGGAATGCCAATCGCTTTTAAGATGATGCCCGAGTAGAAGTCCACGTTTGGATATAGTTTACGTTCTACAAAGTATTCATCTTCTAGTGCGATCTGCTCTAGACGTTTAGCGATACGTAGTAGAGGATCGTTTTCTATGCCTAGCTCCGCAAGTACTTCGTCACATGCTTTCTTCATAACTTTAGCGCGAGGGTCAAAGTTACGATAAACGCGGTGTCCAAAGCCCATTAGGCGGAAGGGATCGTTAGGATCTTTAGCTTTACTAACAAACTCTTCGATATTGGATTCATCGCCAATCTCTTCAAGCATTGTTAGCACAGCTTCGTTTGCACCGCCGTGAGCGGGCCCCCAAAGTGCTGCTATACCTGATGCAATACATGCGAATGGGTTAGCGCCGGATGAGCCTGCAAGACGAACAGTAGACGTAGAGGCGTTTTGCTCATGGTCTGCATGAAGTACGAAGATGCGATCCATTGCTTTCTCAAGTACTGGGTTTACCTGGTACTCTTCACATGGTGTGCCAAACATCATTTGCAGGAAGTTGCCTGCATAGCTCAGGTCGTTACGTGGGTACATAAACGGCTGGCCATTTGAATATTTGAAACACATAGCTGCGATGGTTGGCATTTTTGCGATTAAGCGGTATGCGCAAACTTCGCGGTGATGCTCATTATCTATATCAAGAGAGTCGTGGTAGAACGAAGATAGTGCGCCTACTACGCCGCACATGATTGCCATTGGGTGAGCATCGCGTCGGAAACCATTGTAGAAATGGTTAAGTTGCTCGTGAACCATTGTATGGCTCTTAACCGTTTTGACAAATGTCTCTTTTTGTTCAGCTGTTGGTAGTTCACCATTTAGAAGCAGGAAGCACACTTCCATGTAGTCAGATTTTTCTGCTAATTCATCAATTGGGTAGCCGCCGTGCAGAAGCACGCCTTTTCCACCATCAATAAATGTAATACTGGAGTCGCAAGCTGCGGTAGATACAAAACCAGGATCGTAGGTAAACAGGCCTTTACCGGTCAGTGGACGGACATCAATTACATCAGGACCTAAAGTGCCAGAGTAAACAGGCAATTCAATCGTTCCTTCCATGCCATCGACCGTCAAATGTGCTTTCTTATCAGCCATTAAAAGGCTCCTATCATTATGTTTTAGTTCTATTCTGATTTACTGCCAATCAGATCTAAGAGTCTTGGCCCGATAAATTGGACTCACACAATATAGAGTGTGAAAAAAGTTTGTCAATCAGATCAAACGGGATAATTATCGCAATGCAGCAAATTCTTAGCGTTTTTAACAGGAAACGAGTTATGACTGAATTAGCATTTGGTTGTACGACTTTTTATATGTCTGTTTTTGCTAGACCAAAGGCGAAGATGGCGGTGTTTGCGTTGTAATTTATAGGTGAAATGCTTATACTCTCGCCCCGAAGTTTGTCTCTACATTGTACTTCTAGTGGAGTTGATATGTAGGTTTAAGCTTGAGGAGCGAGGTACTTATCTTCAACACTTCCGAGCAACCGAGCCCTGCAAAGGGGCCGCAAAGTGTGAACAAGAGCCGTGAATAAGAAAAGACCTGTAAACTTAGATCTTCGAACAATCAAACAGCCGCTTCCGGCGATTACTTCTATTCTGCATCGAGCAACAGGTGTGGCGCTATTTTTTGGTGCCGTATTTGCGCTATATGCGTTGGGGTTATCTCTGGAGTCTGAAGCTGGCTTCAATGAAGCAATTGATATGTTTGAAAATGGCTTCATTGCGAAGCTTATTGCGTGGGGAAGCGTATCAGCTTTGCTGTATCACTTCTTCGCGGGCATAAAACACCTGGTAATGGACTTTGGCTACTGTGAAGAATTAGACAGTGGTTTATTGGCAGCAAAAGTGACCTTAGGTCTTGCTGCAGCAGCAGTCCTCATTTCGGGAGTATGGATATGGTAACTAGTATTACTAGCTTTGGTCGTAGCGGCCTTTATGATTGGATGATGCAGCGTGTAACCGCTGTGATTCTTGCGTGCTACACCGTTTTTATGATTGGTTATCTAGCGTTTGGCGCTGAATTGACTTACGACATGTGGACGGAGCTTTTTCAGTGTACAGCGATGCGTATCTTTACCCTGCTGACGCTGTTGTCCTTTGCTGCACATGTTTGGATCGGAATGTGGTCAGTGTCTACTGATTATATCAAGCCGACCGGTATGCGTTTTGTGTTTCAGTCTGCTACTGGCCTGCTGACGTTTATTTACGTCGCGTGGGGCATTCAGATTTTGTGGGGTATTTAAACTATGTCTAAACTACGTACGCTTACTTTCGACGCAATTGTTGTCGGTGGCGGTGGTGCAGGCATGCGTGCTGCACTTCAGCTTGCACAGAGCGGTTTGAACACTGCTTGTGTAACAAAAGTATTCCCAACGCGTTCTCATACTGTGTCTGCACAGGGTGGTATTACTTGTGCTATCGCAAGTAACGATCCAAATGATGATTGGCGTTGGCATATGTACGATACTGTCAAAGGTTCTGATTATATCGGTGACCAAGATGCTATCGAGTACATGTGTTCTGTTGGCCCTCAGGCGGTATTTGAGTTAGACCATATGGGTCTGCCATTTTCACGTACTGAAACAGGTCGTATTTATCAGCGTCCGTTTGGTGGCCAATCCAAAAATTTTGGTGAAGGTGGTCAGGCTGCGCGAACTTGTGCTGCAGCAGACCGTACCGGTCATGCACTGCTTCATGCTCTTTATCAGGGCAATATGAAAGCAGGTACTACTTTCTTGAATGAGTGGTATGCAGTAGATCTTGTTAAAAATGATGATGGCGCGGTTGTAGGCTGTATTGCTATCTGCATTGAAACAGGTGAGACCGTTTACATTAAGGCTAAGGCTACCGTCCTAGCGACGGGTGGTGCTGGCCGTATCTACTCTTCTACTACTAATGCTCTTATCAATACCGGTGACGGTATGGGTATGTCTTTGCGTGCAGGTATTCCGGCGCAGGATATGGAGATGTGGCAGTTCCACCCAACCGGTATCGCAGGCGCAGGTGTGCTTGTAACAGAAGGTTGTCGTGGTGAAGGTGGGTACTTGATCAATAAAGATGGCGAGCGTTTCATGGAGCGTTATGCGCCAAACGCTAAAGATTTAGCGGGTCGTGATGTTGTTGCGCGCTCCATGATTCTAGAAATTCTAGAAGGTCGTGGTTGTGGCGAAGATGGCGATCACGTTTACCTTAAGATGGACCATTTGGGTGAAGAAGTACTTCATTCTCGTCTACCGGGTATCTGTGAGCTATCTAAAACGTTTGCGGCGACTGATCCTGTGGTTGCGCCAATTCCTGTTGTGCCAACGTGTCACTACCAGATGGGTGGTATAGCTACAAATATCGGTGGTCAGGCTATTGCTCCTGATGCTGATGGTAATGATCATATTATTGATGGTCTTTATGCTTGTGGTGAAGTTGCATGTGTATCTGTACATGGTGCAAACCGTCTAGGTGGTAACTCACTTCTTGACTTGGTTGTCTTTGGTCGTGCTGCAGGTATGCAGATCGAGCAGCAGATGCGCGATGGTTATGAAGTTAAAAATGCTACTGAAGAAAACATCGAAGCAGCGATGGCTCGTCTAAATCGTCTGAATAACTCAACAGGCGGTGAGCGTGTTGCTGATGTTCGTAAGGAACTACAGAGTACTATGCAATTGTACTTTGGCGTATTCCGCGACGGTGAAAGCATGCAGAAAGGTCTTAAGCTACTTGAAGAGATTCGAGAGAAGATCAATAACTTGCATCTTGAAGATAAGAGTCAGGCATTTAATACGGCACGTATTGAAGCACTTGAATTGGAAAATCTATTTGAGGTTGCTGAAGCCACCGCTATTGCTGCAGAGATCCGTAAAGAATCTCGTGGTGCGCATGCGCGTAATGACTATACTGAACGTGATGATGAGAACTGGTTGTGCCACTCGGTTTACTTCCCGGGTGAGAAAGAAGTTCGTAAGCGTGCAGTAAACTTCGCGCCTAAGACAATGGAACCATTCCCACCTAAAATTCGTACTTACTAAGGAGCTTCTATCATGTTGGTTAGTGTATATCGCTACAATCCTGAGACAGATGATGCTCCTTACATGCAGGATATCCATATCGATATTCCTGGTGGTAAGGACATCATGGTTCTTGATCTTTTGCAGTTGTTGAAAGATAAAGATCCATCAATGGCTTATCGTCGCTCATGCCGTGAAGGTGTGTGTGGTTCTGATGGTATGAACATGAATGGCGTTAATGGCCTTGCATGTATCACGCCGTTGTCTGCTGTTGTTAAAGATGACAAGTTGGTGTTGCGCCCACTTCCAGGTCTTCCGGTTATCCGTGACTTGGTTGTTGATATGGGTCAGTTCTACAAAGCATATGAGAAGATCAAGCCTTTCTTGATCAACGATACACCACCGCCAGCGATCGAGCGTTTACAGTCGCCTGAAGATCGTGCTGAGCTGGATGGCTTGTATGAATGTATTCTTTGTGCCTGCTGTTCTACTGCTTGCCCATCTTTTTGGTGGAATCCAGATAAATTCATTGGTCCATCTGGTTTGCTTCAGGCATACCGCTTCTTGGCTGATAGCCGAGATACTGCGACCCGTGAACGTTTGGCTGACTTGGATGATCCGTTCAGCGTATTCCGCTGCCACGGTATCATGAACTGCGTTGCGGTTTGTCCTAAAGGGCTTAACCCGACTAAGGCAATCGGAAAAATTCGGAACATGTTGCTCTCTCAGGCGACTTAAGTCTAAGAAAACGGTGCCATTGGGCACCGTTTTTTTTTGTTCAGACAAAAAAATAATATTTTTGTAAAAAAATTACTATATTCGCATAAAGAATTATTAAAGGTTGAGCATAAAAGCTTTACTATAGCACTCCCGAGACAGTAATTACTGTTTGATCGGGTGAATGAAGGTAACTCAAAGAGGGGCGATATCTCGTCGGATGATCCCGACAGAATCGACAGAGCCTCCAGAGCCAGGGTGATCAAGAATGCAAGAAAGCATCATGGATCTCATGTGGAAGAATGCACATCTATATGGTGGCAATCTTTCCTACGTTGAAGAACTGTATGAAACATACCTAATGGACCCTAATGGGGTTCCTCAGGAGTGGAGAGAAGAGTTTGATCGTTTACCTAAGGTGGGCGATAACCTGACGCAGGATGTACCCCATTCCGCTATTAGGGAACATTTTCTTTACTTATCAAAAAATCAGAAGCGAGCAGCACCTGTTTCTGCGAGTTCAGTTAGTTCTGAACACGAGAAAAAGCAGGTTCGTGTGTTGCGAATGATTAACGCATACCGTGTGCGAGGGCATCAGATTGCGAACATCGATCCGTTAGGGATGATGCAGCGTGAAGATGTACCCGATTTGGATCTGCGTTTTCATGAGCTTTCAGAAGCAGATTACGACACAACTTTCCAGCTGGGATCTCTGTTCTTCGGACCAGAAGAGGCGCCCCTGAAAAATATTGTTGCGGATCTGAAGAAAACTTACTGTTCAACAGTAGGTGCTGAGTATATGCATATTGTTGATACTCAGGAAAAACGTTGGTTGCAGTCTCGGATAGAACCTGTACGTTCCCATCCAGAAGCGCCGATCGAAAAGAAAAAAATGATTCTTGAGCGCTTAACGGCTGCTGAAGGTCTAGAAAAGTATTTAGGTTCACGCTATGCCGGGGCTAAGCGCTTCGGTCTTGAAGGTGGTGAATCAATGATCGTTGCCTTAAACACGTTAATACAACGTGCAGGTAAGCAGGGCGCGAAAGAGGTTGTTATTGGGATGGCTCACCGTGGCCGCCTTAATACCTTGGTGAATATTTTTGGTAAGAGCCCCTCTGAACTTTTTGACGAATTTGAAGGTAAGAAAACCTTAGATACATCAGGTGATGTAAAGTATCACCAAGGTTTTTCCTCAAATGTTGAGACTGGTGGAGGGGAGGTGCACATTGCGATGGCCTTTAACCCATCCCATCTAGAGATCTCTGCACCTGTTGTCGAAGGGTCTGTACGCGCACGTCAAGATCGTCGTGAAGATACTGTAGGTAACACTGTTGTACCCGTAAACATCCATGGTGACCAAGCATTCTGTGGTCAAGGTGTTGTTATGGAGACATTCCAAATGTCTCAAACCCGTGCTTATAAAACGGGTGGTACAATTCATATCGTTGTCAATAACCAAGTTGGTTTTACAACATCGAAACAAGAAGATTCTCGTTCTACTGAGTATTCTACTGATGTAGCGAAGATGATTCAGGCACCGATTTTCCATGTTAATGGTGATGATCCTGAAGCCGTTCGTTTTGTAACTCAGTTAGCGGTTGATTACCGTAACGAATTTAAGAAAGACGTTGTTATCGATCTTTTCTGCTACCGTCGTCGTGGTCATAACGAAGCGGATGAGCCATCTGGTACTCAGCCGTTGATGTATGCACAGATTAAAAAGCAGACACCAACGCGTGAGCTTTATGCTCAAAAGCTTATTTCTGAAGGTGTTATTACACCTGAAGAAAGCAAAGAGATGGAAAAAGAGTATCGTAAGCTACTGGAAAATGGTGAGCATACGGTTAAGTCTCTTATCCATGAGCCTAATACTGAGTTGTTTGTGGATTGGAAGCCTTACCTTGGTCATGAGTGGTCTTTTGACTGTGAAACTAAGGTGGATTATAAGTTGCTACAGGAACTAGGTGATAAGATTTGTGCCATTCCTGAAGGCTTTGTGGTTCAACGTCAAGTTCAGAAAATTATAGATGACCGTAAGCGCATGGCACATGGCGCTATGGAGCTAAACTGGGGTATGGCTGAATCGTTAGCTTATGCAACTATTTTAGCTGAAGGTCATCCGGTTCGTCTTACTGGTCAAGATGTTGGGCGTGGTACATTCTCCCATCGACATGCTGTACTACATGACCAGAAAACGGCGGATATCTTCCTGCCTTTGCAAAATCTTTCAGAAGAGCAACCGTCATTAACTCTGCATGATTCGTTCTTGTCTGAGGAAGCTGTGCTTGCGTTTGAATATGGTTACTCAACGACTATGCCAAATGCATTAGTTATTTGGGAAGCTCAGTTTGGTGATTTTGCCAATGGCGCACAGGTTGTAATTGACCAGTTTATTACATCAGGTGAGCATAAGTGGCAGCGCTTGTGTGGTTTGACAATGCTTCTTCCTCATGGCTTTGAAGGCCAAGGGCCTGAGCATTCATCTGCACGTTTAGAGCGTTATCTGCAGCTTTGTGCTGAGCACAATATTCAGGTTTGTACCCCAACGACACCGGCACAGATTTTCCATCTGCTGCGTCGTCAGGTGATACGTCCTCTACGTAAGCCGCTAATTGTTATGTCTCCGAAAAGTTTGCTTAGACATAAACAGGCTACATCTACACTTGAAGAGCTTTCCGAAGGTAGTTTCTTGCCGGTTATCGGTGAAACAGACCAGCTTGATCCGAAGAAGGTTAAGCGTTTGGTTCTTTGTGGAGGTAAGGTTTATTACGATCTTTATAACCGTCGTGCGGAACTTGAAAAAGACGATGTAGCAATTGTTCGTATCGAGCAGCTATATCCATTCCCTGAAGATGCGTTAAAAGAGGCGATGGCTCCTTATAAAAATCTTGAGACTGCTGTTTGGTGTCAGGAAGAGCCAATGAACCAAGGTGCATGGTACTCAATGCAGCATCATATGCGCCACGTTCTGAATATGCATGATAGTAAATTGCACCTGGAAGGCGTTGCCCGTCCAGCGTCTGCGGCACCAGCAGTTGGATATCTCTCTGTCCATGCTGAGCAGCAGGAAGCATTAGTAAATGAAGCTATTAACGGTTGATCAGGCGATTAACCATAATTTTTAATCGCCTGACGGTGATAACGATAAAGGAAAAAATATGTCCATCGAAATCAAAGCGCCGACGTTCCCTGAATCAGTAGCAGACGGCACAATTGCAACTTGGCACAAACAACCTGGTGAAGCGTGTTCTGCTGATGATCTGATTGTAGATATCGAAACTGATAAAGTTGTTTTAGAAGTTGTAGCACCACAAGATGGTGTGATCGCTGACATCCTAAAAGGTGAAGGTGAGACCGTTTTAAGTGATGAAGTTATCGCTCATTTCACGGCGGGTGCTGCGGGTAGCGCTGCTCCTGCTGCTACTGAAGCAGTAGCGGAATCTACGGGTGATGCAGATAAAGTAGGGCCTGCAGCGCGTAAGTTGATTGAAGAGAACGGTTTAGATGCTTCTGCTATCCCAGGTACTGGGAAAAATGGCGGTATCACTAAAGAAGACGTTCAAAACTTTATGAAAAATGGTGCTCCTGCACCAGCCCCAGCAGCTGCCGCGCCTGCTCCAGCGGCCGCAGCTCCAGCAGCACCAAGTGTGAATGTTGCTGTAGGTGAGCGTGTAGAGAAGCGAGTTCCAATGACGCGTCTACGTGCGACTATTGCTAAGCGTCTTGTAGAAGCTCAGCAAAGTGCGGCTATGTTAACAACTTATAATGAAGTTAACATGAAGCCTGTAATGGAACTTCGTAAGCAATATAAAGACCTGTTCGAGAAAACGCATAACGGTACGCGTTTAGGGTTCATGTCTTTCTTTGTAAAAGCTGCGACTGAAGCGCTTAAGAAATTCCCAGCGGTTAATGCCTCTATTGATGGCAATGATATGGTTTATCACGGATATCAAGATATTGGTGTTGCTGTATCAACTGAACGCGGTTTAATGGTTCCGGTTCTACGTGATACTGATGCGATGAGCTTAGCTGATGTAGAAGGGACTATTGCTGATTTTGGTAAGCGTGGCCGTGATGGTAAGTTAGGTATGGATGACATGCAGGGCGGTACATTCACTATTACTAATGGTGGTGTATTTGGTTCTTTGATGTCTACACCTATCTTAAATCCACCACAAACGGCAATTTTGGGTATGCATAAGATCCAAGAGCGTCCAATGGCGGTGAATGGGCAGGTGGAAATCTTACCAATGATGTACCTAGCTCTGTCATATGATCACCGTATGATTGATGGTAAGGAAGCTGTACAATTCCTAGTGACTATTAAAGATCTCCTGGAAGATCCTGCACGTATGCTCCTGGAAGTCTAAAGTCAGTCCTTAACAAGTATAGAGTGAAGATAGGGTAAAACATGTCTGATAAATTTGACGTTATTGTTATAGGTGCAGGTCCTGGCGGTTACGTAGCTGCTATTCGTGCAGCTCAGCTTGGTTTAAAAACTGCTTGTGT
This sequence comes from Neptuniibacter sp. 2_MG-2023, assembly GCF_030547495.1. Taxonomy (NCBI): domain Bacteria; kingdom Pseudomonadati; phylum Pseudomonadota; class Gammaproteobacteria; order Oceanospirillales; family Oceanospirillaceae; genus Neptuniibacter; species Neptuniibacter sp. 2_MG-2023. Next base: position 237,045 of record NZ_JAUOQC010000003.1, on the reverse strand, counting down.
TGAAAAGTGGATAGATGAAAAAGGTGCTGCAGTTTTAGGCGGAACATGCCTGAACGTTGGTTGTATCCCTTCAAAAGCTTTACTAGAGTCTACGCACCAGTTCCATAATGCTCAGCATGCTGATGTTCATGGGATTATGACTAGCGATGTAACCATGGATGTTAAGAAAATGGTTGCGCGTAAGGACTCCATCGTTAAAAACTTAACGGGTGGTATTGCCGGTCTGTTTAAAGCGAACGGTGTTACTGTTCTTCAGGGTATGGGTAAGCTACAGGGCAATAAGCAGGTTGAAGTAACGGCTGCCGATGGTTCTACTAGCACTTATGCTGCTGACAATGTGATTTTGGCATCAGGTTCTGTTCCTGTTGAGATCCCTCCTGCTCCATTAACAGAAGGTTTGATTCTTGATAACGAAGGCGCACTAAATATCGATGAAACACCTAAACGTTTAGGTGTTATTGGTGCCGGTGTTATCGGTCTTGAAATGGGTTCTGTTTGGGCGCGTTTAGGTACCGAAGTTACTGTACTTGAAGCAATGGATGATTTTCTGGCTCTGACAGATAAAGACGTTGCTAAAGAAGCGGCTAAACTTTTCAAGAAACAGAATCTAGATATTAAGCTAGGTGCCCGTTGTACAGGTACTGAGATCATCGATGGCAAAGAAGTGAAAGTTAAGTTCGCTGATGCCGAAGGTGATAAAGAGATTGTCGTTGATAAGCTGATTGTTGCTGTTGGCCGTAAGCCTCAGACACAAGGTCTATTAGCGGATGACTCTGGCGTGAACTTAGATGAGCGTGGTTTCATCTTTGTGAACGAACAGTGTGAAACGGGTGTTCCAGGTGTTTATGCTATTGGTGACTCTGTGCGTGGGCCTATGTTGGCGCATAAAGCATCAGAAGAGGGCATCATGGTTGCAGATATTATTGCCGGCCACCATGCCCAGCTTAATTATGATGTTATTCCTAATATTATCTACACACACCCTGAATTGGCGTGGGTAGGTAAAACCGAGCAGGAACTTAAAGCTGAAGGCGTAAAAGTGAAAGTGGGTAAATTCCCATTTGCCGCCTCTGGCCGTGCAATGGCTGCTAACGAAACTGAAGGTTTTGTTAAAATTATTGCATGTGAAGAGACTGATCGTATTTTGGGCGTTCATATGGTTGGCGCTATTGCGTCCGAATTGATCGGCCAAGCGGCAATTGCTATGGAATTCTGCTCTAGTGCAGAAGATCTGCAATTGACTGTCTTTGCTCACCCAACAGTGAGTGAAGCCATTCATGAAGCAGCCTTAGCGGTTGATGGTCACGCCATTCATATGGCGAACCGCAAAAAACGCTAATAACTTAGTGTTTTGACTCGGCTAGCTGCAACGGCGCAGCTAGCTGTTTAGCAATACTTGTTGTTGAACCCAACAGGGCTGTTACGAAAGCGTATTTAGACTTTCGATACAGAAAAATCATATAGTGACAACACAACGGATTAGAGCATGAATCTTCATGAGTACCAGGGCAAACAGCTGTTTGCCGAATATGGTCTGCCGGTTTCTAAAGGAATCGCGGTAGATACTCCGGAAGCTGCTGCGGCAGCGGCTGAGAAAATTGGCGGTGATAAGTGGGTTGTTAAAACGCAGGTTCACGCAGGTGGCCGCGGTAAGGCTGGCGGCGTAAAGTTGGTTGATTCTCCTGCTGAAGCAGCTGAATTCGCAGCTAACTGGCTTGGTAAAAACCTTGTAACTTATCAGACTGACGCTAATGGTCAGCCGGTAGCAAAAATTTTGGTTGAAGACTGTACTGATATCGCTAATGAGCTTTATCTTGGCGCAGTAGTTGATCGTTCTTCTCGTCGTATTATTTTCATGGCATCTACTGAAGGTGGCGTTGAAATTGAGAAGGTTGCTGAAGAAACTCCTGAGAAAATCCTGAAAGCTGAAATTGATCCTTTGACGGGTGCTCAGCCATATCAGGGTCGTGAACTAGCATTTAAATTGGGCCTACAAGGTGACCAGATTAAACAGTTCGTTCATATTTTCCTTGGTCTAGCAAAAATGTTCGAAGAGAAAGATCTTGCATTACTGGAGATCAACCCTCTTGTTATTACTGATGCAGGTAACCTGCACTGCCTAGACGCTAAAGTAGCGATTGATGGTAATGCTGTATACCGTCATAAAGACCTTCAGGCGATGCATGATCCATCTCAAGAAGATGAGCGTGAAGCGCATGCTGCTGAGTGGGATCTGAACTACGTTGCTCTAGATGGCACTATTGGCTGCATGGTTAACGGTGCAGGCCTAGCAATGGGTACGATGGATATCGTTGCATTGCACGGAGGCTTCCCAGCTAACTTCCTTGATGTTGGCGGCGGTGCGACTAAAGAACGTGTTACTGAAGCGTTCAAATTAATCCTAGCTGATGACAAAGTTAAAACAGTATTAGTTAACATCTTTGGTGGTATCGTACGTTGCGATCTAATTGCTGAAGGTATTATTGGTGCAGTTAAAGAAGTTGGGGTAAACGTACCGGTTGTTGTACGTCTGGAAGGTAACAATGCTGAACTAGGTTCTAAGCTATTAGCTGAATCTGGTCTTGATATCATCGCAGCTACTAGCTTGACTGACGCAGCACAGCAGGCAGTAAACGCAGCGGAGGGTAAATAATGTCCGTTTTGATTAATAAAGACACCAAAGTAATCTGTCAGGGTTTCACTGGTGGTCAGGGTACCTTCCACTCTGAACAAGCAATTGCCTATGGCACTAAAATGGTTGGCGGTGTTACACCAGGTAAAGGTGGTTCTACTCACCTAGGTCTACCTGTATTTAACACGGTTGCTGAAGCTGTTGCTGAAACAGGCGCAGAAGCGTCTGTTATCTATGTTCCTGCTCCTTTTTGTAAGGATTCTATCCTTGAAGCAGCGAATAGTGGAATTAAGCTGATCGTTTGTATCACTGAGCATATTCCTGTTATGGATATGCTTCAGTGTAAAGTTAAATGTGACGAGCTAGGCGTGCGCCTAATCGGCCCTAACTGCCCAGGTGTTATTACGCCAGGCGAATGTAAAATTGGTATTATGCCAGGTCACATTCACTTACCGGGTAAAGTTGGTATCGTTTCTCGTTCAGGTACGTTGACTTACGAAGCTGTGAAGCAGACTACAGATGCTGGCTTTGGCCAGTCTACCTGTGTAGGTATTGGTGGTGACCCAATTCCAGGTTCTAACTTCATCGATATTTTGGAAATGTTCCAGAATGATCCACAGACTGAAGCGATTGTTATGATCGGTGAAATCGGTGGTACAGCTGAAGAAGAAGCGGCTGCTTATATCAAAGCAAATGTAACTAAGCCTGTTGTATCTTACATTGCTGGTGTTACTGCACCTGCAGGTAAGCGTATGGGTCATGCCGGTGCGATTATCTCTGGCGGTAAAGGTACTGCTGATGAGAAGTTTGCAGCCCTTGAAGATGCAGGTGTTAAGACTGTACGTTCTTTGGCTCAAATCGGTGATGCTTTGAAAGAACTTACAGGCTGGTAAGCTACCTCCTGTTAAGAAAAAGGCAGCTTCGGCTGCCTTTTTTTGTTTTAGTTTCTTGCTGTTTAGTTTGACGACTGGATAATTCAGCAACTATTGTGATGTTAACCGTAATTTGACGATTGTTGATTAATTCTTATGAATAAAACTATTGTATTAGGTGGTGTAGCTGCGGCGGCTGTTCTTGTTGCTGCGGGGGTTGGTTTTTATTGTTATATGCTTAAAACTGAGTTGTCAGAGTACAAAAAGCTTGGTGATCTGGCGTCTATGCAGCAATTCAGTCAAGAGAACTATGATTTAACAAAAGAAAATAAAACATTACAGGGTTCGATTGATAAGATCCAAAAGGGGTTTCTTAACTATCGAAAAAACGAGTTACTTGAGGCAGAACGTCGTACAGAAAGACGTGTTGAAACGGCTATTGCTTCTTTTACGCCTATTTCAGGACCTTATGTGTTCACGGCTATCGCTGCGTTAGAGCAGCGAGAATTATGTGCGCATACTCAGCAGTTGGTTCAGTTAGAAGCTGAACTTTTTGAAACTTCAGATCCTGCTGTTGTGATGCAGCAGGATAAAGTTTGCTCTGTTCGTTTAGAGCGAAAATTAATTCCTTTGTTTAAATATCAAATGCTTAGGGTTCGGGCTGGGATGACTGGATCACTGGAGCATTTAAGAATTGATGCAGAAAAGAAATTTGTTAGTGCGCGAGAGCTATTATCTAAGTGGCAAATCCCAGTCGAAAAAGAGTTAGATTCCTACACTAAATTTTAACTGTTTGTATCTTCAGGAGTCTAAGGAGGAAGATTATTTATAGTCTTATACTGAGAGTTTGATTTCTTTGGTCTGTTTATTGCTTTAATTCGTAATCGAGCTGTTTTGAAAAAAATAGTGATATCAAAAGGACTGATCTTATGGCGCATGCAGCTTTGAGCAGACCCTATAAAGGGAAAAGCGTTATAACTATTGTTATATGCTTCTTTTTGGTGCTTGACTGCACTGCTTTGGGCATAAATTTCTTCATTACTCAGCAAGTTGAAGATGATGCATTAGCCATAAATATAGCTGGCAGACAGAGGATGTTGTCGCAGCGAATGACGAAAGTTTTGCTTTTAATGTCTGATGATCAGATGAGTTCAGTTACCTATAAAAAAGAGTTGGAGTATGTCTATAAATTATTCCTCTCTACATTGGTTGTTTTTGAAGAGGGTGGCGATGCTGTTGGCGGTTTAGGTAATAGTAAAAAATTTCCAGGTTTGTCAGACCCTATTGCTCTGCAGTTTGTGTCTGAAACCCGTGGGTTGATTGAAGCCTTAGGTTTGCATATAGAAAGGCTGCTTGAGAATCCTGAAGATCAAGTCGCTTTTAATAGCGCATTAGAGATCAGTAAAAACAGTAATTTAAAAATGCTTGGTCTCATGAATGCCTTAACTTTTCGAATTGAGCAGATGGCGGCAGAGAAGACAACAAGCCTGCGCTGGGTTCAGGCATTTGCTTTTGTGTTAGCGTTATTGAATTTTGCGATCATTGTTAGGCTCTATAACAAACGCTCGGAAGAGACTGAAATGTTAATGCAAAGCTTCATGCATTTAGTCAATAGTGCTGCAGCTTGTTTGATTGTCTTTAATGAAAAAGGTGAAGTTCAGTTTGCCAATGCTATGAGCTTAGAAAAGTTTGGTTATTCAAAAAAGGACTTTTTGAAGCTGACCGAGACTAAGCTTTTTAGAGTCGAGAATGATGAAACCTTTGCTGTAACTGCAACGGGTGAGGCTATAAAAATTGAATTATTAAAACGTAGCTTTGTCTTAAATGGAAAGCAGTTTTTGATAACGACGATCAATGATATTAGCCACCATATGGAGGTTCAGGAGCATTTATCTTATCTTGCCAGTCATGATCTTCTTACGGGGCTTGGTAATAGACGAGGCTTGTTAGATAGATTGGAACTCGAGGTGGCTCGAGCTGAGCGATATGAAGGTAAGTTAGGGATTTTCTTTATTGATCTTGATAAGTTTAAGCCAGTAAATGACCTGTTTGGGCATGGGGTTGGTGATATTCTTTTAAAGAAATTTTCTAATCGATTAAAAAATGCTGTTAGGAAATCAGATTTTGTTGCTCGTTATGGTGGGGATGAATTTGTAGTTTTAATGATAGATGTAAAAGATGATGAGGCTTTTGAAAGTTGTCGTAAGGCGATAGGCGATGTTTTTCAAAGACCTTTTGATTGGGAGGGAGAAGAGATCTTTTTGGATTGTAGTGTGGGTGTATCAACTTATCCTGCAGATTCTAAAGATAGTTACGATCTTCTATTGCTTGCTGATCAACGTATGTATGAATCTAAAAAAAATAAACGCAAAGGTAGTTCAGTATCTTCGTGAATTTAAATTATTGATTTGGAATTAAGTATTCCAAATTGGTTTAGAGTTAAGTAAGGGTAGAGTTTTATATATGAGCGTTACAGTTTTTCCTTATTTTCAGCCCATTATTGAAACGGCTACAGGACGTATAGCCGGTTATGAAGCTTTAGCGCGTATGAAGGATTCAGCGGGTAATGTGGTTTCAGCCGGCGGGCTCTTTTCGGATCACACTATTGATGTTAAAGAACGTATTGTGTTGGATCGAGATGTTCGATTAAAAGCGTTAAAGCAACTTGAAGCGCTTCCCGACGATACCTTTTTGAGCATTAATATTTCTCCTGAGTGGTTACAGTATTTAGAGTCATTAGAGAATTTACCGACTCTTGAAATGATTAAATCACTTGCAGCAGATAGTTCCAAAGTTGTTATAGAGATTACAGAGTTAGATGGTGATCTTGATGTGATTGAGCGTTTAGTGGATCGCTATCGTGAACAAGGGTTTAGAGTTGCTATAGATGATTTTGGTACAGGCTTCTCTCAGCTTGATCGAATCGCGCTGTTGAAACCCGATATTATTAAACTTGATATGACGCTTATAAAGAGCGGTGCTGAAGATGATCGTAGGTCATCTATGATACAGATGTTGGGTGAATTAGCGTCTAAACTTGGTAGTAAAGTACTGTGTGAAGGCGTGGAAACGGAAGATGAGTATTACTTAGCATTGAGTTGTAATGCGGTTTACGTTCAAGGCTTTTTGTTTTCAGCTGCCACTGAGAAAATGGAAGCGCCGGATAGTACTGTCGTAAAGGTGAGAAACTTATTAAGCCATTACCGTGATCGTGCTATAGAGGCAACCTCACGTAGTCATTGGCGAGCGGATAAAATAAAAGCGGAGTTATTGTCCCTTCGTGAGGTGCTAAGAGCCGCAAATGATGATGGGGATTTAGAGCATTTTGTTGCTGCAGACCACCTATTACGTTTCTATCTTTGTGATCGGTTAGGTAATCAGATCTCACCAAACTATGAAAATAGTGATAAAGGTTGGATCAAGGATAATAGCCATAATGGATATAATTGGAGTTGGCGGCCATACTTTTTTGAGTTGTTAGGCTCTGCTGACACACAAAGTCGTTTGGTTTTTTCTGAACCTTATCAAGATATCCATACGGGACTTAGAGCGCAAACGGCTGTTTTATTTCTAGATAATTCTAGGATTCTATTGGCAGATTTGAGGGATGAGCAGCGGGAATCCGACCTGTTTAGCCGCTTTAGTGCAATGCCTGCAGGCTGGATTCCTGAAATAGATTAACTTAGAATGTTAGCTCTTTCAGTAATAGAGTATAAGCTTTATCTTTTTTCTCTATCTGTTTGAGCTTAATTATTTGATAGTTGAGTTCTGGGGCAAACCAGATATAGGTTTGCCTTGGGCTGTTCTCTTCACGAACACGTTTTACTCTAATAGTTTCATAGACGCCTATAGGAGCTTCAATTACCTCTTGGCCATCTACTTGGAATTTATACTCTTTTAAAATACCGCCATCGGCAACTTGATAGATAAAACTGGTTTCCCCTTTAGCTAGCTCCTGCTGGAGTAGCATTTGGTAACTTATTTTATCTTGTACGCCGGGGGTCACATCCATCTGCCAAGGTTTATCGTCTACTTCATTAGTAACGCGATTGTTTTCCCAGTCAAAGCTGATTTCTGCGTTACGTTTTTTGCCAAAAACGCTGCGCTTAAATGTGTAATGAAGAGGTGAGAGTGCTTTGTCGTTCCATTGGAAGTGGCTTTTTTCGAATATGCTGGCAAACATAGAGTTAGCTTTAGATTCGAACGTCCAGCTATCATCGGGTGACTTTTTTAGTTGGCGAATTGTGTCGCCACTCACTGAAATAGGGCCATCCCAATCTAATTCATAGGATGCTGTAAAGGGTGTAAATACAGATACGTCAGCATGAAGAGGGGTTGTTAAGAAGAAAAGAGAGGCTAAAGGTATAAGTGGCGTCCTCAATAAAATTCTAAACATAATTATATCCTCTTAATCTAATGGAGCCACTTGATAGCCTTGCGATGGCAGGGTGTTACCATCCATAAGTATCCCGTTTTGAGTCCAGATTAACTTATTAGTACAGTATAACTCAACGGCAAGTGGGTATATTACATGCTCAATAGCATGTACTTTTTGCTGTAAGCTCTCTTCATTATCATCCATAGTGACACTGACTTTACCCTGAACAGCAAGGGGTCCCCCATCAAGCTCTTCAGTCACAAAATGTACAGTGCAGCCGTGTTCTTTGTCACCCGCTTCAATCGCACGCTTATGTGTATGTAGGCCTTTATATTTAGGGAGTAAGGATGGGTGGATATTAAGCATCCGTCCTTGATAATGACGAACAAACTCCGGTGTCAGAATCCGCATGAAACCAGCAAGTACAATAAGGTCAGGTTGATACTGATCTATCTCTTTAATCATCGCTTGATCAAAGCTGAGGCGATCTTCAAAGTCAGTATGTTTTAACGTGATTGCTGGAATATTAGCATTTTGGGCGCGCTGCAAGCCAAAAGCCTCGGCTTTATTGCTAAGAACAGCTTCGATACGGCCATTGATCTGGCCTGTATCGATAGCGTCCATTATAGCTTGCAGATTCGAACCACTACCTGAAATCAGGACAACGATTCTTTTGGTCATAGGCTGGATTAAACTCCCATGCCTGCAAGTTCAACCTGTTCTTCGCCGTTGTTTGCTTCAGCAATAGAACCGATTACCCAAGCCTCTTCATTGGCATCAGCCAGAATAGAAAGGGCTTCTTCTTGTTTTTCAGCAGGTACACAGATCACCATGCCTACGCCGCAGTTAAATGTACGGTACATTTCAGTTGTTGCTACATTTCCTTGTTCTTGCAACCATGTGAAAACAGGAGGCAAAGTCCAAGACTGCGTATTAATTACCGCTTTGGCGTTAGCCGGAAGTACGCGTGGGATATTCTCAAGTAAACCGCCGCCAGTAATGTGAGATAGCGCATTAACTTGTGACTCTTTAATGAGCTTAAGCAGAGACTTAACATAGATCCGCGTTGGTGCCATTAAAGCATCAGCCAGAGGTTTGCCATCTAATTCAGCAGTTAATTCAGTGCCGCTTACTTCTAAGATTTTACGAATCAAAGAGTAACCGTTTGAATGGGGACCTGAAGAGGCTAAACCGATCAGTACGTCACCGACTTTAACTTGGCTACCATCTATAATGTCATCTTCTTCTACTACGCCTGTACAGAATCCGGCTAAGTCGTAATCTTCGCCTTCGTACATGCCTGGCATTTCTGCTGTTTCACCGCCGACTAAAGCGGCTCCGGCAAGCTCGCAACCTTTGCCTATGCCTGTTACAACATCTGCTGCAGTATCAACGTTAAGTTTACCCGTCGCGTAATAATCTAAGAAAAGTAGAGGTTCTGCGCCGGCTACAATCAAGTCGTTGACACACATAGCGACTAAATCGATACCAATAGTGTCGTGTTTACCTAAATCCATAGCTAAACGTAGTTTAGTACCGACACCGTCAGTACCTGAAACAAGTACAGGTTTACGATAGCCTTCAGGGATACGACATAGTGCGCCGAAACCACCTAAGCCTCCCATTACTTCTGGGCGGGCGGTGCTTTTTGCTACGCCTTTAATACGATCAACGAGGGCATTGCCAGCGTCGATATCGACACCCGCATCTTTATAGCTCAGTGAGCTGCTATCAGAACCGGTAGACATGGATCAGTTAACCTTTCATGTACAAGGGAAAATATGGAAGAAAATTATTGCGCGTATTCTACCGTTTCTTGGGATTTAATACACTCATATCCTGATGCAAAATTAACAAAATGTCATAAGAAACCATCTAAAAAGCATTATCAGCTTGTGGTACAGTTACGCCATCTTCCTGTTTGCAAACTTTGAGGCAGCTTAATGGACGTCTTGCGGACTTATTGCATCACCTTACTTGTATTTGTTTTTGCTGTTGTTACTCCCGTTGCTCATGCTGGCACTATGAGTAACCTTTACAGCGTTGAACTACCCGTGAACGCTGAAACGCAGGCGCCGACTGATGCACAAATTACTGAAGGCCTGAAACAGGTTCTGGTAAAAGTATCAGGTAAACGGTCATTGAATACGCATCCTGTTATTCGTCAGCAATTGCAGACGCCATCGACTTTTTTACAGCAGTTTAGTTTTACGAGTCGAATCATTGCGGGGCAAAATGTTACAAGACTTCTTCTTGATTATAACAGTGCTGCCGTTGATCACTTGATTACTCAAACTGGAGTGAAGCCATTAGGTATTCAGCGTCCGACCTTGTTGGTGTGGTTAGTCTCTGATCAACAGGGTTATCAAGACTTCGTTTCTGCTGATAGTGTTGAGATTAATTTATTAAATTCAACTGCTCGCGCTCGTGGCCTTCCTATTCAACTGCCTTTGTTAGATTTGCAGGATCAGACGGCAATACAGGTGAGTGATGTGTGGGGGTTATTTGAAGATGCAGTACAAGCCTCCTCAATACGCTATCGTCCTGATGCTGTGATTGCTGCGAGGCTGCAAAAATCAAATTCGGGCGTGATTCAGTTAGAAGCTATCTTTTTAAAGGATGGGAAGGTTGAGCGGCTTTCCTATTCAGGTAACGCAGAATCGGTCTTGACTCAAATGGTAGATACTATATCCGATCAGTTGTTTAATCCCGTTGTTAGCCATGATTTGAGCTATTTTCAATCAGGGGTTGCTGTTAAGGTGAGTAATATCAATAGCTTAAGTAATTATGTGCAGATGACTGATTTCTTAAAATCCCTTCCGGTCGTACGTACACTAAAGCCTGAAAGGGTGATGGGTGGTGACGTTGTTTTGAGATTGGAGCTAGATGGAAGTGAGCAGCAGCTGCAGCAAGCAATCGGCGTTGAACCTCGTATTCAAGCGATGGATCAGCAATTAGACCTTAATGGCTTCAAAATATTGAGCTACCGTTGGCAAGGTTAAAACAAATAGGTATAGGGATATGACGGAATCACAACGCTGGTTTTTTTTAATAATAGCTTTAGTACTATCAGGTGTGATCTATCTGTTAGCACCGATCCTTTCACCTTTTTTGATCGGGGCTTTACTGGCATATCTATCTGACCCTATTGCCGACCGTCTTGAAGCTTCTGGTTTATCAAGAACGGTTTCAGTGGTTATTGTTTTTATTGCTATGACCGCATTAGTGGCACTGTTGTTTCTTATCTTTATTCCAAAAATTGGTTATCAGATTCAAACCTTATTAGAACGGGTTCCTCAAGCGATAGTTTTGTTTGAAGAGCAGGTTTTTCCTTGGATTCTGAGTACTTTTAGCCTTGAAGCTTCTGTTTTTGATTTTGCCCATCTTAAAAAACTTTTAGTGGGTGATCTGCAAAAAACGAGCGATATTATGGCGCAATTAGTAGGTGGTATAACAAAGTCCGGCCTAGCTATTGTTGCATGGGTCGCGAATCTCGTTTTGATTCCTGTAGTGACATTTTATCTGTTACGTGATTGGGATGTTATGGTTGATAAAATCAAGCATCTATTGCCGCGTAATCTAGAGCCAAAAGTCTCTCTATGGGCATCTGAATGCGATGAGGTGTTGGGTGCTTTTATGAAAGGGCAGCTATTAGTCATGTTGGCGCTAGGTATTGTTTATGCGTCAGGTTTATGGATAGTAGGGCTTGATCTAGCGCTCTTGGTTGGTATGATCGCAGGCCTTGCGAGTATAGTTCCCTATATGGGATTTATTATTGGTATTGCTGTAGCCAGTGTTGCGGCTTTTATGCAGTTCCAAGATCCTATGGTGCTGGCTTTTGTGGGTGTGGTGTTTATTGTTGGTCAACTATTAGAGGGGATGTTATTAACACCACTTCTGGTTGGTGATCGTATAGGATTGCACCCAGTCGCTGTTATTTTTGCTATTATGGCCGGCGGCCAGCTTTTTGGTTTTGTCGGGATTTTATTGGCACTACCTGTTGCAGCTGTAATTATGGTGTTACTGCGTCACCTAAATGAAGGGTATAAGAGTAGTGCTTTATACGCGCATGACTCTTCGAGTGATATTGAACAATCTGAATCGTTAACAAATGACAACTAACCATCCATTTCAAATCCCATTATCCGTTGGGTTGCGTGACGATGCTCGTTTTGAGAATTTTTATTCTCAAGGTAACGAATTAATATGCGCCAGCTTAAAAGCCGCAGCTCATGCCGAGGGTGAACAGTTCATCTATATTTGGGGTGGGGAGGGTGTTGGTTGTACGCATTTACTGCAAGCGGTTTGTCATGAAGCTGATCCTGCGGGCACAACTGCTGCTTATCTGCCTCTGGATGAGCTAAAACATATGGGTGGCGGTATTCTTGATGGTATGGAATATCTTGATCTTGTTTGCTTAGATAGTATCGATGTAGTGGTAGGTGACAAGCAGTGGGAAGAGGCGTTGTTCCATTTCTTCAATCGTATTCGTGAACAAGGCAATATATTAATTATTGCCGCAAGTTCTGCACCGCGATATTTAGGAATTAACTTACCCGATTTAGCGTCTCGTCTAAGTTGGGGGGTCGTTTTTCAGGTTCAGGCTTTAGATGATGTCACTAAGCTTAAAGCAATTCAGATGCGGGCTACTGCACGCGGACTTGAGTTCTCTGAAGATGTTGCTCGCTACCTCCTTCATCGCGCAAGTCGTAATATGAATGATTTAACGTCGTTACTTGATACCTTAGATCAAGCCTCTTTGAGTGCTAAACGTAAGGTGACTATTCCTTTTATTAAAGAAGTAACAGGGTTGTAAGCAGTCTTTTAGAGCAGACTGCGATTAGTAATTTCCTCCCTCTTTATGCTCTAGTTATCCCTATTTCTTTTCTGGTTTTTCATAAAACTGTCATTATTATCTGTGAAGCTCTTCTATGTAGAGCTCTAATTTCATTGGGGCGCTTTTCTTGGAGGCTATATGGCGAAGAATCATCTTTCTGAAAAATTGCAGAAAAAGATAGACAAAGAAAAGGTGTTGGTTAAAGAGAACAACGTTCGCTTTACGGTGACGCACCTGAGTCCTAAAGGAAAAGTACTGGGCCGTGAATGGTATAAAGGTTTTGCGGCTGTGACGGATAAGCGTTTAGTGTTGGTCTCAAATAGTGTTAAGTTTCTCAATCTAAAAGGCGGTGATGATCGTTTCTCTACTGCAAAGTTTATTGAAGATAATGTTGCATGTTTAGAAGTCGAGTATTTTAAAGAGGTTGGCAGTCATCGTTGCGTAGAATTTCATATATATACAGATAAAGTCGATAAGTTTTTAAAGCAGATCGAGAAATTATCTTAGGTTGTATCTAGGCAGGGTGTCTTCCTGCCTATATTTACCCTACTTCCTCAAGTAAACAGCTCCCTTCCTTGATAAATATAATCAACTCCCGCATTATTCCGCTTTTTTATGGGGCTTTGCGTGTATCAGATCATTGATCAAACAGACGATCTTCTTGTGATTAACAAATCTCAGGGGGTTAGTGTCCATAAAGACCAGAATGACACTGGTTTAACTATGCAGTTAAAAGATGATCTTAAATTAGATGAACTTTATCTCATACATCGATTAGATAAAGTCACATCAGGCCTTTTGCTCTTTGCGAAACAGGCGAAAGCTGCGGCGGCACTCTCTGCGCTATTCCGGGAGCGTAAAGTCACTAAGTACTATCTTGCAATATCTGCAAAAAAGCCTCGCCGAAAGCAAGGTGCTATCATTGGCGATATGGTCAAGGCGAGACGGGGCAGCTGGAAGCTTTTGTTGAGCAAAGAAAACCCCGCGATTACTCAGTTCTTTAGTACTTCACTAGCTCCGGGGTTTCGTCTGTTTATCATAAAACCATATACAGGAAAGACCCACCAAATTCGTGTAGCTTTAAAAAGTGAAGGTTCACCAATATTAGGTGATCAGCTTTATGCGGGTTTGCAATCTGATCGGGTTTACCTGCATGCTTTTAGTTTGAGTTTTAGCTACGACAATCAACAGTATAATTACTCCTGCTTGCCTAACGAAGGGGAGCTGTTTGGCAGTGATTTTAAACGAGTGGTTAGTGATTTTTTCGAGCACCCAGATCGATTAAAATGGCCAAAAATAACGATTAATAAAAGGTAATAATGATGAGTGGTAATGAGCGTATTGAACGTGATTTTAACCTTCGCGATGAAGATGAGAAAAAGGCCTTCCTTGAGGAAACTTGGTGTGATAACTGCCAAGAGGTCAATCTTGGAATGAAAAATCCAATAGAGTATGAGCAAAACGATATTATCTTTATTGAAGGTAAATGTTGTAAATGTGGAAATATTATTCTGACTGAGATAACAGAAGAAGAGTTTTAAGTTAATTAAGTGTTTGAACTGCGTTTTTAGGTTTAGCACAGGTTGGGGAAAGATTGTTGTCCAGCGATTTTGAAAATAGATTTGGTGGTACGCGTCGCTTATACGGTACTGATGTTGTTGATATGTATAGTCGTGCGCATATCTGCGTTATTGGTGTTGGTGGAGTCGGCTCCTGGGTTGCTGAAGCGCTTGCACGCACTGCGGTTGGGAAGATAACACTAATCGATTTAGATGATATCTGTATTACTAATGTTAATCGCCAGATTCATGCATTAGATGGCAATATTGGTCGTTCTAAAGTTGAAGCTATGGCTGAGCGGATTAAACTGATTAATCCTGCATGTTATGTGAATGAGGTTGATGATTTTATTACCCTTGAAAATATTCCCGAGTTGATTACTAGTGATTTCGACTATGTGATCGATGCCATTGATAGCGTGAAAGAAAAAGCCGCTTTAATCTCCCATTGTGGCTACCGAAAGATCCCTATTATTACTGTAGGCGGAGCGGGTGGACAAACAGATCCGACGAGAATTGAGATCTGTGACCTATCCAAAACCAGCCATGACCCACTTGCCGCTAAAGTACGTTCATTATTACGTAGGAACTATCAGTTTAGTAAAAGCGGTAGACGCTTTTCGGTGGACTGCGTGTATTCGACTGAGCAGCTAGTATATCCTCAGCCTGACGGTTCCGTTTGTGCACAAAAAAGTATTACGGATGGAAATACCCGTTTAGATTGTTCGGGCGGTTTTGGCGCATCAACCTGTGTGACAGCCAGCTTCGGCTTTGCGGCAGTTGCTAGAGTGTTGGATAAAATGAAAAAGCGTTGGGAGAGGGAGCAAGCTCGCTTGCATGATGTGTAATGTGAAGGGGGGATGAGTTAAAGCGTAGCCCATATTAGATAAGTGGGTTACGCTGTTTTAGATTTCTTGAGCGCTAATTATATGCTTCAGGAATATAGGTTACTCAATAATCTGATCATCACGCAGACGGAAAGGGTGCCAAGGGTAAGTTCCCATTATGCGTACCTCCTTAGCAAAGAAATCTAACTCTTGAAGAGCATATTTCATAGACTCTTGGTAGGGATGCCCTTCAACGTCAAGGTGAAAACTGGTGGCCGTCATCGTATCTGATGCCATATAGCTTTCAAGTTTCAACATATTAACGCCGTTAGTTGAAAAACCTCCTAGTGCTTTATAAAGGGCGGCAGGGATGTTTCTGACGGTAAACATGATTGAGGTCATGAAGCGCACATCTGGTTTTAACTCAGGCATATGACTATCGCGTGCCAAAATCATAAAACGTGTAGTGTTGCCTGATTTATCCTGAAAATTATCCCGTAGAATATTAAGGTCGTAAAGTTCTGCGGCAAGGCTAGATGCGATGGCAGCTAGACCTTTGTTATTCGGATTTACACTGAGGTCAGCAGCGGCCCCTGCCGTATCAAGGCTGGCAATCGGTTCAATGCCAAGCTCGGCGATATTGCCGTAACACTGTGCGAGTGCTTGGGGGTGAGAGGATACCGATGTAATTTCGCTTATTTTGCTGCCTTTAGGCGCAAGCAAGCAGTGATTGACCGGTTCGAAATGCTCACCAACAATGTGAAGTTTCGTTTGTGGCATTAAGCGATAGATCTCTTCTACTCGCCCCGCAGTAGAGTTCTCTAATGGGATCATTGCAAATCGCGCTTTTCCGCTATCCACCATAAACATCGCATCAGCAAAGGTATGGCATGCTTTTGCTTCTAGCTCTGGGTAAGCTTTACGACAGGATAAGTGGGAATAGGCGCCTGGGACACCTTGGTAAGCGATTATTGCTGGGAGATCGGTCATAGTATTTAATCTATCAATGTAAAACGAGGTGCGTATTATTACACAGAGATAAACTCTCTGTTACTGTTCAAATGAGTTTAATTACGTGTTTCTGTTCCTTTGGGTAGGTAAATAGCACAACCTTATGATCGCTTTTAATCTATTATGCCCTTTTGTTTTAAATCTATTGGCTAAATCACAGTTAATTGGTGATGACTGTTTATCCTGATGAGTACCTCTTTAATGATACATCGTTTACTGATGGCGCTAATTTTTCTGGTTTTTACTTTATTGTTCACTTGGCAAGTGGTTAATGTGACTCGTGATTGGACATTGCAGCGTTTACATGACCAAGGCTCTGCTGAGTTGCTTAAGGTGATTACCGAGCTTCGAGTCGCTTTGGGCGAGTATCGTTACTTACCCTTTCTTATTTCACAAAATGTGAGTGTTAAAGAGCTACTGGCTTTCTCTAAATCAGAAAAAAGCGCTGAAGTGAGTTTATACCTTGAGCAAACGAACCTTGTTGCAGGTTCCTCCTCTCTTTTTTTATTAAACACTGAAGGTAGGGCACTGGCTTATAGTCATTGGCGAGATGAAGAGGATTTTTTTCAGCGCTCCCATAACAATCAAACGTATTTTCAACAGGCGAAAGGTGGCCATCGGGGCAGACAATTTAGTTTGAATGTAGATACAAAGCGACCCGCCTATTTTTTGTCTTCTCCTATCTATGAAGGCACTCGTTTTATTGGCGCAGCAGTCGTCCGGATTGAGCTGCAAAACTTAGTGCAAAAGCTTCGTTCGGTTGAAACTGTGCTTATTACAGATAATAAAGGAACCTTGTTTTTCTCTACGGGCTCTTTTCAGCGTTTTGAGAACCTCCAAGCTCAAGCGCGTATATATCCACATGAATTAAGCAATGGTGTTACTACCACTTTGTGGGAGAAAGAAAAACGCCATTGGCTTGCGCGCTCTGTCGCACTTGATGACTTAGCTTGGGAGGTGACGGTTTTAAATGATACCGATGTGGTTAATAAAAATGTTCGTAATGCCACATTGTTCTCATTTGGTGGCTGTATCGCTTTTGGTTTGCTTATGCTGTTGTTTAGAGAGCGGCAGTTAAAGCTACGATCTCAGAATGAAACACGTCAAGCATTAGCGCGAAATGAAGCGCAGCAGAAAGCGATTATCAATCATGCTCAAGTTGGCTTACTGTTAATCGATAGTCAGGGGCTAATACGTTTTGCAAATAAAATGGCGTTACAGCAGTTTGCGGTAATGATGAAGATGATTCTCAACCGTCCCATTGCGGAGATGGTGGTAGCTGACGGTGGTCCTTTAGTTAATCGGCTTCTGACTAATTTAGATTGGGATGGTTTTTCGCCATTGATTGGTTACGAATCGGTAGGCGTTAGAGGGGACGGTACTGAATTCCCCTTAATGATCTCTGTCCGAAAAATGTTGCCAGAACAGTCTCCCTCTCTACGTGACCTAGCGCTTGAAAAAGATGAAGCAAAGCGATTTTTGGTAACGGTTATCGATATATCCCGCCGTAAAAGCTTAGAAATGGAGCTTAAACGGGCGAATAATTCGTTAGAAACTAAGGTTGAAGAGCGAACAAAGGCCTTAAGCGAAGCGCAAAATGAATTGATTCAGGCCGGAAAAATGGCTGCCTTAGGGCGCATGTCCACGGCGGTTGTTCATGAACTTAACCAGCCTTTAACTGCGATTCGGAATTATGTGGCGATCTGTAAACAGCTGTTGAACCAGCCTGAGATGCTAACTGAGAATCTATCTGAGATTGATCTGCTAACACAGCATATGGCTCAAATTACCTCTCAATTAAAAACTTATGCTTATAAAAAGCCTGAGGATAAACAACCGGTATCTGTTCAGATGGTGGTTGAGCATTCATTGTTACTGTTTAAGCAACGTATTGTCGATGAGCAGGTTGAATTAACGACGCAACTGCCGGGAAATACATTATACGTATTGGGCGACAATGCTCGTTTAGAGCAAGTGATAGTTAATCTGGTTAATAATGCTTTAGATGCGATGGGTACAAGCGCTGAGCGAAAGTTGAGAATCGAGGTGACCTATGGCGATAAGGTCATTATTTCGATCAGTGATTCGGGCATGGGTATTGCTGCGGATCTATTGGATAGTTTATTTGATCCATTTGTAACGTCTAAAAAGATTGGTGATGGATTAGGTCTAGGGCTAGCTATTGTGAAATCTATTATTCGTGATCTAGAGGGTGATATAGAAGTAGGGGAGAGCCCGCTAGGTGGGGCCTCTTTTACGGTGAAATTACCTCTTTTCTCGGAGGATCATTAAAAGGTTATGGGCGAAATGAGTGTAAACGAAAATAACTTCAGAGGTACCGTTCTTCTTGTTGATGATGAAGCAATGGTACGCAAGTCAACGGAAAAGTGGCTAACCATGGCTGGCTTTGAGGTGATTGGCTGCGATAGTGGCGCTGAAGCACTTAAACATATTTCTGAATCTTTCCGAGGGATTGTCGTTAGTGATGTGAAAATGCCCGAGATGAGCGGTTTAGAGTTTATGGCATTAGCATTGACTGAGGTGCCAGGTCTTCCTGTCGTGTTGGTGACCGGGCATGGGGATGTAGATATGGCGATCTCGGCCATGCGGAAAGGGGCTTATGATTTTATCGAAAAGCCCTTTAACCCAGAACGATTAGTGGAAACGATTCAGCGCGCCTGTGAAAAGCGTCGCCTCATGTTAGATAATCTTCGTTTGCAGCAGCATTTAGCAAGCTCAACAGGCATAGATAAACGATTGATCGGAATATCACCTGTTATACAGCGTTTAAAGCAAGAGATTATTACCTTAGCTGATTTAGATACCAATGTGATTATTTATGGAGAAACCGGTACGGGAAAGGAGCTTGTAGCCCAGTCATTGCATGAGTTTAGTACCCGAAATAAAGCGCATTTCGTTCCTATTAATTGTGGTGCTATCCCTGAAGCATTAATAGAGAGTGAGTTGTTTGGCCATGAAGCGGGTGCGTTTACTGGGGCGAGTAAGCGCCGTATTGGTAAATTTGAATATGCGAGTGGTGGTACGCTGTTTCTTGATGAGATTGAGAGTATGCCTTTGCATCTGCAAATTAAGTTATTGCGAGCATTGCAGGAGGGAGTGATTGAAAGGCTAGGTGGTAATGCACCTATAGCGGTGGATCTGCGAGTGATTGCTGCAGCAAAAACGGATCTGAGAGTGGATGATAACTTCCGCGAAGATCTATTTTACCGTCTTAATGTCACCCAATTACATATACCACCCCTGCGGGATCGTTTGGAAGATGCACCTTTGCTGTTTGAGCATTATTTGAGGATGACAGCGCAAAGCCATGAGTGTGAGCCGCGTATATTGCCAGAGCAAGATATAAGAGCACTGCATAGCTATCAATGGCCTGGTAATGTGCGAGAACTTAAAAATGTGGCGATGAGATACGCATTGGATAAGCGGGTGTCTGTATCCGCTATATTGTTTCCAGATGATCAGCCTATGCAGCTAAACGAGTTAAGTGGGGATATCTCTCAGCCATTAGCGATTCAGGTCGCAGCTTTTGAAGCCGAAGTGATTAAACGCTCGTTGGCTGAGCATGAGGGTAATATTAAAGCTGTAATGGATATGCTTGATCTGCCGCGTCGTACGTTGAATCAGAAGATGGCTAAATATGGTCTTCATCGCTCCGACTTTACCCCAGATTGATTTTTACTATCTGATTTATAAGGTTATTTTAAATAGGCGATTTTTTGCTTATTGTGCGTAGTTATCCTCTTATTTGATGTGACTTCCATACTTTTGAATTTCTTCCACTTTTACCGACAGCCCCAAGTCAGTGGCTATGCGCCTATTTTTATATGCTTCTACTTGTTTTGCTCTTAGCTTTTATCGTCTTTAGCTGAAATAAGCTATTTTTTGCTTATATAGCCTGCTTTTGATAAGCGTAATTTTGCCTATTTTTATTGCCTTTAATGTTAATGATTATTAACTTGTTGAAATTTATGGTAAATATTTTATTTTTTAAGATGGCATTATGTTTGCTTGTTATAAATCGTGTAATAGATTTAATAATAAAACACCAAATGAAGAAGGGTTACAGGATGACAATAACAAAACGTACTTTTATCAAGGGTATGGGCTTAGCGCTTGCAGTGAGCACTGCAGTAGGAACGGCAGGCTTAGTTCAGGCAGCTGATGAGAGACACTCTTATATATTGGCAACAGCATCAACAGGTGGAACTTATTACCCGGTAGGTGTTGCGCTTGCAACGTTGACTAAAATTAAACTTGAGCCATCACATAAGATCTCCATGTCTGCGATTAACTCAGCAGGTTCAGGTGAGAACATTAAGTTATTGGGCGAAAACGAAGCTCAGTTTGCTATCCTGCAGGGTTTATATGGTGCTTGGGCTTGGAATGGCGAAGGTCGTCTTAAAGAAGCGGGTCCTCAGAAAAATTTACGTTCAGTAACTATGCTTTGGCAGAACGTAGAACAGTTTGTTATGAAAACTGATCATACGAAAACTGGCACGATTGCAGATATGAATGCATTAGCTGGTAAAAAGTTTTCTATAGGTAAAAAGAACTCTGGTACTGAAGGGTCTGGTAGAACAATCTTAAGCAACTTAAACATTGATGCTGATGGATTTAATCTTGCGTATATGGGTTACGGTGCATCAGCAGATGCATTGCAAAACGGTACGATTGAAGGGATGAATATCCCATCGGGTGTACCTACTTCAGCGATTACTCGTGCTTACGCTGCGTTAGGTAGCGACATTACGGTGCTTAACTTTACCGATGAGCAGATTAAGCAGGCGAATGGTAATTATAAGCTGTGGACGCCATATCATATCCCCGCTAATACTTACCCAGGTCAAAGCAAAGATATCAATACCATGGCTCAGCCAAACTTTTTGGCAGTACGTGATGATGTTTCGGAAGAAGATGTTTATTTGCTGACTAAAACAGTTTATGAAAATCTAGCATTCTTAAATGGTATTCATAAAGCGACTAAAGCAATGTCGTTAGAAAAATCTATCGCCGGTTTACCTGTGCCACTTCATGCAGGTGCTGCGCGCTACTACAAAGAGATGGGTATAGAGATACCTGATCACTTGATTGCTAAATAATTTGATTGGGAGGGAACTATTAATTTAGTGGGTTGTCCATTATTACAGCTCTCCTCCTACTTTTGGTTTGAAGTGTTCAGACCGGTGCAAACTTAGCTACCAGCGAGGTTAAGTTTGCGCCACCTATTTTTTATAACTACTCCAGCAATTGTTACCATCATTCTTCAGAATTGTAATCTGAGGTTATGGGGTTTTTGCGCATCGAATTTGTTTGAGCGATTAGAATTATGGCGACTGAAGCGAACGTAAATGATCAAGAAGATATTAGAGAAAAACTCAAAGGGCTAGAGCTTACGCAGCGTCCTGAGAACTCTGTCACTGGAAAAATTATTTATTGGGTAGGTGTCGCTTTTGCGTTGGCGCATATCTATTTCAACACATTAGGTACTTGGTCTGAGCTTTATGTTGCCGCCGTTCACTTTAGTGGCTTTGCATTTCTGTGTGCTTTGATGGTCCCTGTCTTTAATTCCTCGAATGTAGCTAAGCAGAAAGTCGCTTTAATATTGGATCTTTTGCTCGGTGTTGCCGCAGTTGCTTGTGCGTTGTATTTAATTGGTTTTGAAGATGCTCTCTATGATAGAGGGGTTAAGTTTGTCCAATGGGACTGGGTCTTCTCTATAAGCGCTATCTTTATCGCTTTGGAAATGGCTCGAAGAACAACAGGTTGGTTTATTCCATCAATGATTTTAGTGGCTTTGACCTATGTTTTTTGGTGGGGTCAATACATTGATGGTATGTTCGGTTTTGCCGGCCTTAGTTTAGAAACCTTGCTCTACCGTTCCTATTTTTCGTCTGAAGGTATGTTTGGCCAGATAGCTCGCATATCTTGGACCTATGTTTTCATGTTTATCTTATTCGGTGCCTTTTTAGTTAAGTCAGGTGCTGGCGATTTTATTATTGATCTTTCCCGTTGCGCTGCAGGCCGTTTTGTTGGTGGGCCTGGCTTTGTTGCTGTACTAGGGTCTGGTTTGATGGGTTCAGTTTCTGGATCATCAGTTGCTAACACAGTGTCCACGGGTGTGATTACCATTCCATTAATGCGAAAAGCGGGCTTTCCTGCGCGTTTTTCAGCGGGCGTAGAAGCGGCTGCATCAACAGGTGGGCAGCTAATGCCACCCGTGATGGGGGCTGGTGCATTTATTATGGCATCCTATACGCAGATCTCTTATCTCGATATTATTGCGATCGCGGCTTTACCTGCATTCTTGTACTTTTTATCGGTTGGCTTCTTTGTTCGTGTAGAAGCTAAACGTAGTCATGCTCATGCTGTCGAAATAGATACTCGCACTTTAGGTGAAGTATTTAAGGGGGGCTGGCATTTCTTACTGCCTCTGGTGGTCTTAGTTTCCTTGCTGGTTTATGGTTTTACACCCACTTACGCCGCTGGTATTTCAATTATTTCGGTCGTGGTTTCATCTTGGTTATCTAAGCACCCTATGGGAATCAAAGAGATTCTTGATTCTCTCGCCCAAGGTTCACGGAATATGGCGACCACAGCGATGTTGCTTATCTCTGTCGGCTTAGTTGTTAATGTAGTTGCAATGACGGGGATCGGGAATACCTTCTCACTTATGGTGACTGAATGGGCAGGGGGTAGCTTATTAATCACTTTAGTTTTGATCGCACTCGCTTCACTAATCTTAGGTATGGGGCTGCCGGTAACGGCTGCTTATATTGTTTTGGCAACGCTTTCAGCGCCGGCACTTTATGGATTAATGGCCGAAAGCCGTTTGTTGGATTTGATCGTGACCGGCACGCTACCTGATGCCGCCAAAACCATATTTATGTTAATTGATATGGATAAGGTGAGTTTATTATCGGCACCGATGAGTGAGGTCGATGCTAAGGCATTATTGAGCTCTATACCGGCTGATTTTAAAGGTCAGTTACTAGATCAAGCTTTGGCTCCTGAAGCCTTAGCGATGATTTTGTTGTCTGCTCATATGATTATTTTCTGGTTATCTCAGGATTCCAATGTAACTCCACCTGTTTGTTTGACTGCTTTTGCGGCGGCTGCGATCGCTAAAACACCGCCAATGGCGACAGGCTTTACTGCATGGAAGATTGCTAAAGGTTTGTATGTAGTTCCTTTGCTTTTTGCTTATACCAATTTTATTGGTGGTACTACGGCAGAGGTGTTAAGCATATTTGTCTTTGCGGTCTTTGGTCTATATGCTTTTGTTGGCTTTATGGAAGGCTATCTAGAAGGGCCGTTGAATATAGTGATGCGAGCTTTATGCGGCGTATGTGCTATCGCTCTTTTGTGGCCCCATGATCAAATGTTGGTAAGTTTGGCAGGGGGAGCGGTCTTTATTATGATCTTTATGTTTAGTCGAAAAGCGGATAAAGATGCTCTTCAAGCTGTGTAAGCACTTGGATAGTTATTGGGTTAGTTACTTGGTTTAATGGCAGGGGGTTTTGTGGCACTAGGTTCAGAACAAGAGATTTATGATTTTATTGTCATTGGTGGTGGGATTTTAGGCATGTCAACTGCGTGGCAGTTGCAGCAAAAGTATCCTGACAGATCTGTTCTTGTTCTAGAGAAAGAATCTAGTGCTGCACAGCATCAAACGGGACATAACTCAGGTGTGATTCATGCTGGTGTTTATTATAAACCCGGTAGTTTGAAAGCTAAATTTTGTAAGGATGGGAATAAAGCGACTAAGGCTTTTTGTCTTGAGAACGATATTCCTTTTGATCAGTGTGGAAAGTTATTGGTTGCTACAGACCAAGCTGAATTGGAAAGAATGCAAGCGCTGATCACTCGTTGTGCTGACAATGGTATTGAGATTGAGGTGCTAGATCAGCAAGCGCTGAAAACTAAAGAACCCCATATTCAGGGCGTAGGTGCGATATTTGTACCCTCAACGGGGATTGTGAACTATACCCAGATTACTCAGCGGATGGGGGATCTTGTAGCGTCAGCAGGTGGCCAGATCCACTTTAATACAGCTGTGACAGAGATCGAAGAGTTTGCAGATCGTGTGACGGTTTATACGGAAGGTAAACGCTTTCATAGTCGCTATTTAGTGGCGTGTGCAGGCTTACATTCTGATAGAGTCGTTGAAATGATGGGGTTGGAGCCTGATTTTCGAATTATTCCGTTCAGGGGTGAGTATTATCAGTTATCGTCTAAGCATAATCAGATCGTAAATCATTTGATCTATCCAATCCCTAATCCCGATCTACCTTTTTTAGGTGTTCATTTAACACGAATGATTGATGGTTCTGTGACTGTAGGGCCAAATGCCGTGTTAGCCTTTAAGCGGGAAGGGTATAAAAAAACCGATATAAGCTTGAAAGATAGTTTCCAGATGCTGACTTATCCAGGAATGATCAAGTTACTGGTTAAGCATTTTAGAGCGAGTCTTTCAGAGCTGAAAAACTCCATCTCTAAAAAAGGTTACCTACGTTTAGTTCAGAAATATTGTCCAGAGCTAACCGTGAATGACCTAGAGGCTTATCCAGCGGGTATTCGTGCTCAAGCTGTTGCAAAAAATGGCGATGTTATAGATGACTTCTTGTTTATGAATACAAGTCGTTCACTCGCCGTTTGTAATGCTCCTTCTCCAGCAGCTACTTCAGCTATCCCTATTGGTAAACATATCGTTGAGAAAGTTTCATTATTGGTGGATCTATAACCATTGTTATTTATACGGTTATTTATACGTCAAATCGGGTAAAAGGGACCTGTCCATTTTTTGTGCTGAAGTGCCTACTGTCGAATAACTGACGGGGTGCGTCGCAGGTTTTACTGATTCGGTAATTAGCTGCCAGTAACTGTTTACAAATATCGCACCAAGGCTTAACTCCCTCTTTACCTAACTCATTTAATTGTTCAGGGGATGGGTAACCTTGGCTATTTTTAATGGTTTCTACACACTTCTCGCAACTCTTCATCCTAGATCGCCTTTTATTATTGTAATTGCATTTGTTGATTATTAGTGCGCGGGCTATTTTAGACCACATAAAAAATAAGGCTATAAGAATAATTCTTAATTGTTTTGTTCTTTTATTAAAGGGTCGAGTTGAGAGGGTTCTCCCATCTGTTATTAGATGAGAGCGCTCTTGCAAAAAAAATAGTGATAATAATCTGCTGCAGGAATGATCTTTTTCGTCATTTTTTTGAAAGTAGGTAAACGATCCGTATTATTTTTTTGGGCGTACTGCCGTCCAGTAATGTTGTTTCCAATAGGGGTTATCTAACCGGCTTAATGTCACGCCTTGGCTGGTGGATGCATGAAGAAAAATGCCCTGTTCAACATAGACACCTACATGTCGTTGTTTATTACCGCCTAGTTTGAAAAACACAAGGTCGCCGGGAATTAGCTGATGTTGTTTAACCTTTATACCGCTATCTACTTGTGCGATTGTCGTTCGAGGTAAATGCTGTCCAAAAATTGTTTTATAAGTAAGTTGGGTAAAGGCCGAGCAATCAACCCCTTGACGTGATTGGCCACCCCAGCGATAGGGGGTGCCTTTCCAGCTTTTATGTTGACCTAAAAGAGCATTAGCAACGGGCGATTGAGGTTGAATGTTAACGGTTGCCGTTGATGTACGAGTGGAATAAGAGCTACAGCCCTGTAGAATAAGAATCAAAAATAGTAGTAGGTTAATTGAGCGTAAATTTATCATGAGTCCTCTTTAAATGGGCGCTAGAATATTGGCTTAGAGTATAACCCCAACTAATATGTACTAAACAGATTGGCTTTCTAAGCGTAACTGCCTATTATGCCCACCTATTTCCACAGTCTCTAGAAAGCGATTTATCATGACCGAAGATTTTCAGATTGGCCAGCGTTGGTATAGTTACACAGAAGCGGAGTTAGGTTTAGGTGTAGTTACTGAACTGGTAGATCGACGTGTAGATATTTTATTTCCTGCCACAGGAGAAGAACGTACCTATGCACAAAACAATGCTCCTCTGAGCCGTATTGTTTACCCTATAGGCGATCAGATCACGGATGATAACGGCGTTTCAGTCATTGTCACACAGCATGAAGAGAGTAAAGGTTGTGTTATCTACTTTGGGGATGATGAAAACGGGGATGAGCAAATTATTCATGAAGCCTCCCTTGAAAGTTCAGTTCACTTTAGTAAACCTTATGAACGTTTGTTTGCAGGCCAGATAGATAAACTGCGTCATTACGAATTAAGATTAGAAACCTTAAAGCATCAGCATAATCATCAGCAATCCGCAGCTTATGGTTTATTGGGGCCGCGGGTTCAATACTTACCCCATCAATTTTATATAGCCTCTGAAGTAGGTCAGCGAATAGCGCCTAGGGTTCTGTTGGCGGATGAGGTTGGTTTAGGGAAAACCATTGAAGCGGGCTTGATCATTCATCAACAGCTCGTAACAGGGCTGGCTAGCCGTATCCTTATTATTGTACCGGATAGCTTGATTCATCAGTGGCTAGTGGAGATGCTGCGCCGCTTTAATCTACACTTTTCTATTTTGGATGAAGGGCGCTGTTTAGATAGTGAAGGTAATCCGTTTGAGGATGCTCAGCTTGTTTTAAGCCCACTCTCTTTATTTACTCGCGATGAAAAATATTTAGATCAAGCCGTCCAAGCGGGTTGGGATCTAATGGTGGTGGATGAAGCACATCATTTAGGATGGAGCGAAGAGGGGGCAAGTCATTCCTATCGTTGTATCGAATCTTTAGCGCTTAAAGTTAAAGGTTTATTGTTGCTGACAGCTACGCCTGAGCAGTTAGGTATTGAAAGTCATTTTGCACGTTTACGTCTTCTTGATCCCGATCGTTATTACGATTTAGAAAAATTCATCACAGAAGAGCAGGACTTTAAATGTGTTAACCAATTAATTGAGACCCTACAGGCTCCCGATAGTTGGCATGATGCGTTACAAGATCAAGTATTGATTGCACTGCTGAATAAGTATTTGGGCGATGATATTGCTGACCTACTTGCTCAACATAAAGATGATGATAGTGAGGAACGGGCAGAATTAATCGATAAAACCGTCCGAGCGCTATTAGATCAGCATGGCACAGGGCGTGTCTTGTTCCGTAATACCCGTGAAAGTGTTCAAGGCTTCCCGCAGCGTAAGTTACATATTTATCCTTTGTCGTTACCACAAGCCTACGCAGATATTATTGATTCTGCATCGATGGAACGCCGCTTACATCCTGAAACGCTTATTGCTGATGGGCAGGGCTCCGCATGGTTGTTAGAAGATAACCGCGCGGACTGGTTGATCAAATGGCTAGATGATTACAAAGGCGAGAAGATACTCGTTATCTGTGCCCATGCGCAAACGGCGATAGCGTTGGAAAAGCAGTTGCGTTTATTTGAAGGACGACGAACAGCACTTTTCCATGAAGGTATGAGTCTTGTTGAGCGTGATAGAGCTGCCGCTTACTTTGCCGATAGTGAACAAGGGGCGCAGCTGCTGATCTGTTCAGAAATTGGTAGTGAAGGCCGTAACTTCCAGTTTGCTCATCATATGGTGATGTTTGATCTGCCGATGAATCCAGACCTTCTTGAGCAACGTATTGGGCGTTTAGATCGTATAGGACAGCTTAAAGACGTTAATATCCATGTACCTTATTTTGCGGATAGCTCCCAAGAGGTTCTATTGCGTTGGTACGCTGAAGGGCTAGGTGCTTTTGAGCAGGTTTGTCCCACCGGGCAAAGCTTAATGCAGCAGTTTGCGTCTGACCTACACCACTGTATGGAAAATACAGAGGATCAAGCGGGTATTGATCGCTTAATTAAAGAAACCTCTCATAGCCAGCAGGCATTACTTGAAGAGTTGCAGCAGGGGAGGGATCGTCTTCTGGAGTTAAACTCCTGTAATACATCAGTGGCTGAAGCTTTGCTGGATGCTGTTGAAGAGGATAGCCAGCCTGGAACTTTGTCATCCTATATGGGCCGCGTGTTTGATCATTTTGGCGTAGAGCAGGAGAGCACAGGTATCAATGGTGTCATCCTCCACCCAGGTGATCATATGCTCAGCAGTCATTTTCCAGGTTTGCCTTCTGATGGTATGACAGCGACATTTCAGCGTAATGAAGCGCTATCACGTGAAGATATGCATTTCCTTAGTTGGGAGCACCCAATGGTCTCCGGTGCAATGGAGATGATGCTTGAAGGCAGTTACGGAAGCTCAACGCTTTGTACGATGAAGCTCTTGCCGCTCAAAGCGGGTAGCTTATTAATTGAAGCGGTCTTCCGAGTGCATTGTATCTCTGATAAATCACTACAGTTGCAGCGTTACCTATCAGAAGCTTGTGTGCGGCGTGTGATTGATAGTAATGGTAATGATTTGACTGATGTTATTACGGAGCAACATTTTGCGAGCTTAGGTAAGCGGGTTGGTAAAAATGTGGCGTATAATTTGGTTAAGCATACCCGCGAAGATATTAGTGCTTTGGTTGCTAAACTTGAGACACAAGTGGAAGAAAAGGGCGAGCAGTTAATGACTGATGCGCTTGAGATGTTAAAACGACAGCAACGTGCAGAGAAAGATCGTCTTGTTGCTCTGGCTAAAGTGAATCCAAATATTCGTCAGGAAGAGCTTGAAGCACATGATCAATTGACAGCTCATCTTGTGGATGCGCTACAGGAAGGTGCTTTGAAAATGGATGCTATACGAGTAGCAGTTATTACTCACGAGTAATTTGAGGAATGCTTTTAATAAAAGAAGCTAGCTCTTGCTAGCTTTTTTATGTCGTTTTCTTTTTTGTTTTTGCAGTAGGTAGCGCTTGTAAGGGGTTATCTGGCCAAGGGTGCTTAGGGTAGCGTCCTTTCATATCTTTTTGTACCTCACTATAGGCGTTGCTCCAGAAACTTTTCAGATCTTGTGTTACTTGCAGAGGCCGTTGTGCAGGTGATAATAAGTGCAGTTGCAGAGCTGTGTTATGAGCAATCGTTGGTGTTGTCTCGCAGCCAAACATCTCCTGTAGTTTTACAGCCAGTACTGGTGGTGTTTGAGAATAGTCGATTTTGATATTAGAGCCGGAGGGAACGCGATACCGTTCAGGTGCGAGTTCATCAAGCTGCTGAGGTAATGGCCAAGGCAGTAGCGCAAGAAGAATATTTTTTAAATCTAATTGCTTAAGGTCACTTAGGCGGGAAATATTATTTAGAAACGGCGCTAACCATATTTCTAAATTCTCCAGTAACCACTGATCGGTCAAGTCTGGCCAATTGTGTTCCAGCCCCCCTTGTTTGGAATTATTTGTGTTGCTGCGATAGAGAAAGTTTACTCGGTCACGCCACTGATTAAGTTCGTTATTCCAAGGTAAAATGTTGATGCCTTGTTGGCGTATATAACTCAATGTTGCATTGATTATAGCCTCTTTTGATGGTGACTTAAGGGGCTCCTTTTTTACAATGATTTGGCCAATGCTGAGCTGTTTTTCAGCAATAATTCTATTTGAATCCCATCTGATTACTTCATTGATTGAGGTTGAGTCAGTTAAATACTGCGCTATATGTGTAGGGTTTAATATTCCTGCAAGGGGGATAAAGTCAGTTGAGGAACTCTCCTTCCCTATAACTATACCGGCAGTAATCCATGGGCTGGTGGCTAAATTATCGGCTTTAAATAAGCTAGCAGCTCTGCCATTACTGAGCTTGTAAGTGGAGCTTCCTTTGCTGCGTTGTTTAGCCACGCGGTCTGGGTAGGCGAAGGCTAAGAGTAAACCGGCTTGTTGTTCTGATTGTATATGGGTATTGGTTTGTTCAGAGGAGAACGATTGGCACAGTTTTAAATAGTGTTTTGCCTGTTTATGTAAGCGTTGCCATAATGTTTTATGTTGCTTAGGTTTTTCTGTAAGCCAGTCTAATCGGATATTAATATCTGCCCCTGAATCGCGAAAAGGGTCTTTCTCCATAAGTAGAGCAGCAATAAAACAAGCTTTCTCGACTAATCCTATTTGCGCTCCTCTTATCAGCATATGACTAATACGCGGATGTGCCGGTAAGGAAGCCATTAACTCTCCATGTTTGGATAGATGCCCACTGCTATTAAATGCGCCTAGTTGTGCTAATAGCGCTTTGGCTTGTTGGTAGGCACCTGTGGGTGGTTGGTCTAACCAAGAGAGGGTTTCTGGGTCGTCTATTCCCCAGCTAGCGAGCTGCAGGGCTAAGCCTGTTAGGTCTGCTTGTAGAATATCCGGTGTACTAAAGGAACTTAGTTGCGCATGTTCCGATTCGCTCCACAAACGATAGCAGATTCCGGGGGCTAGTCGACCTGCGCGGCCTGCTCGTTGTGTAGCTGCAGCTTTGGAAACCGGTCGAGTAAAGAGTGTCGTCATTGCCGTATTAGGATTGTATTTTGCTTCACGGCTGAGGCCACTATCTATAACAACGGTCACGCCTTCTATCGTTAAACTGGTTTCTGCGATACTGGTGGCGAGCACAACCTTTCGTTTACCTATAGGAGCAGGGTTGATCGCTTGTTGCTGTTGTTCTAATTTAAGATCTCCGTACAGCGGTGCAATAATAACTTGATCAAGTATCTGAGCTTGTAAAGCGTCTATTAAAAGGTTTTCGACCTGTCTTATCTCTCGGATACCTGGTAGAAAGCATAAAATACTGCCTTCTTGTGTGGTGATTGCGTCTAATAGGGTATTAACTACATGTTGTTCTAACCAAGTTCCCTGTTTTGCTTTTCCTGTGTAAATAAATGAAACAGGATAGGATCGCCCTTCACTTTGAATGAGGGGAGCATTGTTGAGCAATTTCGCAATAGCGTCTCCATTAAGGGTTGCTGACATAATAAGTAGTTTAAGCGGTGTGTCATCCCGAAAAATAGTGCGTGCTTCTTGGCATAATGCCAAACCTAAATCAGCGTCTAGGCTGCGTTCGTGAAATTCATCGAAAATAATGAGGCCATAACCTTCAAGACTTGGATCTGCTTGGAGTAAGCGTGAGAGTATGCCTTCGGTTACGATTTCAATGCGCGTTTTAGCACTGATCTTTTGTTCTAATCTAATGCGGTAACCAACAGTTTCTCCCACTTGCTCGTTGAGCAGATTAGCCATGCGTGAGGCCGCATTTTTTGCTGCTAAACGTCTAGGTTCTAACATCAGTATTTTCTGTGTTTGTAACCAAGGCTCATTAAGTAGAGATAAAGGGACTTGAGTTGTTTTACCTGCACCGGGAGGAGCTTCAAGTATGGCTTCATCATGCATATTGAGTGCATTTTTTAGGGGGGTAATAACAGCTTGAATCGGCAGTGATGACATATTGATCGCATTTTTGATTTTATGCCCATATTCTAACAGTTTTATTGAATGAATTTAGCTATACCGTTTTACTCTGCACCGAGTGACGCTACAATTACACGACAGTGTTTTTCTATTTTATCTTTAAACTGTCAAGGAGCCTTAATGGCTGGGAATTTTCAAGGTCGCAAAGGCGGCTACAAAAAAACACCAAAACTAGCCGGTCGTGGTGTATTAGAAAGCGTAGAAACTGACGGCCCTCATACAGAGTGGGTTGGTATGCCACCTTATTATATTCATAACATCGTTGTTGATGGTGAGAAGTACTCTTATATGTCTTCAGATAAAGAGTTGGAGATTGCTTTAGGTAAGAAAGTCACTTTTCGTTATAAGGAAACCAGCAAAGGTAACTTTATTGATAAGCGTTCGTTAGGCGTTGTTATTGATCCAAGTGAATTGGGATATTAAGCATTTTTTCCTCATAGTAGAAAGCAGCATTCGCTGCTTTTTTTGTTTTTATACGGTGTGTATTTTATATCAATAATTATCGCTTTTAGCGCAAACTTTCTGAATTGTACTATCCTGAATTAAAACCGATGTTAGGGGTGATTTATGCTTCAGGAATTCAAAAACATAAGACTGTTTGACGCCGCTGAGGTTGACTATATTCTGTCGCCCGACAATAAGGCGATCCCCACTAATTTGTACAGCCCTGCACTCGATGTATTTACTGACTTTGTTAATATTAAGCCTGTCACGGTTTCGGAATCAATGCCGGTCCTTGAAGCACTTGAGTATATGAAGAGTCAGCATGTACGGTTACTTTTTGTATTAGATAATAAAGATGCTTTTGCTGGAATTATTACTGCTGGTGATGCTGGAGGGCGAAAAGTGATGGCCTTTATGCAGAAAAACCAAGTAAGCAGGGAGCAGGTACAAGTTAGACACATCATGCTAAGTAAATTTAATATTAAAACACTTACCTATACTCAACTTTGTGATGCTCGTGTAGGTGATGTGATGCTAACAATGAAAGATTCGGGTGATCAGCATGTGGTTGTTATTGATGAAAGTACAGCTGGTGTTTTAAGAGTTAGAGGCATTATCTCTTCAAGTGATATTTCCCGAAGACTTAAAATTAGTTTTGACATAATGTATGAAGCAAAAAGTTTTGCTGAAATAGAGAATGCCCTTACTCAAAACGGTGGTTTTTAAAAGGATGAAAAAGTAATTTTATAACGCTGGACTTGTTAATCTAAACCTTACTATACTTCGCAAAATTTCACTGTTAGGTTCGTCTAGCGGACTTTTATCATCAACTCTATTTCTGTGGTGCCATTGCGCATGAACTTACCTGAGCATTTTAGCCAGTCAGCTGCAGAGCGTCTGAAGTTATTAACTGAAAAGCATCCGACACCTTTTTTGGCGTTGGACCTCTCTATTATTAAAAACCGTTATGTTGAATTGGAGCAAGGTTTTCCTGACGCGGACCTCTTTTATGCGGTCAAAGCGAATCCCGCTAATGAAGTAATACAGTTGTTGGCTGAGTTAGGTTCCAGTTTTGATATAGCTTCACCTCAGGAGCTTGATAAGGTTCTTAAACAGGGCGTTTCTCCTGATCGAATGAGCTATGGCAATACAATAAAGAAAGCCTCCGCGGTTAAGTATTTCTTTGAAAAAGGAGTACGCCTTTATGCGACAGACTCTGAAGCTGATTTACGAAATATTGCGCTTAATGCACCGGGATCACAAATTTATATACGTGTATTAACGGATGGTTCTGAAGGCGCCGACTGGCCACTTTCCCGTAAGTTCGGCTGTAATCCAGAAATGGCAATTGAGTTAGCGGTGTTAGCGAAAGATTTAGGACTTCAGCCTTATGGTGTTTCATTTCATGTCGGTTCACAGCAGAGAGATATTGATGTTTGGGATGGGGCTATAGCGAAGGTAAAAATCATCTATGAACGTCTGAGTACTGAATATGGTATTAATCTAGGAATGATTAATATGGGCGGCGGCTTTCCCGCTAACTATATTCAAAAAACGAATGACTTTTCCACTTATGCAGAAGAAATTCAGCGTTTTCTAGCGGAAGACTTTCCAGACAATCTACCTAGAGTTATTCTTGAACCTGGACGCTCTTTAGTTGGTGATGCGGGTGTTATTGTTTCTGAAGTTGTTTTGATCTCTAGGAAATCGACTACAGCTTTAGAGCGTTGGGTTTATACAGATGTAGGCATGTTTAATGGTTTAATCGAAACCTTAGGTGAGGCGATCAAATATCCGCTAGCGACGTCTAAGGAGGGGCCTGTCGAAGAGGTGATTCTTGCCGGACCTACCTGCGATAGTGTCGATATTATGTATGAGCAGCATAAGTATGAGTTGCCGTTATCACTAGAAATAGGGGATTACGTCTATTGGTTTTCAACGGGTGCTTACACGACAAGCTATAGCTCTATAGAGTTTAATGGCTTTCCTCCGTTGGACTACCATATTCTTTAAGTTGAGTTCTACTGCTTATTAATTGATAACATTGCCATAAAATTGATCAAACGGGTTGTTCCTTGCGAGGCAAACAGCTATCTTTTTGATATGCCGATTTTAATTGTCTGGTTTGGTTGGAGAATATTGGATGTCCGATAAACAGATTCATGCACGTTATGATGCTCTTTTAACAGCAACAGCGGATGCTGTTATGGTGATAGAACCTACAGGTCTGATCATGGCGTGTTCTACGGGAGCTGCTGACTGGTTAGATAAAGACGCCATTATAGGGCGCAAACTAGAAGATATTTTTCCCGTAGATATCAATAGTGAGATCACTGCCGCAGCGGTAAAAGCGATTGATACCTCAACGGTGATCAAAGTTGATTTCCAACTTCGTCCTGAGCATGTGCCTGTACTGCGAGAACAAGGTTTACATGAAACTAAGTGGATTGAGTTACGTTGCTCATCGGCTAATGACGAAGTTGTTGTGGTCTTGAGAGATATCTCTGATAAACGACGTTTGGAACGCCAAGTGACCAGTCAGGCTCAGCGTGATCCATTGACGGGTGCCTATAATCGCAGAGCATTAAAGCCAGTTTTAGAACAGGCTGTTGCGCAAGCGCAACGTTATGATTGGGTCTGTAGCTTGATGGTAATTGATGTAGACAATTTCAGTGATCTTAATGATAATTTCTCATGGGATTGTGGTGATCAAGTTCTTCAGCAATTAGTCACCTCCGTACATAGTATGAAAAGAACATCTGATTTTTTAGCCCGTTACGGCGATGATCAATTTGTTATGTTTATGCCGGAAACGAATCATGATCAAGGCATGGCAGCAGGGCAGCGTGTTCGACGGATTATGGAGGAGATGGAAATCCCTTATGCTGCAGGTGATGTTCATTTTACGGTGAGTGTCGGTGTGGCGGCATTACATGGGCCTGAAGATGATCCTGATAACATGCTTCGGCGTGCGCTAGAGAATTTGTTTATAGCGAAGCAGAGTGGCCATAATCGAGTTGAAGGTGAAGCTTAGTTGTTGCTCCTCTTGTTAGGATAGAAGGGAGCTATATGCTCCCTTTTTTTTAAGCCTTTATTAACTCTCTGTTCAAAAGAATATACCTAAGAGTCTCTAATGAATTATTTACCAATGGAAAAATATACTAAGGCTTGGATCTTTAGACATAAAGACTTGCCTATCTCTACTGAAGATCTGGAGGAGATAAAACCCCTCTCAGAAAAGAGAGCTGAGCAGATTTGGTCTGAGCATATTAGTCGCGGCTGTTCTCATCCTGAACATTTTTCAGGCGATGATTGGGTCGGGCAAGATAAAAACTGGGTAGATAAGGATTATTGGCAGTCAGCTTGGGATTCAAGTAAGGAAGCGTTGCCCCCATTGCTTGAGGAGTTTCTAGGCAATTGGGACGATAATGTAACGGTTTATTTTTGTTATCAAAGTGACCATATTCTTGAGACTAAATGGGGCATTTTCCGTCATCATTGGAAGAATTTCTTGTTTTTCGATAATGGTCCGATCTTATTAGGCCGTAAGCGCAGAGAGGTTGTACAGTTTTTTGATAATGGAAGTTACCGTATCGGACAGCGTCCATAGTTTCTTTGGATTTGATTTAGTTAGCGTTAAGCTCTTTTGTATCGACCTTTCCCGATGCTTCTCCCCTAGAGCTTAACTTCTCCATGATTTCGTATTCCCTCTTCAGGCTTCATACTTGCCCCTCTACTTTAGCTCAAATGGGCTATAATTATTTGTAAGAAGGCTAGGCTTAATTAAGGTGCAGTTAAGTCTATTTGTTAATACTTAATGTTTTAAATATGTTCAGCCTTTCTATTAACTCAGTCGTTTTCTTATTAAGAACCTATTATTAAAGTTTGTTTGAATTTTGGACTAGGTTTAAATCTCCCTTTTTAAAAAAGGGGAATGGTTTTACTTATATAACCTTACAATATGTAAGTGAAAATTATGGATCTATACTGATCTAAATAGTATGTTTTGTATCTAAATCATAGTAATTTAGTATGGTATGAAAAATGGTTAATTTAGCTGAGTAGTACATAAATCAATGTTTTTACGGTGATTTTGTAGCATTATATTAGATAAGGCTAAAAATCAGACTCTATACTATAGGTTTTGGTACTTCTGCATATTTTTAATAAGCTTATTATTAGAGTGTGGCTAGGGTATTGATTATAAAGTCCGAAATTAACATCAGTATTGTAAAACTATTTTTGTTTGAATCCTTTAGTTGTAAGTGTATTCGATTGTATAAAATGGATTTTATAACCCCCCTAGTTTAAGGGCTAACATTTAGAGGGAGTGTTGAGTGCAAAATATGGAAAACTTTATTTCACAGCTAAAAAAAGAACCTGCGTTTCAGGAAGCTTCTGTGCTTGCTTTTGAGTGTACTTGGGAGAAGCTGTTACATGAGATTGATGAACTGCTTACTCAGCTTGGTTTTGTATATTTCACTTATTCGGTTTTAACAAGGGGGGTCATTAACCCTAGTTCAGAAAGCCAGAAGCAGCGATGGGATAGCGGTAGTGATATTGTGGGATCTTTGCCTGATGCTGTGGTTAAAAGTTATTACAAAGATATTGCCCAACATGATCCATTGTGGAATGTTTTACCGTCTATAACTACACCGTTTCTAGTGAGTTCATTGGATGGTGGGCAGGGGACGTTGTCTGAGAATTTTTGGTTGAAACAGGGAATATCATCTAGAGCCTATATCCCGATGAAGAGTAAGAGCAGTCGTTATTGGTTCCATTACTTTAGCCTGTTTCATAAGCTCCCACCTCAAGAGTTTGATGTATTTTTTAATCGTATAAGTGAATGGCTGGTGCCTATGCTGTCTCGCTATCACGAGCTTCTTCAGGTGGTTTGTGAGCAAGAGCAGAATCCATATCTAAAATCAGAGG
Source organism: Neptuniibacter sp. 2_MG-2023 (assembly GCF_030547495.1). NCBI lineage: Bacteria > Pseudomonadati > Pseudomonadota > Gammaproteobacteria > Oceanospirillales > Oceanospirillaceae > Neptuniibacter > Neptuniibacter sp. 2_MG-2023. The sequence continues at coordinate 200,189 of NZ_JAUOQC010000003.1, read as the reverse complement.
TGTTATCACCAACCTGTCGCCAGGTAATATTAATGACTGCTCAAGGTATGCCTGTTAAGCGAATAGCTGATAAATTGGCGCTGACGGAAGAGGGTATTACCTACCATATTACTCGTGCTAAGAAAATCTTTGGTGCAAAGAACAAAACTCATCTTGTTGCAATGATGTACGAAGTTGGATTGCTGTAGGTGAACAGGTATTCTAACTATTAAGTTGAGAACAACTAACGCTGATTGCTTCGTAGATCTGTTGCAGTCGGCGTTTTGTTTTCAGCCGCAATGATAGTGGAGGTGTTTTGCTTAGGTGCCCCCATAAACTCCCCGCCACTGATGATTTCCCATTCAGCATCGTGTTTATGCAAATAAGCATAACAACAGCAGCACTTATACAGTTCACTACCTTTTAATTCGCTGATTTTTTTAAGTGCAGCGTGTGGTTTATTGTGTAGCACTAAGTTGTAACAAAGAGTGCATGCATTTTCCATTGGTCGTCCCTCGATGAGTTCCTTTCCCCTACCAATTAAAACTAGCACACAACTTTTAAAATGAGTCTAAGAAAAATTCCTATTTTTCCCACTGTTTATGAAAAATATTCAGTAAGGTGATAAGGGCACTGGTAGCGAAATCAGTCAGACGGTATTATTTAGCTTTTAATCATTTGGGTAGCTCTTTGCTTTTTAAGGCCCGCTATGACGTAGGGTTATGGTGCCAATTAATACAGCAAGTTCCCGTTATAAGAGATTTGTTTATGCAAATTGCTGAAAATTTGGTCGCACTGATTCACTACACCCTTAAAAATGAAACGGGAGAAGTTCTGGATTCTTCTGCGGGTCAAGAACCACTATCCTTTGTTTGTGGAGCTAACAACATTGTTTCTGGTCTTGAAAATGCATTATTAGGGAAAGTTGTAGGCGATAAACTAGATGTTGTCGTGAAGCCTGAAGAGGGTTACGGCGATATCCGTGAAGAGCTTGTTCAAAAAGTAGATCGCGCAAATTTTGAAGGTATCGATAATATTGAAGTCGGTATGCAGTTTATGGCTGAAGCTCCTTGGGGACAGCAACCTGTAACGGTTATTGCGGTAGAAGAGAAAGAAGTTACTCTTGATGGAAATCATCCCCTTGCCGGTCAGACTTTGCAGTTTAGTGTAGAAGTTACAGACGTGCGTGAAGCAACTGAAGATGAGTTAGCTCATGGTCATGTACATGACGAAGGTTGTAATCACGATCACTAATATTGAGTATGAGATGATAAAGCCCGGTTGTCCGGGCTTTTTTCTTATATGGACTAGGGTGTGCCTGTTTTTATCGTTTATTAGCTATGCTTAGGAGGCTTGGTTAACTGGAATTATGCCGGTCAGTTTTTCATTGCAGCTACATTAGATCTTAACCTAATTGTGGAGGCGGAAGGTGGACATTAATTACTTACAAAAGCTAAAAGAGCAACAAAGAATTAAAGCTGTAAATTTTATTGAGGCGGGCCATTCACCCATTGTTATTGAGGTTGAGTATCTGCATCAGGGCGAGGTTGTTAAAGCCTTACTTAAGGATGAAGAGGGCATTGTCACTGCCTACAATCACCTTAAAGAGGGATATGATGTTTGTTTAAAAGCGGGCATCCATTCAGCCAATTTGATACAGATAGAGACAGACGAAGAGGTTTGTCGATCAGAGTATGCGAATTACCATAGGCAATTGATCCCTTTAACGTTTTAGAATGTGTTCGGGTGCTGTACTGTTATATATCTTAGGACATGATTTTCTTCTGATTGTAGTCTCAGGGCGGCGGGGATCTAGCAATTAGGAATGATGCCTGTTTGTGTGTTTTCGACTATTAAAAAAGTCGCTTTCTTTTAGAATGAGAATATTACTAATTTTCTTTTTTTGTTGGAGTCAGGGGTTAATGAGAGACAAACTGAAGCAACTGATCGATAGTGTGGGGGAAATTCTTTACGGTAAAGAGGAACAGATCAAACAAGCGGTGACTTGTTTGATTAGCGGGGGGCATCTGTTAATTGAAGACCAACCAGGGATGGGGAAAACATCTTTGGCCCACGCATTAGCACAAGTGATGAGTTTGGACTTCCAACGACTTCAGTTTACAAGCGATATGTTACCGGCTGATATTATAGGTGTATCTATATTCAATGGTAACAGTGGGGAGTTTGTTTACCATAAAGGACCTGTTTTTACGCAACTGTTATTAGCTGATGAGATCAATCGGACAACGCCTAAAACGCAAAGTGCGCTTCTAGAAGCGATGGAAGAGGGGCAAGTCAGTGTTGAAGGCGAAACCTATAGTTTGCCCACTCCCTTTTTTGTTATAGCAACTCAAAACCCGATTTCTCAATACGGCACATTTCCACTTCCTGAATCCCAACTCGATCGTTTTCTTATGCGAATTCAATTGGGGTATCCGAGTGAGAAGGCTGAACGTGAGCTATTAGTCGGTGGTGATGCAAGAAAAAAAATACCTAGCTTAACGCCCTGTTTAACCCCAGCTGAGCTGCTCGAGCTGCGGGATTTGTGCTCAGAGGTTAACGTATCCGGTAGCGTGTTAGATTATATTCAGCGTCTTATACGTTTTACCCGTGATGCCACTCATTTTGAGTTCGGTGTCTCGCCTAGAGGAAGTTTAGCCTTATTGAATACTGCGAAAACTTGGGCGTTTTTACATGGCAGGGACTACGTCGTGCCTGAGGATGTTCAAGCTATGCTACAGCCTGTATTTGCCCATAGGCTGCGAGGGGTAAAAGAGAGTGGCGAATATGCTGGTGAGGGGTATATTAAAAAAATATTAACTCAAGTAGATGTATTGGCTTAGCTATGTTGAGTCTGTTGTTTAAGCCTATTGTCGAGTTATCTGAACGTTGGGCGGTTAACAGAAGGCCTAAAGGCCGTTTAATCGAGTTAAATCAAAGAAGTATTTTTATCTTTCCTACCTTGGCGGGCTGGGCTTATTTAGCGGTTTGCTTCGTCTTATATTTAGTTGCAACAAACTATCAGAATAATCTTATCCATGCGGTGTCTTTTCTATTAATTGCGTTAGGTGTTTTGGCAATCCATTACACTTTTTTTAATTTATCGGGTTTATGTATTTCTGCTGTTAAAGCAGGGCATTGTCATGTAGGTGAATTAGCTGAATTTAAGCTAAAAATCTATGCGAATAATCTAAGAAATTATGAAAATGTGTTTCTGTGTTGGCGTGGGGAGCGGGACGGTCAGAGAATATATCTAGATAAAACACGAGAAAAAAACCTATCTCTTTATGTAATGGCAAAAAAGCGAGGCTACCTTACCCCACAGGTACTTAAGCTTGAAACTGTTTTTCCGTTTGGCTTGTTACGGGCATGGAGTTGGGTCGAGCTGGATCTTACAGCAATTGTTTATCCTAAACCTGAAGAAGGCAGATTACCGACGTCTTTTGACGATAGTATTGATGGTCGGCAAGGGAAAGAGAATGCAGGGGATGATTTCTCAGGGTTAGATGAATATCGACCTGGTTCATCCTTACGGCACATCGCTTGGAAACAATACGCCCAAGGGCGGGGCTTGTTAACTAAAAATTATGTTGGCCAAGAGAGTAAAGAGATCTGGTTGTCATGGCGGGAATGGCCTGAACTATCAACAGAAGATCGCTTATCTGTTATGACATATTGGGCGCTTGAGTGTGAACATCATTATCGTGAATATGGACTGCACCTTCCTAACTTATCAATTCAACCCGCTACGGGGCCTGAGCATTTAAATAATATATTAGGTGAACTGGCATTATTTAAAGCTGAGGGATCTCTGCAGTGAATGATCAGCAGCTAACGCGCACCGCTTTATTGTGGCAATTACTGAGTGTGGTTATTGTTACATTACCCCATATATCGCATCTGCCTTACTGGATTACTCTTGTTGTGATTTTATGCATTGTTTGGCGCCTGATGGTTTATTTAGGGCGCTGGTCACTGCCTCCTAAGTGGTTGAAAACCTGCTTAGTCTTAGCCGCAGGTGTCGGTGTATTGGCGAGTTATAAAGAAGGGGGAGGGATCAGTGTAACGGTTGCATTGCTTGTTGTTGGTTTTGGTCTGAAGGTCATCGAACTCTATCATCGGAGAGATTCCTTAATAGTGCTCTATGTCGCTTACTTAGTTGCTTCAACCATCTTTCTTTTTAGTCAAAGTGTGGGAACAGCGATCTATGTGATCCTTGCCATTATTATCGTTACAAGTGCTTTGATGAGTACTAATTTATCGCGAGAGACCGGTTTTATATATCCGTTGAAACGCTCTGTTTTAATGCTTATCCCCGCTTTCCCTCTTATGGTTGTGTTATTTATTGGTATGCCTAGGTTAGGCCCTTTGTGGGAAGTCGGTTTAGATAAATCTGCGGCTAAAACTGGGTTAGCTGACACGATGACACCGGGTGATATAACCCGTTTAACACGTTCAGCAGAGGTTGCTTTTCGGGTGCGTTTTGATGGGGATGTTCCAGATCAAACACAGTTATATTGGCGCTCAATTGTACTGTCTGATTTTGATGGACGGGGCTGGTTAAAGGATGAAGAGAAGGTGCCTAAACTGCCACGAAATCGCGACATTAAAGAGACTGGAACCTTTCAGTACGAAGTGATTTTAGAGTCGAATCAGAGAAACTATATTCCTGTATTGGACTACCTTTCCGCATGGCCAAGTGAGCTGAATGCTTATGCTGACATGACACTTGCTTCCAAAACTAAGATCTTAAATCGAGAGCAATATAAAATATCTTCGCGCTTAGATCGTGGTTTTGGTTTAGATAAAACCGCAGATGATTTTGCAAAGGAACTGCATATCCCTCTTGGGAACAATGAGGCGAAGCGCTTAGCTTCCAGCTGGTGGCAGGAGTCTGCGACGCCCCAAGCGTTTATAGATAAAATGAAGCAGTATTATCACCAAAATTTTAACTACTCGTTAACCCCCCCTCCGTTAGGTGATGACAGCATTTCAGAGTTTTTATTTGAGACTAAGACCGGGTTTTGCGGTCACTTCGCGAGTGCAAGTGCATTTTTATTAAGATCGGTTGGTATTCCTGCACGTGTGGTCACAGGCTATCAGGGAGGTGAGTGGAACCCTTATGAAAACTATTTCTTAGTACGTCAATATGATGCTCATGCTTGGATTGAGGCCTGGTTCCCTGAGCAAGGCTGGGTGCGTATGGATCCTACGGCTTGGGTTGCTCCTGATCGAGTTGAGAAGCCAGCAGATGATATTTTGTCGAAAGACAATGCATTTTTACAAGATAATTTGTTAAGTGCATGGAGTATTTCAAATAATCAAATACTGATGCAGATACGGCATAGAATTGAGGCATTGAATTATGGCTGGCATCGCTGGGTACTCAATTATCACCACCAACAAAAGGGCTTGCTAGAACATTTATTAGGGGCATTGTCACCTCTGAAGCTTGCTCTGTTCCTGTTGATTCCCTTTTCGCTTGTTATCTCACTGACCTTGTTGCTCTTGAATTACAAAAAGAAACGATCTGCAAATCCATCAGATAATATGATTAATGCCCTATCAGCATACTTCGCAAAAGAAGATATGGCTCGGCGGACGGGGGAGACCGTTACCCATTATTGCGATCGCCTCGCACAATATAAGCCTGAGTATGCTGAATCTTTTATTCGAGTTTCAACCTTATATGAAGATATAGAATATGGACAAGTGTGTGATGCTCATAGATTAACGCAACTGAAGCAGGAGATAGGATATTGCCTTAACGTTAACAAGAACCTATTAGTCCGTTTACAGTGGTTTTTAACTTAGCAAACAGACTTTTTACATCGACTTTAATGACTATTTTTTGCAGTGATCTCTGTTATGAATGATCTTATAAACCCTGCTAGTTACCGGATAATACGCAGCAGAAAAAGAAAAACGGCGGCTATCCGAATTAGCGAGAAGGGCGTAGAGGTTAGAGTGCCGCATTGGGTGTCCGATCTATGGGTACGTAATTGGGTACAAAGCAAAGAGGTATGGATTCGCCAAAAAAGTGAGAAACTCAGCAGTGAATTAGCTGAAGGTTGTTTAAAGGTCGCTGACGGAGCAATGTTCCCCTACAAGGGGGAGTACTATGCAATTACTTGGGATATTGGTCCAAAAAATAGAGTCAGTTTAGATGATCAAAAACTGAATATATGCATCACCAATCGCTCTAAAAAAGCAGTAGAGGAACGAGTGAAAGCCTGCTTACAAGCCTGGTATAAAACTGAAGCTGAAAGCTATTTTTCTGAGCGTATTGTGTATTGGCAAAATATTATGGGATTACGGTCTAACTCATTGATTATAAAAAATTATAAAAGGCGATGGGGGAGCTGTACAAGTAAAGGTGATATCTCTTTGAATTGGCGACTGATCTTTGCTGAACAATCGTTGATCGATTATGTCCTGATCCATGAACTTGCGCATTTAGTGCATTTAAATCACCGTCCTGAGTTTTGGCAATTAGTTGAAAAATATTGCGAAAATTGGAAAGAATGCAGAGATAAGCTACAAAAGTGTACAAGTTGGATACTTTGGTAGTGGGTGGCTTGAATTTGATGGATGTTATGCTGAAACTTTAGTTTAATCTTGAAGTTGGCAAATGGATACGTTTATATTGAGTTATAACTGAATGATAAAAAAGTTATAACTCAATTATAAAAAACTATAAAAATTATAAAAGCCTATAACAATAAAGAGTGCGTAAATGAGCTTGTATAAGAGTGTAGAGAAAACCTGCTTTAATTCGTTGACGAAGAAAATAACAGGCAATGTGGTATTTCTACTTTTACCTCATATAGTCTTGTTATTTGTCGGGTATAACCACTTCAGTCAAATTGATGCCAGCTTAGCTGCTGGGAACGTTTCTGGAGAGGCAATCAGACAAGAGTTAGATTCATTTTGGTTTTATGGGCTAGCGACGGTTAGCTTTGCTTTAGTGTCGGGTCTGTTGACCATCTTCTTCATGCGTCATCTATTTTTACGACCTATAAAAAAGATGACCGATGTCTTACAAGCAATTAAAGATAAAGATGGGGATATATCAGCGACATTACCTGAATATACCTATGATGAAATTTCAGATATGGCTGAGAGTTACAATACATTCTCGACAAGTTTGAAATCGATGATTGCTGAAAGTCGACGTCGAAGTGTTAGTGTTGCTTTAAGCTCAACTCGATTACAGAAAGTACTTATAGAAGCTCAAAGTTCGGCAACTAAGCAGGAAGAGCAGGCTCAAAAAGTCTTCCAGTCTAGTCAAGAAGCGACTCAAGCAATTGATAATATTGCAGGCAGTACTCTCCAAATATCTGAACGCAATTCGCAAAACTTGGATGAGATTAGAGCATCGAGTGTCGAGTTAGGGCGTGTGCAGCAGCAAGTGGAAGCCATTAGAACTCAAGTAACTGATTTTCAGGATACTGTGCATCAGTTAGAAATGAATTCAAAAAATATCACTGAAATACTAGGTATGGTTAAAGATTTTTCTGACCAAACCAATTTGCTTGCACTTAATGCTTCCATTGAAGCGGCGCGAGCAGGTGAAGCGGGGCGTGGTTTCTCTGTAGTTGCTGATGAGGTACGAAACTTATCTCAAAAAGTCAGTGTTGCTACGAGTGAAATTGATCAGAACATTAGCCAGATGTCCTCTTTAGTTGATAAAACGGGTTCTAGCTCAGTAACTATTCTTGAGTATGTTGGGTCTACTGAAGAATTTATTAAAAGCACTAATAACCAATTTCATGGCTTAGTGAGTGACTTTGAGGATCTGAATGGTCAATTAAGTAGTATCAGCGCAGCGATTGATGAGCTGGCTTATACAAATAAAGAATCCCATGGGCTTGTATCTGAAATTACCTCTTTATCAACCGAGATGCATGGTGAAATAGAGGAGTCGCGTCGTTATTCTGAAGAGCTAGAACACTCTACGGAAGAGACTCAAGAGCTTCTATCTCGCTTTATCATTGGTTATGGTGGTTTTGAAGGCATGATTCAAACGGGGCGTCAGTGGGGGGTGGAGATCCAAACGGCACTGGAAGAGCTGGCTTCACGGGGTGCTAATCTGTTCGATACTAACTATAAACGTACCAACGATGGTCAACTGCCTGAAAAATATGATACGAGTTACGCTGACCAGTATGATGCGGTTATGCGTCCATTATTTGATGGATTTATTTCCCAGCGGCCAGAATTTATCTACGCTATAGCCGTAGATAAAAATGGATATGCCGCAGCTCACCACACTAAAGTTTCAGAGCGTATGACGGGTAATTTTGAGGTTGATAACCTTAAGAGCCGTAACCGTCGCATATTCGCAAGTAATCGTGCAGAAGTACGACGTGCATCGTCTACAGCACCATTCCTATTGCAGACATATATTCGTGATACGGGTGAAATTCTTAACGATTTATCAATTCCCTTATATGTGAATGGACAGCATTGGGGTGCGTTGATTATGGGCTTTATTCCTGATCATCTTTTGGATGATAAAGGCTAAAGCCGGCAGCTTCACTGTCGGTGGTAATAAAAAACGCGGCTTAGGCCGCGTTTTTTATTAAGCTTTAAAATCAACGAGTTAAAATTCAGTTACTAGCTGTTCAATCAGGTGTTTAACTGTATCGTATGAGAGTGGTTTGCTGCATAAGGCGGATACCCCCGCGCTTTGAATGGCCGCTAATCGACTTTCATTCTGCTCACTGGTCATCATAAGGATTGGCACTGTAGGCTGCTCACTGGCTGTTCTAATATGCTCTGTTAACTCTTTGCCATCAATATTAGGCATATTGTAATCGGTAATGATGAGGTCAAAGAGGTTGCCTTGATTGATCAGTTCGAGTGCTTCTGATCCATCTTTAGCTGTTTGTATGGAGTGGATCGAGAGGGATTTGAGCATTTGCTGAATATATTTACGTGATAGAGAGCTATCATCAACAATTAATACGTTAAGGGCCTCGTAGTCATCGTTGTCACTTTCTGACTCAAAATCAGTTATATAATCTAAGGTGCTTCTTAGTGCGACTCCCATCTCTTCTCGGCTAAAGGGTTTTGGTAATATAGCGATCGCTCCAGCCTGGCGAATGGGTTCGAGATAACGATAATGAGTTTCTGATGAGACCAGTAGAAAGGTTATATCTTGAAGGGTGTTTAAACCACGCATCTGGGTGACTAATTCGGTACCGGTAATATCAGGAAGATGCATAGAGGAGAGGACAAGATCTGGCGGCGAGGAGAGCATATGGTTAAGTGCCGGTCGCGCTTCTTCAAACTCTTCTATCTGTTCAATGCCAAAACTATTTAAGTGTCCTGTAATTATCTGGCGTTGAACTTTTGAAGGTTCAATAACAGTGACATAAAGACTGCTTAATTCCATATCCAAGATCCATGATTGAGTATGCGGTGTTATCTAACCATTCATAATGACAGACATATAGCTTAGATAATGACAGAGAAGAGTTGACTGTAAAAGTGTTAGTAAACGCTTATTGTGAGGAACTTGAGCTAATCCTAGTGTTTTATTGTTTGTGAATGACTCTGGATTAACTAGTGTTTGTTTTTTGTTCAGTTGTTTTCTGTTAAGTCAATATTCATGAGTGGGGTGTTTTAATGGCTATGAATCATTCCTACTCTTCGTGAATGTTTTGTCTTTATCTCTTTCAGCCAGGGTATTTTTTACCCTGGTTTTTTTATTTAAATACCTCAGAAATTCCCCTTTTCATCTACTGCAAACCGGCTTTATCTCTCCGTCTCATGCAGGCTTGATCTAAATCAGTAAATCTATATCTATCAATGTAACCCTCTTTCTGTAAGGCGTAGCATAAAGGTGGAGGGGCTAGATAAGTTTGTAAGTCCTGTGTAGTTCATTGTTACAGAAGGTCAGAGCTATGTGTGCTAATAGTAATTCCAATCTTACACGCCGCTCAATATTGCGGGCGGCTGTTGAAATAATCAGCCACAGTGGATTGGATGCCCTAACTGCTGGTCGGTTAATCGAACAGGCTTCCATAAGTAAGGGCGGTTTGTATCATCATTTCAGAACCATGGAAGCGGTAGAAACTGAAGTTTTAGAGTTGTTAACTCAGAGTTTGTTGATGGATATTAGAGAGTATCCATCTCCAGAGTCTAAAGATGACTTTTTTGAATTGATGGAAAGTCAGTTATTGAGATGTTTTGCTGTAGATAATTTATATGTCAGAGCGTTGTTTGGTTTTATCTCAGCGTCAGCTCACAATAAAACAAGACAGTGTATGATTCGTCGATTTATAGATGAGGTTTCATTAATCCGTTTAGAGCAATTGAAAAAGGTTTCGCCAAATGTTTCTCATATAGAGTTGCACGGTATTGTGCAGATGATCTCTTCTTTACAGATCGGCTTAGTTACTCGGCATTTTTTAGCTGAAGATCTTGTGAGTTTAAAAAACTATTGGGCTGATTATCGTAAGATGTTGGTTGAGCTATTGGAAAAGTGTGAAGCTCATTCTTTTGCTCAGACCCGTGAGAAAGTGCGTGAAATGAGCTAGGTAGGGGTTTCAATTCGTTGGTATTGTCAGAGGTTATTTAAGGAAAGATACCCTCTGACTCAAGATTAACGGTGCTTCCTGTTAAGTTACTCTTATTGTTCATTAACCGTTTTTATCGCAGTTTTGAGTTGTTGGATAAGCTGCTCAGTGTCTTTCATTCCTTTAAGTTGAACCTTCTTATCATCTTGTTTTAGATATAGGCTGATGATGTGCACAAAGTTTTCTTTGTGAGCCTCTACTTCATCTATCTCTCTAAACGTTATACGGGATTCTGTTTCTAGCTGAGGAAAGGAGATAAGGATCGATTTAGGTGAAAATGTCAAAGTGCATCCTTTCATTTCATCTTTAATGTTATCTAGGTTGTGTTTGTACCAACTAGATAGAATCAATCCCACGACTAAGGGCGCTAATAGATAGATTTTAGAAAGATCCATCATCATCAGCATTAACGCCGCGCCAATGAAACCCATTTGGAAATTACTAAATAGGGTAGATCTCTTCTCGAAAAACGCTTTATCCCATGTGTAATCAGACTGCTCTGTATCCACGAACAAACCTCTATACTATTGTCTATTTCTGATATATGCCGGAGCTGAGTCTCGCTTGCTACTCGGTATTTTGCAAGCCAGATTTATAACGAAATAGTGGTATAAACCTATAAGGCCATTTTTATCTAAGTCTGTATAGATTAAGCTGTGCAGATATCAATTCGGTTAGGGAGTTTCTGAATGTTGAGTAACAAAGTATTGGGTTTTGGGTTGTTAATGGCGCTATTTTTGGCAGGCTGCTCTGAAGATCCAAATGATAGTAAAGGGATAGCTGAAAGCGCTTCTGCTCCAGAATCCATTTCTGTCCAAAGTAATACTCAAACTACCGTCCAGAAAAATACTCAAAAATTAACGGTATTAGATATATCTGAACGAGAGTTTGGTGATGTAAATGCAATATCGCTTCTGTTTAATACACCGATAAAGCCGGATCAGGCCTTTACATCTTTTATCAAAATCGAGCCTGAATTAGGGAAACCTGTGTTAAGTAAAGATGGAAGAACTCTCTACTTTACCGGTATCTCTCCCGTTACTGAATATGATATCCATGTTGCTTCTGGCTTAGTGGCTGAAAATGGAACCCGTATTAGCAAAGGATTATCAACAACAGTTAAAACCCGAGCACTTTCTAGTTTAGTTTCTTTTGAAACCGATGGGGTTGTTATGATCCCCGGCAAGGTTGATTCACTTGCCCTATTGGCGATCAATGTACCTGAAGCTGACGTCACTATTTATAAGGTTAAACCGGATCAACTGGTCTCTTTCTTTAATGAATATGCTTCACTGTCAACAGGGGACCGTTGGTATAATGATGAAACACGTTTAGCTAATACTGTGGATCACCTGTATAGCACAAGAGTGAAAATTAGTGAGAAAAAGAATCAACGTAACCGTGCTAGTTTTCCGATTAATTTAGTGCCCAATATTGATAATGGTGGTTTATACCTTGCGACGGTAAGAGCGCCAGGTGGTTTTGATTTCCAAGCAACTTGGTTTACGGTTTCATCTATAGGTATTCAAGCACGTGATTACGGTAAGCATACCCGTTTTATTACCCAAGATGCTAAGAGTGGTGCTTTACTCGAAGGTGTTGATTTAGAAATCTTAGATTACAATAATAAAGTTATTAGCTCAGGTACCAGTGATAAAGAGGGTGCTTGGGATCTTAGTAATGCTTGGCAAAAAAAATCCCCTCGCTTGATTATGGCAACCAAAGGTAATCAAGTTTCTGTATTAGCCTATCATACCCCTGACTTTGACCTTTCTAGTTTTGATCTATCTGGCCGAGCTGTAAGGGAGGTTGAGCATTTCGTGTACTCGCCTCGGGATATTTATCGTCCAGGTGAAGAACTGATTTTAAGCACATTGACTCGTGATATGGATGGTCAGTTAATCGGAGGCCCCATCTATATTGAGTTGATTAAGCCTGATGGCCAGAGTGCAGGAAAGTGGCGGGTAGGTGCCTCAACGCCTGGTTATTATGAATTTCGACATGCAATTTCTGATTCTGCACCGCTTGGCGAGTGGCAGGCACATGTATTTAGCTCAGCGCAGCCGAAACCTAAAGTACGTTTTAAGTTTAAAGTAGAAGAGTTTTTACCTGAACGCCTACGTCTTGTTTTTAATCAACAAAAGCTTCTGAGCTTTAATCAAAATGATCTTATTTCTGTACCGGTTGTGGGTGAGTATCTATATGGTGCGCCAGCGGCAGGAAACCGTTTAGATACTCTAGCCATCATCAGCGGATGGGCGTCCCCTTTCGATGAATTAAAAGATTTTAGATTTGGAGAGGCTGAGAGCGTTGCTCGTAATCAATTTAGTTTAGATTCGGTTGAGCTTAATAGTCAGGGCGAAACGACAACCGAGCTGAATAAAAATCAGTTTGATTGGAACCGTATCTCTACACCTACACGTCTACGTTTAAGTTATAGCTTATTTGAGAGTGGTGGTCGGGCAATTAACCGAACTCAATCAGTACTGCTTTGGCCTCGTAGTAGCTTCATTGGCGTCAAACCAAGGTTTAAAAATAATATATCTGAGACAGAGCAGGATGTTGAATTTGATCTTGTTCGAGCGGATGGGCAGGGTAATCTGCTGGCAAAAGGTGAAGCTAAAGCAACCCTCTATCGTATTGAAGAGAAATATTTTTGGAGCCATACCCCCGAGCGAGGTTGGCATTACCAGATAGAGAAGAATGAATACCCTGTCGCTAATGATGTGATCAATTTTGCGGATAATACTCGCCCGTCACTCAAGGTACCTGTTGAGTGGGGACGTTATCGATTAGAACTTGATGACTATGAGGGTAAAAGTAAGACTGTTTATAGATTCCAAGCAGGGGAAGGCTGGTACAACCGTTGGAATAGTGCATCGGATCAAATTCGCCCAGATAAAGTTACAGTGGCGCTGGATAAGGCTGCTTATAAAGCGGGCGATAAAGTTAAAGTTCGATTGGCTTCACCAACTGAAGGTCGGGCTTTAGTTCTGCTTGAAACAGACCAAGTGCTAAGTACCGTTGAGGTGAAATTAGATAACCGCGAGGCGGAAGTTGAGATTCAACTGCCGCAACTTCTTGCTCGGCATGATGCTTATATTTCTGCTTTTGTTATTGCACCTACAGATCAGAAAGAGAAAGTGAGTAAGCGTAGCTTTGGTATAGCTCACCTTCCTTTAGATCGTTCAGCGCGCGAGCTGGATGTCAAAATTGATGTGGCTGACAAATTGCTGCCTGAAAGCCGTGCAGATATTAAAGTACGGGTTAATGATAAAAACGGTAACCCCGTTACAGGTGATGTTTATATCACGTTAAGTGCAGTCGATAGTGGTGTTTTGAGTGTAACCGGTTATAAACAGCCCGATCCGTTTCAGTTCTTCTACGGTCAACGTCGTTACAATGCATCGATTACCGATATGTATGATGACTTAGCTGAACCGGTCTTGAGTGATCAGGCGGAAGTACGTTGGGGTGGTGATGGCGAGCTAGAACGAGGAGGTGAGGCTCCACCCAGTGATGTGCAGATTGTTAGTTTATTTAGCTCTATCGTGAAAGTGGAGCAGGGTGAGGCTTCTATCCCGCTAGAGCTTCCTGCTTTTGATGGTGAGTTAACCTTAAATGCAGTCGCTATGGGTAGTGATCAGTTTGGCACTAAAATGGAGACAACTAAGGTTGCTTCACCGGTGGTGGCGCAACTCTCTATGCCAAGGTTTTTAGCTATAGGGGATGAAGCGGTTTTAGCGTTGGATCTAGCTAATGTAAGCGGCTTAACTCAAGACGTTGAGATCTCTATTGATGTCCAAGGTTCGGTTGTGTTTGATGCTAAACAACATCGTGTTCAGCTGGATGATGGGCAAAAGCAGATCATTCACCTACCTGTTAAAGCGAGTGCTATAGGCGAAGGTGATATCACTGCTGAAATTACACTAACGGATGACAAGGGTAAGGTTATTAAACTTCACCGTGAGTGGTCTATAGGTGTGCGTGCTGCTTATCCTGCAACCTACGGCCAGATCAGTGAGTACTTGAAGAAGGGCGAGAAAATTAGCTTCCCTGCGGATGCCTTGCAAACACTCGCCGGTGATACGCTTAAAGCTCAGTTAAGAGTGGCAGATACACCCGATTTAGGTGCCGCTAATCACTTTAAAAGTTTGATGCGTTATCCCTATGCTTGCTTAGAGCAAACCACGAGTAAGTCCCAACCTATTGCGGTGCTTTTCGAACATGAGGAACTACCCGAATTTGCTCAAGAAGTGAGTAATAGAGAGATTGAACAACGGGTTAATAACGCGTTGGCTCGTTACACTGAATTACAAAAAGCGAATGGTTCATTTGGTTTGTGGGATAAGTTTTCACCAGAGGAACATTGGTTGACAGCGTATGCAACTGACTTTTTGTTGCAACTTAAACAGTCAGGCGTTTCTGTACCTGAGCCACTGTTAAATAATGCTCGAAATCGTTTAAACACTTATGTGCATAAACGTACCGCTCAGACTGTAAAAGTGTGGACAGACATTCCATCCCATTATGAGATCTCATACAGAGCTTATGCTGCTTACCTTTTAGCTCAAGAGGGGCGCGTCACATTAGGCCCTTTACGGGAGATGGCAGAAAAACAACTAGATGATGCACGGGGCGTGTTGCCAGGGGTTCATTTAGGATTAGCGATGATCGAAACAGGTAGTGTTGAAGAGGGTGAGAAATTAGTCTCTGATGCGCTTTCTGTAAAAAGAGCAGAGGGATATTTAGGCGATTATGGTTCGGTTGTCCGTGATCAGTCGATGGCGATGTATACTATTATCGCTGCTAAATCTGCGTCTGAGGGATTGACTCTGCAGGCACTGCAACAGTTACCCGAGCTCCTTGTGGAGTTGAAACAGCAACGATGGCTGAGTACTCAGGAAAAAGCCGCTTTGTTACGTTTAGCGTCTGAACTATATCAGTTGGATAAAGATGGGAACTGGACCGGTGATCTGGTACAAGGCCAAATTGCTGAACTGGTTTCAGCATCAGGGGCGTTAGGTAAAAATATTGATAAGGAATCTCTACATGAGACACACTTTATCAATAAAGGAGATAAGCCTGTATTTGCTAGTTTTAGCTGGACAGGGCTACCTATAGAGATGCCATCTTCATTGGATGAAGGGGTGCGTGTTCGAGTTGATCACTTCAAAGTGGTTAATGAAAAGGCTGTCGAACTTAAGAAAGATCAGGTGCTTAAAATAGGCGAAGTTGTATTAACACGGGTTCGTTTATACAGTGAGAAACCTGTACCTGATGGGCTACTTGTGAACTTAATTCCTGCCGGTGTGGAACTAGAAAATCAGAATCTACAGAATGCATTAAAACTAGATAGTATTCAGCTTTACGGTAAGGCTATTCAGCAGGAAGCAAGCATTGTTTATCAGGCTTATAAAGATGATCGCTATGTAGCTGCTGTTAATCTTCCTGCTAAGCGAGAACAAACTTTGTATTTCTTATCAAGAGCGGTAACTCCAGGCTCTTATGCTGTGCCGCCTGCGATGGTTGAATCGATGTATAAACCATCTATACGAGGTATTAGCAATAGTATTAAGTCGATTTCGGTGATGCCATAACTTGTGATGGGTCGGTTTAAATATGCTTTAGGTTTGCTGGTGGTGGTTTGCTTTGTTTTAAGTGGACTACTGCTAGCAGATATTTTTTATCCCTTAAAGCAGCCGCAACATGATCAAAACTTTGCCAGTATCGTATTAGACAGGCAAGGGGAGCCTCTACGTTCATTTGCAGACAGTAAGGGGGTATGGCGCTACGAAGTCAGCTTAGCGGATGTATCCCCTTATTATCTTGAAGCGCTGATAGGTTATGAAGACCGCTATTTCTATTCCCATTGGGGCATAAACCCTTTCAGTTTGGTGCGGGCCGGTTGGCAGTATCTAAAAGAGGGTAAGATTATTTCGGGCGGCTCAACGCTTACAATGCAAGTGGCCCGTATTCTATATCCACATCCGAGAACCTTTGCTGGGAAATGTCAGCAATTACTGCGGGCATTACAGCTAGAGTGGCACCTTAGTAAACAGGAGATACTGGAGCTTTATCTAAACTACGCCCCTTTTGGTGGAACTTTAGAGGGCGTCCAAGCCGCCAGTTTACAATATTTACATAAGCCTGCTTCTTCATTGAGATATTCTGAGGCCGCCTTGTTAGCGGTATTGCCTCAAGCGCCATCGCGGTTGAGACCTGATAGACATCCACAGCGAGCAGAGCGGGCGCGGAATAAAGTGCTGGAGCGTATGCTCAGTCAACGGCTTTGGAGTGACGCTGTTGTAACGTCTGCTAAACAAGAGCATGTAGCGGTGTGGCCATTAGCAACACCGGTTGATGCGCCTTTGTTAAGTCGTCGATTACATCGGCAGTATGCCGCAGAGCGAGTGATTAGTAGTACAGTAGATCTAAGTTTACAGCAGCAGTTTGCAGATAGAGTCAAAAGTTACGTCTCACCCTTACAGGGGGAACTATCCGCTGCGGCTCTGTTAGTGGATAACCGTTCACATCAAGTATTAGCCTATGTAGGTTCTGCTGATTTCTTTGATAATAAGCGAGCGGGTCATGTTGATATGACAACCGCTGTTCGCTCACCAGGCTCAACACTTAAACCTTTTCTATTTGCCTTAGCTTTAGATGAAAACCTAATTCATAGTGAATCTTTGTTGGCGGATGTGCCCAGAGTGGCGAATAATTATCGGCCTGGA
This sequence comes from Neptuniibacter sp. 2_MG-2023, assembly GCF_030547495.1. NCBI lineage: Bacteria > Pseudomonadati > Pseudomonadota > Gammaproteobacteria > Oceanospirillales > Oceanospirillaceae > Neptuniibacter > Neptuniibacter sp. 2_MG-2023. The sequence goes on along the minus strand of NZ_JAUOQC010000003.1, from coordinate 182,890 downwards.
AATTTTAGTCAAGGGTTCTCGGGGCCGGTGTCGGCTTCTGAAGCATTGACCCGTTCCTTAAATCTCCCATTCGTACAGCTTATTGAAGCTTATGGAGCACAAAATTTTGTTAATAAATTACATCATGTAGGCACAGAGTTAACGATCCCAGATGATGATGCAAACCCCGCTATTATCTTAGGTGGCACTGGATTTACTTTGGAAAAATTAGTGACGATCTATAGTGCATTGGCTAATAAGGGGAGTGTTTATCCACTTAGGTATACGCCAGCTACGGCTGAGGAAAAGAGTCGTCAATTAATGACCCCCGAGGCGGCTTGGATTACATGGAAAGTTTTGAACGGAGTCAAGTTGCCACGTAATCTACGTTACGGTGTATCACGTCAGAATTTGCCAGCAATCGGTTGGAAAACGGGTACTAGCTGGAATTATCGTGATGTTTGGGCGGTCGGGGTGTCAAAGGAATATACCTTAGGGGTGTGGTTGGGTAGACCCGATGGTAAACCTATGGAAAAGACTATGGGTAGCGTATTGGCAGGTCCTTTGCTATTTAGTTTGTTCAATCAATTAAATACCAGAGGAGAGGAGATTGAACAGCCCGCATCGGTTTCAGAGCAAAAAGTGTGCTGGCCTGATGGGAGGAAAGAGACGTTTGTTGATCCTGAAAACTGCCATATAAAACGTATGGCTTATGTAATTAATGATTCTACTCCAAGGACTTTAGCATTTGGTTATCAGTGGGGAGAGAAGTCCCCTCAGTTTTTTACACCTGAATTGAATTATTTAGTTAATCACGACAGCTTACAGCGTGTTACACGTGAGTGTGATAGCGATGCAATCGCGCAAACCGCTTATCTTTGGCCTAATGCGTTAGAGCCTTGGGTGAAACCCTCACAGAGAATGTTTTATCAACTGCCTCGGTTTGATTCTCGCTGCAACGTGATCCCGCAAGAGAGCGCACCTCTACGTATTACGGGCATAAATCAGGGGCAAGTTTACTATGTTTTAGATCATCAGATGGTAACGCTTAGTGCTGAAGTGGAAGGTGCTGCAGGAGAGCTGTATTGGTATCTTAATGGCAAGCTACAGGATTCCCGTAGTACAAAATTAACCCTCCAATTAAAAACTCGCCAGCAATATAAGCTTTATGTTCAAGATAAAACGGGGTCGAATGGGCGAGTTGAGTTTGAAATTTTATAATCAACTTGCTGCTAAATAAGCAATAGCTTATATTTGTAAGGGACTATCAACAATACAAATAAAATAAAGATGGCGCTTATGAACTTTACTCATCGATTTAAAGGCTTGAGCCTTTCCTGTTTACTTCTATCTTCTTCTATTTATGCTGCGAGTCCTGCAGATAAATATCCAGAATCTATGCTTTATAGCCATCCTGTCAAAATTGCAGAGCATGTGTGGTCTGCTATTGGAGCCACTCAGTATTACAGTTATGAAAATGGTGGGCATAATAATAATTTATCTTTTGTGATTGGAGAGGAAGCGGTATTAGTTGTTAATGGTGGCGCTTCTTATCAACTTGCTAAAGCCTTACATGATGAGATTAAAAAACAGACAACGCTTCCAGTAAAGTACGTGGTTGATGAAAATGGTCAATCCCATGCAACACTCGGTAATAGTTATTGGAAGGAGCAGGGTGCGACGATAATTGCTCATGAGGATGCCCTAGAAGAGATTGAGGAAAAAGGCTTGGATGGTTTGGAAAGCCTTAAACTTATTCTTAAAGAGCGCTTTGAAAATACATCCTTAGTTGAGATTGATCAGACATTTGAAGACACAATGTCACTTGATTTAGGTGGATTGCAGGTCGAATTAATCCATTTTGGCCCGGCTCACTCTGCGGGTGATATTTCTGTTTTTATTCCATCCAGTAATGTATTAATTGCGGGGGATATGGCTTTTCATCAACGCTTATTGCCCGTTTTTCCTGACACGGATACCGCCGAATGGTTAGCGACATGGCAGGCTAAATTTGCACCTTATGCGGCGGATAAAATTATTATCCCAGGCCATGGTGAGGCGACTGATTTTAAAACAGTAGATCAATGGACGCGGGGTTATCTCGAATATATTCGCGGTAAAGTGGGTGAACTTATAGAAGAGGGGGGCATGCTTGAAGATGCCTATAAAATTGACCAAAGTCCTTATGCCCACTTAGAAACATTTGATGCCTTGGCCGCTAAAAACGCAGGCCGGATTTTTGAAGCAATGGAGTTTGAATAAAAGATATCCAATAGATGGAGCGTAAATTCCATTGAACTCTTATTAGAGGCTAATATCAAACAGACGAATTAAGATTAATTCATCTGTTTGATTTATTCTGCCAGTTTTAGTCGATCCAGCTTATTTACGGATACCTTCGATATTAAGATCCATATAAACGGTTTCTGCGGCTGGGCCTAGCTCATAGTTCATACCAAACTCTTTAGGTGTGAGCTCAAGAGTGCCAGAAAAACCAACTCGGTAACCGCCCCAAGGGTCTTCACCTTCGCCAACTTTGTTCACATCAATAGCAACCTCTTTAGTGGTTCCGTAAAGCGTCAGCATTCCTTTCATTACACCACCGCCATCAGCATTAGGAGTAAAGGATGTACTTTTAAATGATGCTGTAGGATGAGCCTCTACATTTAAGTATTTGTCACCACGGATATGCTTATTACGCTCCGCATGATTAGAGTCAAAAGAGGCAACATCAACCTCTACATTAATAGAGGACGCCGCTGGATTTTTTGCATCGTAAGAGAAGTCGCCATTGAACGTATTAAAACGGCCTGTGAGCCAACTAATACCTAAATGGCTAACACGAAACTCAATAGATGCATGAGCGCCTTTGGTATCAATGACATAATCTGCGGCATACAAAGGTGATGCTGAGATCAGTGTGGCTAGTGTTAACCCTTTAATAAGTTTTGTTTTCATTCTGTTTCCTCGCGTAGCGCAAGCATGCGCTTCAAAGTTGTGTCTTTGTCGATAAAGTGATGCTTTAAGGCTGCGGCTGCGTGTAGTGCCGCAATGGAAATTAAACTGGTTGCTACAATGAAATGTATCTCTCCAGCAATATCCTCTTGGTTGCCGATCTCAAAAGGTAGTGCAGGAAGACTAATAAGGTTAAATAATTCAATGGTTCGGCCATCTGCGGTAGAGATTAAATAACCGGAGATAACAGTTAACAGTACTAATAAATACAATAAGCCATGAGCCATTTTTGCAATGAATAAGAGAGGTGCCGGTTGCGGCAGCGCAGCAGGTGGTTTATTAAAAATACGCCAAACAATACGTAGAAGCAGAGTCATTGCGACAAGAATACCAATGCTTTTATGCCAGACAGGCACCGTCTTATAGGCTGGGTCGTAATAATCTAAGGTCTCTATATACCACCCGAGGGGGTAGAGCCCAATAATGGCAAATGCCATCAGCCAGTGCATGAAGACAGGTCCCCAGCCATAGCTTGTTTCATCGTTAGTGAGTTTATGATTAAAAACCATTATCAACTTATTCCGTTGGCTGCGATTAATTGCTTTTTGTAATATAAAGACCGATTATTAATGCGTCCAATGCATATTTAACATCATGGTTATGCCTTAAATGAATTTACGTTCAGTCGATCTTAATTTACTTGTTGTGCTTCAAGTGCTTCTCGATGAGCAGCATGTTTCTAAAGCAGCAAACAAATTGCAAATGAGCCAGCCAGCAGTAAGCCGAGCTTTACAGCGCTTACGGCAGACACTCGATGATCCTATTTTAGTTAGAACGCTCAGTGGTTACGATCTGAGCGCTCGTGCAGTTACTATTCGCCAGCAGCTTAAGCAGGTTTTGTTAGATGTAGAAGGCATTATGCAGCCCGAACATTTTGATCCAAGCAAAGCTGAAGGTGTATTGAAATTAACGGGTTTAGATTTAGAGCTTGTTTTGTTAATGCCTTCAGTTGTCAGGATGTTACGTCTTAAGGCGCCTAATTTACGTGTTGAAATTGTGCCACAGCGGAGTGAACACTTTGATCTTTTAGAGCAAGGGGAGGTGCATTTTTTAGCAACAGGTTTACAGCCAAAAACCGTGCAGGATCAGTATCGAAGGATGGAGGTGGTTAAGACGAACCATGTTTGTGTGATGGATAAAAATAACCCTTTAGCTAAAGGGATGACACTAGAGCAATATGTTGCCGCTCCCCATGGTCTAGTTTCTATTACTGGTAAAGGACCGGGAGTCATGGATGAAGTATTAACAGAGATGGGCTATAAGCGAAAAATTATGCTTCGTTTAGCTAATTTCATGTCTGTTTCAGCGTTTTGTAGTGGTTCGGATCTGGTTTTCACATTGCCAGAGATTATGGGTAAGCATTTAATGTTTAATGATGACTTAGTTATTCGACCACTGCCAAAAGAGGTTGATCTGCCGAATGTGACGTTTTATTTTTATTGGCATGAACGCTTTCAGCATGACCCTATGTGCTGTTGGGTACGCTCAGAGTTGGAAGAATTATTGGAAAATAGCTCAGTCTAAAGTTAATTTAAATAAGTCTTTCCTCTACAGGTGACTTCCCTCCATCATCTGCATAGCTTCATTGCTCCAGCGTAGTGATTCAAAATAAGCTTCAGCATATAGCTTACGTAGTTCCTCAGGGAGGGTGAAACTAGATTGACCGATTATATAGAAATTAACTGTTTGTAATAGTTTTCCTGCTTTACCCTCATAACCGGAAATAGCTCTCACAATATCTTCTGATACAGATAATTGGCCGAGAAGCGTACTTTGTTCTACTCCAAGTAGTGCGTCTAAGATGGATAGCACCCCTGTGATAAAAGCTAATTCAGGGTCAATTCCATCAGTTGCTTGGGCTATAAATTCACACATACGTGCGGTGATAAGTATCTGCCGTATCAGTTCACTTGGCTTATCATTATTGCTCGATAGAGCTAAAAGAGTGGCCCATTTGTTTATTTCATTTAAACCTAGAGCAACAATCGCTTGGGTTAAATTTTCTATTTTATTCGGTAAATTGTACTGTGCAGAGTTAACTATACGTAAAAGCTTAAAAGTGAGCTGAGGGTCCCGACAGATAATGTCCGAGAGGGTCGCTGCGGTTACATCCTCATCTTGAAGGGCCGCCAGTAGATGAATCACAATGGCTTGGTTAGAGGTTAACTTCTTCCCTTGGATTTTTGTGGGTTGCGATAAGAAGTTACCTTGGAATAGTCGAAACCCCAATTTATAGCAGGTTTCATACTCCTCGTAACTTCCAACATTTTCTGCCAAGGCTGTGACTTTAAAACGTTGAATCTGTTTTAAATGGGCCGATATATCAGACTGACTATGTTTGATGATATCAACCCTAACTACATGGGCAAGCTCAAGTAGGGGATTGTATTTTTCAGAATAGGTAAAGTCATCGATGACTAGACGGTATCCGGCTTCGACATAACCTTTAAGTGAATTAAGGAGTTTTGGTGTGATCTCCTGATCTATTTGGATCTCAATGACTAAATTATGGCGGGATAAGCTTGGTAAACTCTCTGTTTTGATAAAACTCTCAGTAACATTGAGAAAAGCGGGTAGTGATTTTAAAGTGCCTGAATCATAGATGCTGGTGAAGTTATTAATCAGCACATTGCAGGCTTCCTGATCGCCGTTTAAAAATTTTGCTACCTCATTACCATTTTCGGAATGGTAGAGCAGTTCGTAAGCAACAACGTTAAGGTTACGATCGAAGATTGGCTGACGTGAAAGGCCTAATTGATTAAAGTGTTCATCCATGTTGCTTTACCTTTGATTATTCCAAGACGCATATACTTAAGTTAGTGTATGGGCCTATAAATATTGCCGCAATAATTGATCCATCTAAAACAGAAAAAAATTAGATCAATATCAGTAAATTACGATCTTTCTCGTCTCAGTATAGCCCTATCTTTTGGGAATCTTCGTTCATATCCGGTTTTATTATTTAAAGTTAATTCTTTTTAGAAAAGCTATAAGTTTTAGTCATAGGACTTTAGTATATGTGTAAAGAAGATCTATGAGAGTTATCCCATGCAGAACCATCCGTTACGTAATCAGATCACCCAAGAGGTGCATGCTCGACCTTTTCAGCGCTTTAAATCGAACTTAGGTTTAGTGCATATTGCTGCCTTTTACGGTGCGGGTGGGGAGCAAGAGTTAAGTGATGCTTTAAGTCAGCTGCTCTCAAAAATTAATGTATCAATGCCTGAGACAGTTGATGGCTTCTTCTATGTGGAGAATGATTTATACGGAGTTCGTTATGAACCACATAATGAATTTTATACCTTAACGCTTTATCAACTGGATTCAGCTAAGGTGGAAAAACTAACCGGGCTATGGGAATCCCTGCCAGGTGAGCTTTTGTGTGGGGTTAAAATCTTCTTTTCTGGACAGCAAGCTAAACCTAACTTAAAAGAATTTTTTGGTATACATCAGGTGTCTGGTGCTGAAGTGATGGGTGGTGCAGCAAAGGTTTGGACCGATTTTTATCCTGATGATGAAATGGGGTTTGTCACTATGGTAGTGCATAATACCGCCTTGAAAACGTTCCAAGCAGGGCGCTTATTACAACGTTTATGTGAGATCGAAACCTATCGTCATACTGCGTTACTTGCCTATCCCATTGCGCAAGCGTTGATGCCTCAATTAACAGAGATGGATCAATCCTTATCTGAAATAACCCATGAGATTGCCACTAATGCTGATGCACCTGAGCTGCTTAAAAGGTTAATGGCCTTGGCGGCTGATGTAGAAGCCTTGTCTGCCGAAACCGCGAACCGTTTTTCCGCTTCCCAGGCTTACTTTGCTGTTGTTGATAGCCGGATAGCTGAGTTAAGGGAGGAGAGAATTGTCGGTTTACAGACGGTCCAGCAGTTTATGGATAGACGGTTAGACCCTGCTAAACGAACCTGTATCGCAGCTAATGAGCGTTTAGAGCGACTTTCACGTCGTATTGCTAGAGCAACAGAGTTGATACGCTCCCAAGTAGATCTTTCAATTGAACGGCAGAACCAGCAGTTATTGGAAGGGCTAAATGATCGAGCAAGAAGACAGTTACGTTTACAAGCGAAATTGGAAAGTTTCACTATTATCGTGGTGACCTATTATGCATTTGATCTGTTGGAACGGTCGATTAGAAATACAGTTTCAGCGGATATTCTTCGGGATCAGGTCTTAATGGTGCTCAGTTGTTCTGTACCGATTATGGCAGGGGTTATATGGTGGTATGTCAGAAAGTTACTAAAGCACTACGGGGATGATTAAGCACTTTTGTTGAGCTATTTAGGTGGTTTTGAAACATAGAAAGACTAAAAAACAATAAGTTAAGCATATTGCATTTGCATCTTGTTTTTTCACTGGTATACTGCGCGCCTGTCTTACGGAAACGCCCTTAAGGCAAGGCTTACAGGCCACGCGATGGTGGCCCTGTTGGTCCTTCCGCAATGATAAATCGTGAACCTGGTCAGGCCCGGAAGGGAGCAGCCACAGCGATGGATTCATGTGCCGGAATGTGGCTGGCGGGGTCACCCCCAATCTTTACTTCTAGTACTATCTCTCCACTTTCTAATTCCTTATGTATGAAAAATTCTCATTCAGCTTTTCAATTTAGACGTCTACACTGATTTTATCGTTTCAATTATTAATGAATAAGCGATAACTGCATTGTTATAAAACAGGATGTGAACAAGGTGGCGCCTTGCTATGTTGAAACTTATAAAAGATTTCCATAATTATCAGTTTGTTTATTACTGGATTAATAATCAGCGAAAGAAAGTCAGTCCCAATCTACCGACAAAGCAGTATGCGGAAGAGTGGTTAATTCATTATCATTTTGAAACCTACTCGGGGCGAGAGCGGCGCTGTCGGATGCTTGATCGTCGTTCTGAATCTCAGAAGATAAATTTGCGGGGTGTACAGATTTTCTTCTCTAAACGAAAGGGATTAACGAAAGGGCGACGTCGCTCAGACCTTAATGTAGAAGTCGATTTTGATCTGTCTAAAAAGAAACTGAATAAACTGCGCCGCGCTTAATTCGTTGACTTATTGCTCAGTGGTACTATATTTTACAGTAGTATTTCAAACGCTTGTTAGATTGCTAGTGTTTAATTCGATATCGGCATAAGCAGTATTGTCGTTTCTTATGGATAAGTTGGACGGTTCATTGAGATTGGTTAAAGATCTAAGTTCATCGGGCATTGTTTATTTTTGGATAGATAAAGACGAACAAAAGCTGAGTCCCGATATTCCTAGCCTACCGCTTGCTGAGGAGTGGTGGACAAGTTATCTGTTCTCACTGTTTGATGGGCCAGAAAGACGTCACTCTCTGATCGATCGCCGTCAAGATAAAAATCAACGTACAGATTTAGACCGGCAGCTGTTTTCTAACCGTTTAAACCCCGCTGGTAGGCGGGAATCGGATAAACCTATTAAGGTGGATTTAGACCGGGTTGCTGATAAGCTCAAAATTTATTACAGCTAACCCTTATCCCTTATCCCTTATCCCTTATCCCTTATCCCTTATCCCTTATCCCTTATCCCTAATTTTGCTCCTGAAGTGAGGTGCAGTTTTTTTCTGTATTCAAAAACTGCACACTACTTAGTTATATTTACCAGCTTTTATAAGGTAGGAATTTACCATTTAGCGTGAGTAATACGCGGTCACCTTTAGGGTCTTCAATCTTATCGACCTCCATGGAAAAGTCGATTGCACTCATAATGCCATCCCCAAATTTTTCTTGGATCACCTCTTTCAGTGTTTCTCCATAGACTCCAACTACCTCATATAATCGGTAGATAAGTGGATCTGTTGGCACTTGCTGATCCCAAACCTTTGTTGGATAAGCTTCTAAAGCAGTTGTAACTTCTGGGCCTAAGCCTAAATAATCGGTGATTTTCTTAGCGGCCTCTGGGGAGGCGCTGTTCATGCCAAGGCAGGCAGATGTGAGCCATACAGGAGACATGCCGAGATCAGTCCCTATTTTTTCCCAGCTTAGTTTCTTCTCTATTTTGGCTGTGACTATAGCATCGGTCATCGCTAACTTGTCCATTCAAATCTCCTCACTATCGTAAATAACGGCGTACTGAGAATCTGGTGTATATAAGGGCGATCATCGAAGTGTTAGGTAGTAAATTGCACAATATTGGTGCTCGAGTTCTTCGATATCTAACTACAGCCAGTTATTTACATTGATTTATTTAGTTTCATATAGGTAAAAGCAAAGGAGGTGCCAAGTTATTTAATGGATCTGTCTAAGCTTTTTAGGACGCTTTTGGTTATATTGAGTAATCGTTTTAAGTACATGGCAACGTTGAGGTTAGTGTCAGTGGAGACAGTATTAAAATATATCTGGATAGCTGTTTTCATTACAGTACTGGTCTGGTCAGGTATTCATCCGAAAGAGCAGATGACGTGGTTTTTAGAGGTATTACCTGCACTGCTTGGCGTTGGCTTATTAATAGTGACCTATAATCGCTTTAGATTAACGCCTCTCTTGTATCTGTTTATCTTAATACATTGCATTATTTTAATGGTGGGAGGTCACTATACCTACGCCGAGGTTCCTCTATTTGATTGGCTAAGAGATGGCTTAGGTGGTGAACGTAATAACTACGATAAAGTAGGGCACTTTGCTCAAGGTTTTGTGCCTGCACTTTTAGCTAGGGAGATATTACTTAGAAAAGCAGTAGTCAACGGTGCTACGTGGCTGAATTTTTTTATTATCTCGATCTGCCTAGCGGTGAGTGCTTTTTATGAATTGTTGGAATGGTGGGTTGCTTTAGCTATAGGTCAAGATGCAGATGCGTTCTTAGGTACACAAGGTTATATCTGGGATACTCAGTCAGATATGGGCTGTGCACTATTGGGCGCGATCAGTTGTTTACTGCTTTTATCTAAATGGCATGACCAGCAGCTTTCTAAATACTAAAGGCGTTTAGTGGCAAAGGGATAGATCTACATTGCCAAGTGGGTAGACATATAATCGATAAGCAACCGGACTTTAGGTGATACATATCTGTTCTGTGGATATAACGCCCAGATACCCTCATCGTCGGGTTGATAGTTTTCCAGCAGGGGGATTAATTGGTGGCTATCAAGGTGTTCCTGTACATAGTAATCAGGTAGTTGAACAAGGCCTAAGCCTTTAAGCGCCGCATCAACGAGGGCGGGGCCACTATTAAAATTTAAGCTCCCATGTATCTTAATATTATGTTCCTGTCCGTTTTCCTGAAATCGCCAAAACTGAAGTGTTCCTTGTAAGCAGTTATGTTGTTCCAGCTCTGTAAGTAGGTGTGGCTCTCCATGGTTGGATAGATAGGTGGGAGAGGCACAGACAAACAACCGTCTTGAGGCTAGCCGTTTTGCCATCATGCTTGAGTCGTCCAGCTTGCCGAGCCTAATGGCTAGATCAAAGCCGGAATCAACCAGATCTATTTTTTGATTGGTAAATAGGCATTCAATCTCTAATTCAGGGTAGAGGAGGGAGAAGTCATTTAGCATAGGCGCTATCTTACTCTCACCAAAGGATGTGGGAGCGGTTAAGCGCAGCCGTCCTTTTGGTGTGTTTTGTAATTGTGTAAGAACCCGCTCAGCTTCACCAAGTCCATCTAATAATTGGCGACAGTGTTGGTAATAGATACCGCCTGCTTCGGTGATGGATACCTTGCGCGTGGTTCTATAGAACAGTTTTGTCGATAGGCGCTTTTCTAAGGCGCTGATCTGGCGACTCACTTGAGCCGTGGATATGCTTAGCTGGCGTGAGGCCGCAGTAAAACTCTCGGTTTCTGCTACCGCAACAAATTCTGCAATACCCTCCCAACTGTACATTACCGCTCCCGTTTCCACTTTATTGTTACTATATAGTAAAAGACATTTATTAAAATCATAGATTATAACTTTGAGGTAATTAACTACAATGGAGTCATCGTAAATATTCAAGACTGCTAGAGGTAGATATGAGTGAGAAGATGATTAAGTCGAAAGCGGCCATTGCTTGGGGTCCAAATCAACCGCTATCTGTTGAAGAAGTGGATGTAATGCCACCACAAAAAGGTGAGGTATTAGTTCGTATTATCGCTTCCGGCGTATGTCATACTGATGCTTTTACCTTATCGGGTGAAGACCCAGAGGGTATTTTTCCTGCAATTCTAGGTCACGAAGGGGGTGGTGTTGTTGAAGCCATTGGCGAAGGCGTCACTAGTGTTGCGGTAGGCGATCATGTTATTCCTCTTTATACCCCTGAGTGCGGTGAGTGTAAATTTTGTAAATCCGGTAAAACAAACTTATGCCAGAAGATCCGTGAGACTCAAGGCAAAGGCTTGATGCCCGATGGAACTACACGTTTCTATAAAGATGGTCAGCCTATCTATCATTATATGGGTTGTTCAACCTTCTCTGAATTTACCGTTCTTCCTGAAATCTCTTTAGCTAAAGTCAATAAAGATGCGCCATTAGAGGAAGTCTGCTTACTTGGTTGTGGTGTAACTACAGGTATGGGCGCAGTAATGAACACCGCCAAAGTTGAAGAGGGTGCTACGGTTGCCATCTTTGGTATGGGCGGCATTGGTCTATCTGCGGTTATTGGTGCGACTATGGCTAAAGCGAGCCGTATTATCGCGATTGATATTAATGAAAGTAAGTTTGAATTGGCTAAGAAACTTGGGGCGACGGATTGTATTAACCCTAAAGACTACGATAAGCCAATCCAAGAGGTCATTGTTGAACTAACGGATGGCGGCGTTGATTACTCATTTGAATGTATAGGCAATGTGGATATTATGCGTTCGGCTTTGGAATGCTGTCATAAAGGCTGGGGCGAGTCGGTTATTATTGGTGTGGCTGGCGCAGGGCAAGAGATCTCTACCAGACCTTTCCAATTAGTAACTGGACGCGTATGGCGTGGTAGTGCGTTTGGCGGTGTAAAAGGCCGCTCAGAGCTGCCTGATATCGTTGAGCGCTATATGTCAGGTGAGTTTAGGCTTGATGACTTTATTACGCATACAATGGGTCTAGAGTCGATTAACGAGGCGTTTGATTTAATGCACGAAGGTAAGAGTATTCGTAGCGTTATTCATTTCGATAAATAAGGTTCCATCATCAAGAGGCTTTATTTCAAAGCCTCTTTTCGGTGTCCTCGTTAAGGAGTTCCTATGAGTATTGAAAACCTGAGTCAAAACAAATGTTTTGATGGTTGGTTAAAGCAATATAATCATCAATCATCTGTCTTAAATTGTACGATGCGATTTAGCATCTTTTTACCACCTCAAGTGAATGATGGGGCTAAAGTGCCTGTTATCTACTGGTTATCTGGTTTGACCTGTACTGATGAAAACTTCACTCAAAAAGCTGGTGCGCAAAGAGTTGCGGCTGAGCTTGGGGTTGCGATTGTTGCACCCGATACTAGCCCTCGGGGTGAAGGCGTTGCTGATGATGATAACTATGATTTAGGCCAAGGTGCGGGTTTCTATCTTAATGCTACAGAAGAGCCTTGGAAGCAGCATTATCAGATGTATGATTACATCACTAAAGAGCTACCGGCACTGATCGAAGAGATGTTTCCGGTGACGGATAAACGTTCAATTTTCGGTCATTCAATGGGGGGACACGGCGCCTTAACTATTGCGCTAAAAAATATCGACAAGTATCAGTCAGTATCGGCGTTTAGCCCCATCACTAACCCAATGAAGTGTCCTTGGGGGCAAAAGGCGTTTACTGCTTATTTAGGTCGTAACACGGAAACATGGAAAGCGTACGATAGTTGTGAGCTTATTAAACAAGCAACATCGACCCTACCTATGTTAGTTGATCAAGGAACATTGGATGATTTCTTGAAGGAGCAACTGAAGCCAGAAGCGCTTTCCCAAGTGGCTGTTGATATGGGCTTTCCGTTGGAGCTGCGTTATCACAATGGTTATGATCATAGCTATTATTTTATGGCTAGCTTTATTGAGGATCATCTTAGGTTTCATGCCAAGTATTTGAAATGAACCTTAGATAATCAAGAATTAAAAAGGGTATAGATCGCTGATTTATACCCTTTTTTTATTCTCGAATATCAGTGTCGAGTAATCAGAAATAAGCCTGCTCCGGCCATAATGGAACCTGCACTTTTATTCAGACGGTTAACCGCTTTCTCTGATTTAAACCAGCGACGTGCTTTACTAGCAAAAAGTGCGATCAGCATTAAACCACTCATCAAGCTAACTAATGTTAGAAAGGAGGCGAGTGCTATATCCATATTATCGAGTGCAGTTAGATCCATAAATGTAGGTAAAAAAGCGATATAAAACAGAATCACTTTAGGGTTTGAGGCAGAGATGAGAAAGCCTTGAATAAATCCCATTATGCCTTCGGATTGTTTCTCACCATTAGCCTCCGTCAAATCTAACGGGGCATGCCACATTTTCCAGCCTAAGTAGAGAAGGTAGCAAGCCCCTAAGATTCGAATAAAAGTAAATAGCTCACTCCAATGGGTGGCAATAACAGCCAAACCATAACAGGCTGCAACTAGGTATAAAATATCACTAATGGTCATGCCTAACGCTAGCATAAGACAAGCAGGCGCACCTTTTGTTAGAGCGCGGGCTAAAATGGCAAAGATACCTGGGCCGGGAGTAATACTAAAAATAAACACTGCCACAAAAAATGATAATGCGCTTTCTAAGGTCATAAATAACTCGAAAATAGGGACTGTAACTATCGTTGAAGAGGGGGTATTTAGCTGGCCAATAAGTTAAGGACTAAACCTCGGTTAGCATTTGCTTGTGCTTGCATTGCAATTCCAACCTCTTGCTGGACCAGTGCCGCAGAGCGCTCAGAGAGTGCTTTCGCATAATCGGTGTCTCCAATCCTAGAGGCTGCCTCCGCGCTATTTAGACTTGTTTCAGCCAGTTGATTGATCGTGCTGTCGAGCCTATTTTGGTTCGCGCCAATTTCGCTAGATACGGTTGTCAAAAAGTCTTGTGCGTTATCTAGCTGATCAAGCGCTGCACTCTCAGTAATATCAATTGAAAATAAGCCTAGTTCGTCTAATGTGTCGGCTAGATTGTATGTCGTAATGTTTTGAGAGTTTTCAGAATCAGGCCCCGTCTGAAGTTTTAACTCGCCGTCTTGGGAAAGAAGGGATTGGCCATTAAATGAGGATTGAGAAAGACTGTCTTTAATACCTTCAAGTAAAGCGTCGGCTTGTTTCTGTAATGACGCTTTATCATTGCTATTAAGTGTTCCGTTTTGAGCTTGAACGGATAGTTCTCTGATCTGCTGTAAGGAATCATTGACTTGGTTGACGCTGCCCTCGGCAATTTGCAGAGCTGATATACCATCTAAGCTATTTTTAATGGCGGTATTATTGCCTAACTCTTGCCCTTGTAACTGTAGAAAGACTTGGAGGCCCGCAGGATCAACCGCAGATTCATTAATACGTTTGCCCGAGGCAAGTTGTTGATCATATTGATTAACACGGGTTTGAATCTGATTAAATTGATTAAGTGAGCCAGCCGAAGCGCCTGTCACAGTAATAGCCATTAGAATATCTCCCTTACAATCTTCTCAATTATAGCTTATTTCAGTGAAACAATAGTGAGATTTGTTCACGCTATAGAAGGGGTATTGTAGAAAAAAAAGGCGTACCTAAGTACGCCACAATATCTTGCAAAGGATAAGATTAGAATGCGTGAGCATTCAATGACTCAAGGTAAAAAGAAGAAAAGCTTGAGTAAACAAAGATAGTAGTTTTTCTTGCGCTTAACTAACATCATCTCTTAGTTCTATTATAAAAAGTATGGTTATTATAGTGGGCTTTATAACCAGCCAAGTATTTTCCACCAGAGGTAATCTAAGGGAAATAGGACTAAAATGGTAATAGGGGTTAAGACAAAGCAAAGTTTAGCGGCATGTCTAATCGATACCCCAGCCAATTGCATTCCCACCATTAAGGGGGCTGATTGGAAAGGAAAAAGAATGGTAGAGAAGCCCAATACTTGAGTCATCAGCACCGCCTCTAATGTGAAACCACTTTTATCACTCATCTGCTCAGCGAAAGGGGTTAGTATGGCGGGCACACCGGGAAGTGTTGCAACCATGCCGGTAGTAAAAGCAGTAAGGGAGAGAGAAAGATAGCTCAGTAACGGGTGTTCGCTTGAAAGTGGTAACCACGTATTAAGCTGCTCGCCAACCACATCACCTATGCCGCTATAGTTAATTAAAGCTCCAACACCTAGTACACCAACAACAAATACCAGCGAGCTAATATTAAATTTCTTCTGGAAACTTTGCTGGCTTACCACGCCAATCCTAGGCATTAATAGTATGCAAACCGCTGCCAAACCTATCCAAGCTGCTGAGATATGATGGAGAGAATCGGTTAACCAAAAACCGAGAGTGACCATCATAATAACCATCAGTTTATATTCCTGTTTAGATACAGGTTCTTTAGCTACAGATCGGCTAGAGCGTGTAGGTGTATCGGGAAATAACCAGACAATGACAGCAATAATGAGCAGGGCTTTGATAAAACCTAAGACGGGGAAATGCAGTAGTAAGTATTCTGCATACATAGGTGTCCAGTTATGCATAGTTTCAGCGGCGCCGATCAATACCATATTAGGTACGTTGGCGGGTAGTACTGCAAAGGTAGGTACATGACAACCAAAGGCAGCAGCAAGCGCAACACCAATTTGACCATTACTCCCCTCTTTAAAACCGCAACTTGTTCCCATCGCCATTGCAATAGGGATTAAAAGTACAGCCCTACCTATAGAGGAGGGCATAAGAAAACCAAGCAAAATAGAGAGTAAAACAATGCCACTAATAAGATGGGTGTAGCTTTTATCTAATCGGCCAGTAAAAGTGTTGCCTATACGTTTTGCTAGCCCCGTTTCATTAACCGCTATACCAATAATTAAACCGGAAAAGATAAGCCAGCAAGCTGTTGAGCTAAAGCCAGAAAATACAACCTCGGCAGGTGCTATAGCTAGCAACATAGCGGCGGTCATAAAGATAAGCATACTGAGGTGTTCAGAGATTGCGCTGGTGGCTAAGAGAACGAGAGCCGATAAAATTAAACAGGCAGATAAAAGTTGTTTGTTATCGAGCGGCAAAGATAGAGGGCTCAAAAAGGCAACAAAAAATATACTAGGAATAAGTATCAGAGCGATTAATTGTGAACGGCTTAATTGAAGATTGATCATTGCAACACCATTATGAATTATCTCATGGGCTTATTGTGACAGGGAATTAAAGGTGATTTAATCGATAATATGACAATAAATATCGCATAAGTGACAAAGCTATGGAAAATTCCACTTCTAAACGGCAACCTTCATCTATTGGTCAGAGAATCGATTCGCAGCGACCTATTGTTGGTTTACGGGGGCATTTAGCCGCTAACGTAGATATGGATCCGCACCAGCATCCACGTGGCCAGCTTGCTTATGCTAGCGAAGGGATTATCCGTGTATATACAGATGCAGGCAGTTGGGTTGTTCCTCCAACCCAAGCCGTTTGGATACCGGGAAATATAGTGCATAGAACAAGTGCAGAGGTGCGCGCTGAATTGCGTCATCTGTTTGTCGATCCTGCGTATCTACATAACTTATCTGATCAATGTAGTGTGGTCGAAGTTTCCCCTCTACTGCGGGAACTGATTATGAAAGTAGCGGATTTTGGTACAGAGTACTTGCCAAATAGTCCCGCTAGTCGGGTATGTGCGGTTATTTTAGATGAACTTCAAGCACTTAAACCCTCTTTACTTCATCTGCCAGGCGCAACAGATCGACGTTTGCAAAGGGTGATGAAAACAATGATTAAGTCACCCAATGCTGAAACAAGTCTAAATGAGTTAGCTGCCAAAGTTGGTGCCAGTGAGCGTACAGTTGCTCGGTTATTTAGCAAAGAGACAGGGATGACGTTTCAACAATGGCGCAAGCAGTTAGTGTTGCAAGAAGCGGTGGATAGAATAGGAAAAGGGGATGCGGTGATTGATGTGGCATTAGCTCTAGGTTATCGCAGCCCGAGTGCTTTTGTGGCGATGTTTAGAAAATCCCTAGGTAAACCGCCGGGTCAGTATTTTAGTGATACAGGTGCAAGAGTTGAGTTCTAATATAAAAAAACAGCCCTAATAAATTAGAGCTGTTGTATTGATTAATCTATGTTTACTAAAGCTTTAGTTATAGTTTAAAAAGATCAGGGTGTTGTTCTAGTGTATCCACTAAAAGCTGCATCTCTTCTTGCGTACCGATACTAATACGCAGGTAGTTATCTATACCGGGTTTACTAAAATAGCGGACCAATATTTTTTTAGTACGAAGGTAGCCCATCAACTCGGCTGCTTCTAAGATGCGGTGGCGAGTAAAAAGGAAGTTGGTTTTTGAGGGTAGGCTAACAAAGCCTAATTCAGCTAAACGCTCAATTGTCCAAGTCCGAGTACCAATAATTTTTTGAGTCGTCTCCTCAAAATAAGTTTGGTCTTTTATCGCTGCAGCGGATGCTTCGATTGCTAACATATCCAGTGGGTATGAGTTAAAACTATTTTTTACCCGCTCAAGACCGTCAATAAGGTCTTCATGCCCAATGGCAAAACCGACACGCATTCCTGCAAGAGAGCGTGACTTCGAGAAGGTTTGTATCACTAAAATGTTGTTGTAACTCTGGGTAAGCTCAACAGCCGAACTTGCACCAAAATCCACGTAAGCTTCATCGACAACAATAACGGATTCAGTGTTACGTTTTGCTAATGATTCGATCTCGTCTAGCTCAATTGCTCGGCTTGTGGGGGCATTTGGATTCGCAAAGATAATACCGCCATTAGGCTGATCGAAATCATCTACGTTAAGCACAAATTCGTCACGTAGGGGGATTTGCTCGTAGTTGATATCGTAAAGGTTACAGTACACAGGATAAAAGCTATACGTAAACTCCGGCATTAACAGAGGTTTATCCTGTTGAAAAAATGCTGCGAAGGTATGAGCAAGTACCTCGTCTGAACCGTTACCCACAAATACATGCTTACGTTCAACGGAAAAGTGATCGGCAATTGCATCTTTTAATAGTGTGCAATCTGGATCTGAATAGAGACGTAGACGATTTGTATCGAAATCCTTAATAACGGCTTCAGCAAGAGGTGAAGGTGGGTAAGGATTCTCGTTGGTATTGAGTTTAGTGATCCCTGATTCTTTAGGCTGTTCGCCGGGGACATAAGGGGTTAGACGCTTAATTGCATCACTCCAATATTTGCTCATTATATGATCCGTAGTGGCGCGCACGTTTGGAAATCGCTTATAGATCTGCCCGTGCGGATATAGATTGTTAACTGGCTTGAAGAATAGCAGAAAAGTGGTTTTTTCATAAGCCTGATAATCGAATGCTAATAGTTCAAGAATCTATCATCAAATTGCTTTATCCTATCCTTTTCTAAGTTCGGATACAGGTTTATGTCAGCTCAAGATAACAGCTATGATTTGGCTGCAATCGAAAAATTAAATGATGAGCAGCTCTACGCTCTTTTTGTTAGCGAAGCAGTCTCATCAGATGAAATTTGGATTCTAACCGATCAATATGGCAGCGTAATGCTCAATACAGAAGATGAAGACTGTGTGCCTGTTTGGCCATATAAAAAGTTGGCTGAAGCTTGGGCTACGGGCGAGTGGGAGGCCTGTAAAGCAGAGGCAATCTCTCTGGCTAAATGGCATAGTCGTTGGACACCCGGTTTGGAGGATGACGAGTTTGCTGTTGTTGTTTGTCCGACTGAGGGCCGAGATGGGTTAGTGGTATCGCCTTTGGAGCTAGATAAGGCTCTTAAAAAGCGTAAACAGAAACAGAGTACTTAAATCCGTTATTGTGGTTAATCGCTTTGATTGGGGCTCTTTTTTATAAGAGCTCTTATTCTCTATAGGTTAGCTTTAGATCTGACTAGGTACCGCGAGTATCTAAGCCTTTATATCCTTTTAGCTTTTTCCAATGTTTTAATTTATCTCAAACGTTAATGGATTAGGTGTCTATTTCCTCCTCGTTTTTATAGCTCCCATATAGATAAGCATAACCTCTCCTTAAATGGGTTCTGCGCAAACATATTTTAAATATGGTTTTTTATGTAAGTTTATACCGTTATCTTATGTGGTTTTTTATAGAGTCCTAAGCTAGAACACACTATAAAAATAAAACTAAAACCAAGTAAACAGGGGGAGGTTTTGGCTTATACCTGAATGCATAAGCCGAGATGAGTCTGAGATCACTTTCTTTTAGAGTGAAGTGTTTTTAGTGGGCGTGCTGGTTGATAAACATGGCTGTGACTGTATCCATTGTTTTAATGTGGTTGATAAACCAGTTCCACAAAGTGCAGTTAAGGTAGTGCGCAATATACTCTCGGTCGTTTCTCTCTTTCCACTGCTCTATTGCTTCAGCTAATTCAAACAGAACGCGGTCATGCTCCCCTTTATGGCAAGAATAAGGGGGAAAATTAACGCGTCTCATCTGTTCCTCTTCACGGGAAAAGTGGACTTGGTTATGAGCGAAGAACGCTTCGAGCCGTGAGGTAACCTCGTCTACAGTACTGTTCTCTATAGCAGCGAGTATGGTATCTAGTATTTCGACTGCTTCCTCATGGTCATTATTCATAAACTCTACTGTGACCTGAGGAATCAACTTTGTATCAGCATGCGTCATTATCTTGTGCTCCAAAAGAACATGAGTGTCTATCTTATGTGGAGAACAAAAGTTTAAAATTGATATCCGTCAATAACATATATTTATAATGCATTTATTTATGAGCTGTACTCGCTTCTTTCAAATAACCCTATATTTTGATTAGAAAAGAATTAGTTCTAGGGTTGTCTAAAATGATGGAAAAGTACCTTAGTCTATTCATGCTGTTTTTTCAGCACCTTACGCAGAGGTAAGCTAGTATCAAGCAGATGCTTTTTAAAAGAGCGCTGTTAAGTAAACATTTGGAAGTTGCTAGATAGAGCGTTATATAAAGCTAAATCTAAAGGGCGCAATCAAGTGGTTTGGCTGCCTGAGTAATGATTAGCGCCAATGAATCCAATAACTGTATTCAACGCGATTAGAGTTGTTGATTGTAGTTTGAAATAGTTGGCTCGCTGATGATGAGCATTGAACTCCTTTAAATTCAGGTTCTGCCCAGCCAGTCATACCTCCCATATACTCACGTTTATAGCCCCAAGTACCACATGACAGCACTAAGTCGTAATGCTGATCTCGTTCACAAATCGCGCAGGTCTCAAAATTAACCTCTAAATCTTCTCCTTCTACACCGTAAGAGTCAGAGACGTAAGGCGTGTCATAGATCGATACGGACGCATCGCGGAAGAATCTTCCCTGCCAAGGTTTATCTGCATCATCTTTAGGTGTTTTATGCAGCCCATGACCATGTTCAAGCGGGGCATTATCATAGAAAGGGTTTTCGGCTTCGTTAGGGATATCAATCTGTATACCTCGCTCGCCTTGGTGGAGTCTAGCATTAGTTTTTCGGATCTGTAATAAGCGATAACGATCACAGTCAGCTAAGTTCAGGCCATCCGTTTTACCATTAAAGTTGTTTTTTAGATGGATCTCTAACCCTATTCCCGTAGCATTATCCCCAGGGATATACTTGGCATCAGAGCGACTGCTATGGTACCAAGGCTGAGAGAAAATAAGCCGTCCAATCGGTTCCTTTTGATAAGTGACAGGGCATACTTTTCCCACTTTTAGCTCTTCGGCCCATAGTTTATGAGATAGGACGCTCAGTAAGATCAACGGCAAAACTTTGTAATAATTAACCATCAAATCACCTTAACTGTAATTTGTATATACAAAGTATAGTCTAAAATTTATAAGCCGATAATTAAGATTTAGTGGGCGATAAGGAGCTAGCTCGGTACTGTTGAGTTTAAGGGAGTGATAAGTTACAACCTAAAGATAAAAGAGAGACCGATCTTTGGCATAGATGAATGAAGCAGTGAACGCTTTGTGCTTTTAGGTATAAGAAATCGCTCAAAAAGAGCAAAGGAGTTCCAGATCGCTTTCTATTTCATTAGTTTCCTCGCAGGCTTTTTCTAACTTATATCGAGTTTTAATATGAAGTTTTTAGTTTTTTTAGGCACTGTTCGTGATAGCACACCACCTAGCCCCGCTCGTCTTGGTTTGCGCGTTTCAAAAGCTTGCATTGAATGTTTATTGAGTCACTATACCGAGCATGAAGTGGAGCTGATTGATCCTTTAGATTATCCTTTGGGACCTGTTTTTAAACCACATTTTGCGTACTCTCAGCGCACGGTTCCCCCAGAACTGAATGAGCTGGCAGACAAGATAGAGTCAGCTGATGGCTATATTATGGTTAGTCCTGAATATAATCACTCGATGAGTCCTGCGTTGGCTGATATGTTAAACCATTTTGGTAGCTCTCTATTCTCTTACAAGCCGAGTGCCATTGTTACCTATTCTGCGGGGCAGTGGGGTGGTATGCGTGCAGCTGTAGGCATGCGGACGTTTCTTTCAGAACTTGGTTGTTTACCTGTTTCTGCGATGATTCATGTACCTAAAGCACAAGAGGTCTTTGCTGAAGATGGGAGCGTGCAGGCAGGCCAGAATCAGGCGTCTTGGTTTGAATATTTTAGCCGTACCTTCAATCAACTTATTTGGTGGGCTCAGGCTACCCGTGAGCATAAAGAGGTAGTCGATCCACACAAAATAGTGATGCCCTTAAAAATAGACCCCTCTCAGCGAAATGCGCCTTAATCAGCTTGGCAACAGGGTCGATTGGATCGGTTTTTGATAGCCATCGGTAAAGAGAGTGGGCGTACGATAAGCAACATGCCGGTGCTACTGACCTGAGGGGTAAGTGAAGTAAATAGATCCAGTTTGTTATCGCTATGATGACTATTGAGGGCAGAGTATGATTTTTTTGATACAGGATTAGCGATGGAAAACTTTCGAGTAATTATATTTATAGTGGGAAGTGTTTTACTGTTATTTGGTTATTTACGTTTTATAACGGATGAGCAAGGCCATGTGAATTTAAATAATTATCGCTTTACGGGCGGGATCGGACTTGTGATTATCGGCATAGTAAAAGGGACGGGTGATATAGTCTCAAGGGATCTCTCCAAAGATGGCGTTTCCGCACTCTCAATCTATATGGGAGCCTTACTTTTCTATATAGGTTTTACATTGTAAGAGCCGAATAAAGAGGGGAGTTATCAATAGTCTTCTCGGCTTAAACTAACACTTACTCATCCCTCTATAGTCAGCTGCTCTATTAGCTTATATATAATCTGTTCTAAGCTTAATCATACTTCTAACTCATAGTGCTAGCGGCAGTTAAGGTGACGTGCTAGATTAATTGAGTACTTGAAGAACGAAGGACGATACCTAATAGGGCCGTGCCGTTGTGAAGCAGTTTAGAGTATAGAATTCCTTTGGCTTAAATTAATCAGGATGTTCTTATGTGGTTACATGCTTCTTGTGTTCTTGACTTCAATATCCCTGTAGCTACGCCATTTTTATTAATGCTTCGCCCTCGTAGTGGGCAGCAGCAGTGGGTAGCCCGTGAGCAGTATGAGTTTTCACCTAGCGTTATGGCGGTCGAGTTCACCGATCCATTTGGTAATTTATGTCAACGGGTGGTGGCACCTGCTGGACCTTTTTCAGTTTACACATCGGTTAATATCGAATGTGCAGATGCCTTTGATGTAGCGCCGGGGGCACCGTTTATTGAAGTGCAAAATTTACCTGAAGATACACTGCCATTTCTGTTACCGAGTCGGTTTTGTGAGTCTGATCGTTTCACTCAATTAGCACAATCACTCGTTGTTGGTGTCGCGCCTGGATATGATCAGTGCACAGCAATTATTGATTATATTCGCCAAACACTGCGCTACTCTCCTGGAAGTGGTCAGCAGATCATTAGTGCCTGTGAAGTTAATGAAAAATCAGAGGCGGTTTGCCGGGATATGGCCCATCTAGGTATAGCCTGTTGCCGTTCTCTGTCGATCCCTGCTCGAATGGTTGTTGGTTATCTTGAAGGGCTTGAACCTATGGATCTTCATGCTTGGTTTGAGGCTTATGTCGGAGGGCGCTGGTATGCATTCGATCCGACTCAGAATAGCCGATATGGTGGACGTGTTGCGATCGCCTACGGTCGAGATGCTGCTGATGTGGCGATATATAGCCAATTTGGTGATCCAGTGGATCTGCTGCGTATGGATATCAGAGTCGAACGGATGTTGTCGCCGCTTCTATGATAGATGCATGCTCTAAATCTATTGCATATTAGACCGATGAACTCTGATATTAGCTAGGTTAAAAATTAGTAGGAATTAACTGCTAATTTATTCCTTTGCTTCGCTATTTTCGTCTATTTGTAGATAATCGATCAAATCCCCGATAGGTTCTGGGGATTGAAAATAAAAGCCCTGAACAAAGTCACAATTGTGGCGGGCGATAAAGTCAAATTGTTCTTTCGTTTCAACACCTTCAGCAATCGTTTTTAACCCTAATGCTTTAGCGATAGATATTGTGGCTTTCACAACTTCTTCTGATTTATCCACTTCTCCAATTCTAGATATGAAGGAACGATCAATTTTTAATATGTCGAAAGGTTTGTTAATTAGGTAGCCTAAATTTGAATAGCCTGTGCCAAAATCATCCATTGAAAAAGAGACATTTAGCTTTTTATAGCGCTCCAAATGTTTTTGATTTTGGTCATTAGATAAAATAA
Source organism: Neptuniibacter sp. 2_MG-2023 (assembly GCF_030547495.1). Taxonomy (NCBI): domain Bacteria; kingdom Pseudomonadati; phylum Pseudomonadota; class Gammaproteobacteria; order Oceanospirillales; family Oceanospirillaceae; genus Neptuniibacter; species Neptuniibacter sp. 2_MG-2023. Next base: position 159,167 of record NZ_JAUOQC010000003.1, on the reverse strand, counting down.
CTTTCCTTTCGGTAATCTCTAAGGCGATTGAGCTACCATCAATTTTAAATTGCTGTAAATATTTTTTGAAAATGTAAAAGAGTGAATCAGATTCTAAATCTTTTAATGAAAAGTTAATGGCTATTTTGCATTTATAATGATTAATGTCATTTAGTTTACTGATGGTCGTCATTACCTTAAAAACAACATATTTTGTTATTTCAGTAATTAACTCGGATTCTTCAGCAAGCGGAATAAACTTATGAGGCATAACTAATCCCAGTTTGGGATGGTTCCACCTTATTAACGCTTCTAAGTGCGAGACTTTCATTGTCTCTAATTCGATAATCGGTTGGTAATAGACCTCGAATTCATCTTTATTTAATCCTTCCCGGATTAAACTTTCCATTGATGCTTTCTCAAAAGCAAATGAAGATAGCTCTTGGGAGATATAGCGATACATGTTTCTGCCATTTTCCTTTGCACCATACATCGCAATATCTGCTTGGCGAATGAGTTCGTCAGCGGAATGCCCATCATTTGGGTAGATACTGATCCCAATGCTCGCGCCTACTATGATTTTATGCGTATCGACAACAATCTCTTCTTTAACTGCTTGAATTAAATTCAGAGCTATTTTTGATGCATGTAATGCCGTATCTAAATCTTGAATAATAACAATAAATTCATCGCCGCCCACTCTGGCAATAGTGTCGCCTGAACGTAGAAGGTTCGATAATCTTTTGGAGACTTCAATTAGAACTTCGTCCCCCACATTATGTCCTAAACCATCGTTTACAATTTTAAAGCGATCTAGATCAATAAATAAGATTGCGAGTTGCTTTTTAGAACGGCGAGATTCCTGTAGCGCTTGCTCAAGTCTATCCGCTAGCAAAGTGCGGTTAGGTAAGCCGGTGAGGGAGTCATGGTTGGCTAGATATTGTATTTTATTTTGAGACTGTTTTATTAATGATATATCTGTTATTACACCAACATACTGAATGATATAACCATTTTCATCTTTAACCGCATTTATATTAAGAAAAACAGGGAATATATCACCGTTTTTAGATTTATTGATAACTTCACCGGACCAGAACCCACTTTGTTTGTAGGAACGCTCCATTTCACTGTAGAACTCTGGGGTGTGCTGATCAGATTTTAATATATTTATTTTTTTGCCTGCCACTTCCTTAAAGGTATAACCCGTTATATTTTCAAATGCAGGGTTAATATTGATTATTCGGGTTTCACTATCAGTAATAACAATGCTTTCTTGTGTTGTATTGAACACTGTTTTTGCTTGTGTGCTTTCTAAACTTACTTGTTTTTGATTATCAATATCTTCAATTACAGAGATGAAATATAAGGGTTTGTTTTTATCCCTAACAATAGCAACGTAAAGTACTACCCAGAATAGGTCGCCATTTTTTTTATAGTAGCGTTTTTCCATCTTGTAGGAGTTTCGCTCCCCATTAATGAGCTGCTGTACTAAGCCTAAATCCTCGTTTAGATCTTCGGCATAGGTAATATCTTGGAAGGTTAGTGATAGTAGTTCTTCTTGTGTATAGCCGAGCATTTTAGATAAAGTGCTGTTGACAGAAATCCAGGTTCCATCTAAAGCAACATGGCCAATACCTATGTTAGCGTTATCAAATGTGGCTTTGTATTTCTGCTGGCTCAATGATAGTTCAGCAAGTGCGTGCCTCTCTTTCGATATATCTGAAGCGAAAGACCATATTTGAGTGTTACCTAATTCGTCACGACTGAGATAGTCTTCTACATCTAGAACTGTAGTGACATTACCCTTGGATTTTAATTCGATAATGTAAGGGCCAAATGTTCCTTTTTCTGTTAACTCTTTCTGCCGATTTAAAAAGCGAGTGTTGTCTTCAATGGGGTATAGATCAAACCAGTTTTTAGCGAGTAGCTGCTCTCTTGTTAATCCTGTATAGGTTTGCATGGCATGATTGGTTTTAAGAATCATACCTTGTAAATTAGTGATGATGACGCCGTCATTAATATTTTCTAAAACGGATTCATAACGGCGATTGAGAGAGCCGTACTTTTCTTTGATGACTGTATTTTCATTAAAGATCTCTTTGAGTTCCGCATAGGCGGTTTGAAGCTCTTCGTTAGTAGACTGAAGCTCTTCATTACTGGTTTCCATCTCTTCATTGGTTGCCTGTAACTCTTCGTTAGCACTTTGTAACTCTTCATTGGTTGATTGTAATTCCTCGTTAGATGTTTCTAACTCTTCAACGAGGGTTTGCATATGTTCTTTAATGCGTTGTAATTCAAACTCGAGCTCTTGAGTGGAGGAGGTTACAACGTCATCGGAATTTGTGTTAATGAGCGGTAGGTCTAATACCGAAATGCTCTGGAAATAAAAGATATACATCTGGTTGCGGCCATTCAAAATTGGCACAAGGTAGACTTTTATTAATCGAGCTTTTCCATTTTTTTGTGGTAAAGGTATATAACCACTTGAGCTAACTCCGGATCCTTTTTTTACGTTGCTAAACAATTTTCTTAAATCGATAGCTAAACGGGAGTCGACTATTTTGTACAGATTATATGAGATATATCCTTCTGGGATGGAAACAAAATCAAGGTTCCCTTTTTTATATACAACATCAAGCTGTTCGTTCGTTACTATTATATTCGGCATGAGAAGCTTTGCGGCTTCAGTAACAATCGTTTCTTGAAGGGGAGTCGTTTCTAATGCTTTAGATTGTTCGACTTCCGGATATTTAACGTATTTAGGGGCTTTTATAGTAATTGCTGAGAGGTTTTTATTGGAGGAGGCCACGGTTTTAAAAATTTTATTAGATTTGTCTACGGGTACGAAAAGATGTTCAAAGTAAGTCGCATTTTCAGACTTTCCAAGAAAAAGTAACGCATTCGTTTTAAGTGCATAGTGAAATGCAGGCATGATCCATTTTTGCGCATCAAGATTAAAGTAGATAAGCAAGTTACGACAAACGATAAGATCAAGCTCTTTAAATGGTGGGTCGGATAAAAGGTTATGATAAGAGAATACAATGTTTTGTCGTAAACTTTTCTTCACCTCAAATTCATTGTTGGTAATGTTGAAATAGTCTTTTATATGGGAGTCAGATACTTCCGTCATTGAGGCTTGGCTATAAATCCCTTGCCGAGCTGTTTTTAAGGCATCTTCATCAATATCTGTCGCAAATATTTTTAAATCAAGGTTGTTTTGGCGGTCGTTTAATAGTTCGTTCAGAATTATAGCTACAGAGTAGGCTTCTTCACCGGTGGAGGAGCCAGGCATCCAAATTCTGAGTTCCTTTGCGTCTGGAATTTCATCAAGATATTTATCTAAAAGGTTTTCAAGTGAGTTGTAAGCATCTCTATCACGGAAAAAACTGGTCACACCAATCAAAATATCTTTAAAAAGTAACTCTACCTCTTGTTCATCTCTTTCAATCAGCGCGACATATTCACTTAGGGTTGTGACCTTCAGAGCAACCATACGTCTTTCGATTCGTCGACCAATTGTTGCTTTTTTATAAACAGAGAAATCGATATGTTTTATTTTATGGAGTAAAGCGAAAATAATTGATATGTGGTCATTTTCTGGTGTTACTTGGTGCTTTTTTAGCACTTTATTTCTTGGAAAGTTGGCCAGAGCTACGAGCTCTTCCCCGATTTTGCCTGCTTCGATTAAGATATCAACAACCGAGCCATTAATCGCCGCCATTGGCATGCCATCATACTTGGCTGTACTGGGCTCTTGTACTATGGTAATCCCACCCTCTGAGTTAATTGCTCGCATACCTTGGCAACCATCAGAACCTGTGCCTGATAATATAATGCCGACAGATTTTTCTTTTTTGTATTTGGCAATAGATATAAAGAGTTGATTTACAGAGGGTTTCGGTAGGAAAGAGTGTTTTTCTGGGGCCGATAAAACTATTCGATTATTATTGTTGATTTCAACGTTTTTATTAGGGGGGGTGATATAGAAAATATCAGGTTCAAGCGTCTCGCCGTGCACCGCCTCCTTAATCATTAAAGTACTTTCTCTAGAAAGTAATTCAACCAGCATAGTGTTGTGTTTAGGGCTTAAATGCTGTGCAACAATATAGGCGGTATTGTTATTTCCGGGCAGCCCTTTTATCAAGGTGGTCAGTGCTTCGAGCCCCCCAGCACTTGATCCAATACCTACGACCATAAGGCTATCGGGGGCTTGGGCTAGATCTTCTTCAGATTCATTGTGTACAGTTAAACTATCGCCCAGTATTTTAGTTTTGCCTACAGAGTCTTCATGTTTCCCAAGCGATAAAACCTGATTAATGACTTGTGCTAATTTTTGATTATCTGCGGGTTTACTAATAAAACCATTAATTTGATCTTTAATAGTATCTAATATGAAATCTTCTTGAATATAAGCGCTGAATACGATGATCGGTGTTTTTTTATCTGTTCTACGGATCTCTTGTATTAATTCAGGCCCATTCATGTGGGGAAGCTGAATCTCGGTGATAACTAGGCTGGGACGATGCGTCACAAACTTTGATATGCCTTCTCGACCGTTAGACGCTTCCAGAACGGTTGTAAATATCCCACGGAAAAAGTCGACGTGGATTTTGCGGGTATGTTCATTACTTTCTATATATAAAACGGTTAAATCGTGCTTCATTTACTACTACCGGTAAAATTTCTATTGATTTAGTCAAATGAAGTGAAAAGTCAACTACCACTACCACTACCACTACCACTACCACTACCACTACCACTACCACTACCACTACCACTACTAAAAGATAGTCAATAAATATGTATCTAACAACTTTCTATAGAAATTAATTATCGTTCAAATATAAAAGGCGTTTACTGTTTTTTTGAGGGGATGTTAATTGTTATCTATCCAAGATGCATAAGGTCTGAGGGTCAACCTTATTTGATCGGCGGAGAGGCGTTTTTTTCATGGTATTTGAAGATAGGTTTATTGGTTGCTAAGCCCTCCGTTTAGCCAAAACTTCATTCGAGATAAAGGCCCCTTCCTCGTTTAGAGCTGATTGGCTTTACGGTGTCTGCCTTCGTAATCGAAGATCCGTTCTTGAACGCGCCAGTAGTGTTTTTGCTTACGGGCGATGACGAAGTCTGGGGCCGTAAGAAGTGACTTGATGGCGAGTACTTCGGAAATGTTGTTCAGGGTTTTAGGGGCTTGCGCATTAGCGATGCGTTTGCCAAATAGATTGTTAAATACAGTTTTCTGGCTGTGTTTAGAAAAATCAAAAGATTCGCTCAGTTCTTCGCCATCCTCTCCATAGTAGGTGACTTTTAAGCGATCTTGTACGCTGCTGAGTTCCATGCCTGAACAGCGAATAACCATTGCATCTTTTAGTTTTAAGGCGTTTTTTAACTGGTCATCGGGATCGATAATCGCCATTTTGCATTTATGGCAGTTGCGTGCAGCGATGTCGTTTTCGGCGTTACAGTGAGGGCATTCCTTAAATCTAAAACGGTAATCACACTGTTGTGGTTGCTGTTTTAGCTCTTGCTTATCTGTAGGGTCGAAATCTAGTAAACCTTGACAGCGACGACCGTAATGTTCGATCACGTTCCCTTCATCATCCGTTTTCCCCCAGAATATATTGGCAAAGCCACAGCTAGGGCAAAAGACTTGTACTGGATCAGTATCAGGGTTGGGTTTCTTTTCCCCCACTTCAGGGTGATGCAGGTTAAAGTGGTTGCCGGCATAGTCAATGACCAGACAGTCAGTTTTCCCCTCTGCAAGGCGAAGACCACGGCCAACAATTTGCTGATACAAACTTACCGATTGGGTTGGGCGTAGGATGGCAATAAAGTCTACGTGGGGCGCATCAAAACCTGTCGTAAGTACAGAGACATTGACCAGGAATTTTAGTTTTTTCTGCTTAAAACTTTGTATGAGTTGATCGCGCTCTTTGTTGTCAGTCGCACCAGTAATTAAGGCGGTTTGACCTACTGGGAGGTAGCCGCAGATCTCTTGTGCATGTTTTACGGTAGCAGCGAATACCATGACACCTTGACGGGTTTGAGACAATGCTTTGACTTGTTCAATAATCGTTTGTGTTACGCGGGGATGTTTGCCTAGTAATTGGTTTACTTCTGCTTCTGCATATTCGCCAAAACGGTTTTGCTTTAATGCGGAGAAGTCATATTGGGTAATACTGGCATCAATGCATTTAGGCTCAGTAAGGTATTTTTTACGAACCATATAACTTAAGGGAAGTTCGTAAATACAGTATTTAAAGGGTTTAGGATCGCTACTACGAGCAAAACCACGGTGATGGTATTGATAGATCCATCCCATGCCTAGCCGGTAAGGTGTAGCGGTTAGCCCGAGTACTTTTAGCTGTGGGTTGAGTGAACGGAGTTGGCTGATAACCTTGCCGTATTGGCTGTCGTCATCATCATTTAGGCGGTGGCATTCATCAATAATCAGCAGTGAGTATTCTGCTGAGAAACGGTCAAGATTAGCTGATACGGACTGGATACTGGCAAAGGTAACTTGAAAATCATTTTGTTTGCGCTTTAAACCTGCGGAGAATATTCCGCCTTTGAGCCCGTAGCTTTCATACTTCGCGTGGTTTTGCTCAACCAGTTCTTTTACATGGGCTAAGACCAATATTTTTCGTTTTGCGAGTTTGGCCAGTTTTGCTATGACTAAGCTCTTGCCTGCGCCAGTGGGCAGCACAATGACGGCTGCATCATCTGTTTTACGGAAGTGTTGTAGAGTGGCGTCTACAGCATCTTGTTGATAGGGGCGCAGTGTAAAGGGAGAGCTCATGGATACAGATCAAATGATGATGAATTATAGGGCTGATCATATCAGCCCTGGTCTTTATATGGGAGCGATTGAGCGGCATAAAAAAAACCGGCCTTTAAAAGGCCGGTTTAACGTATATTGCAGCGATTAAGAAGGGGGGTTAATCGTCTGCATTTTCCTGAGAAAACTGAGCCATAATGCTTTGTAATAAACCAACGTTATTATCTAGTTTACTCTGGGATTCTTCATCCGCATCTTTGTAACGTATATCTTCTTGGATCAAATTTTCTAATAAGCTGGCGCCAAATAAAGAGCTATCTTCTAAGAATCCAAGTGCTGGATTATTCATGAAGTTCTCCATGTTTTGCATCATGCCACCTAAGTGACGCCCGTTATCGCCGAGCGGATTATCATACTGCTGAACTTGCTCATAAGCGGCTACTGCAGAGTAGCTCGTTGACTGAGTCATAGTTACATTCAAGTTCATTAATTGGGATTTGTCCATTTCTAATTCGGCCGCTTGGTTAAAAGCATCCTGAACATCACCGCTGTAGAAATCTTCTGCAATCAGATTAATGTCTTGAATTAGGGAGGTGAGGGCGTCTAACTCTTCTTCATTAAGATCGCCTTCTACACTAAAGCTAAAGTTACTGCTGGCGTTACGGTCAATACCATAAGAGACTGCACTGCTTTCACCATCAGTATATGCACCAAGGGACGCTGTAATGCTGGCTTCACTATCAAAGTAGATTGAGACCTTGTCGCCTTCTTGGGTCATCACTTCCATAGAGAAGGATTCTGCTTTGGAATAACGCTCAGCGGCAGAGATAGATGTTTGGCTGCTTGTTGCTGCCACGTCTTCAGTGCTTGCTGTTGGTGCAATTGCGGCTAGTGCTTCAAAGGTGAGGTCTTTAGTTTGATCTATAGTGGCTGATGTATCTTCGGTGAGCATATTCAGCTTTTCTAGTATCTCCGTGGCTTCTTTAAAGCCTTTCTCAACACCCGATACAGCTGCTTGGTACATGCGATTGAGATCAGCGTCAGATGCACCTCTAGAACGAGCTTGTTCTAACCCTTGGGCAACAAAATCTGAAATCCGAGAAGCTACTTTTTCTGGAGAGTAATCATTTGCATCGAGACCTTTCATCTCAGATAAGCTCATTCCAGGAATGTTTTCTGCTAGTTTGGCGACTAACTTATCTGCCGCAGATGCAGAACGACCACTGCTGTCTTTACCATCTGCAAACCCACCGGTTACCAATGTTTCTTGGCGAACCTGAGAATAGGCTGCTTGGCTGCTTAATAAAACTTGCACGGGTAATTCCTCCACAGACAAAAAGGATCCTTATGACCCCGATTTTGCATTTCCATATTATAGCGATAAATGGGTTATCGACAGATATGCACTTTGCTTTAATGTAAACACTGATGTATGAAATTCTTTCATCAGATAAAAGGGTTCTTATTGGCTTTAGTCAATGGGATGGTTATACCCACTTTCAGCTATTGGCCAGATAATAAAACAGTTTTTACCTTATTCATTTAGTTTTTAGGCGGTATAAAATGATTTGATTACGGACAAAGTAAAGAATTTCTTTCATGTTCTGTTAGGGATTAAGCTTTGGCCTGAGTTTAATCGCTATCAGTAGGGCGCTACTTGTATCTATAGCCTGCGCCCGTGCTGAAAGGTCTTTCAATTCCTAGTTCGACTACCACATCAGATCATCAGGGATCTTATAATCGGCGTAAGGGTCATCTTCATCCGGTTCTTCTTCAGGTTGAACGCGAATAACGTAATCAGGTATACGTTGTTCAATCTTTTCTGCGAACTTATCGGGGATTAAGTAAAACTTTTCATCGAGTGTAGCAATGGCTACTTGGCCACGTATCAACTGTGTCTGTAAGTCGCTGGTAACGTACATTGTTTTAACTTTTTTATCGTAGACAAAGTTGTATGTGAGCTCAGCATTGTCTGGAATATTGATCTGCTGCTGCATGATCATTTGTCGGCATTGCGCTTCAATCTCTCGGTTCTGGCGCTCTTCATCGCGCTGTAGATTGAGTAGGCGGTCACGCTCTTGTTTCTCTTTACGCTGTTGCTCGAGTGCTTGTTGTTTAATCGCTTGTTCGTCGATGACTGCTTGGCCAGATTTCCGCGCTTTATTTGCCTGTTTTTTCTGTTTCTTCTTGTCTGAATCGGCTTTTTTCGCTTTCTTCTGATCAACGAGGCCGATGTTTAGTAATTGATCTTTCAGTGAACCTGCCATAACAATCTCTTAATACAAAATATAGATGTTGCGAAACTATATCAAAAACTGATCATAGCGCCTGCATTTAATCGTTTTTAATGTTGTAAATTGTATTAAAAAATAGCCCTTTAATGGCTTGCAGGGGCTAACGCTTAAACGTAATCTTCAGCCATACTGTAATTTATAGCTAGGAATAGAATGTCTGAAGATAAAATGTCTGAGCATGATAAGACCCATCCCTTTGAACGCTTAACACCCTCATTTTTGATGGATGCTGTTGAAACGCAAGGGTTTTGGTGTGATGGTCGGACCTTTCCATTAAATAGCTATGAAAATCGTGTTTATCAGGTAGGTATTGAAGAGAAAGAGCCGCTGATTGCGAAGTTTTATCGGCCCAACCGTTGGAGCCAAGAGCAGATTTTGGAAGAGCACGAATTTTCGTTTGAATTGGCCGAACATGAACTCCCAATTGTTACCCCTTTAAAAAATGAGGAGGGTAATACACTGTTTGATTATCAAGGGTTTATGTTTTCACTTTTTCCTCGAAAGGGTGGACATGCGCCTGAACTTGATAATATGGATAACCTGTTTGTATTAGGTCGATTGCTGGGCCGAATGCACCGTGTTGGTGAGGTTAAACCTTTTACTCACCGCCCCGAAATTACTACGCAAAATTTTGGTTATGAGAGTGTAGCGTTTGTCTCAGAGCACTTTATTCCCTTGGATCTTAAAGCGGCTTATACATCGGTCTCTGCTGACTTGTTACAAGCGATTGATGAGATCACTCAACAGTGTGGCGAGATAAAGAAGATTCGTGTTCACGGCGACTGTCACTCTGGCAATATGTTGTGGCGAGATGATGCCCCTCATTTTGTTGATTTCGATGACGCGCGTATGGCTCCGGCCATGCAGGATATTTGGATGCTGTTATCGGGGGACCGCCATGAGCAAACGGCACAACTCTCCGAAATCGTTGATGGGTATAATGAATTTAATGATTTTAGAACTACAGAGCTTCGTTTAATTGAGGTCTTACGGAGTTTGAGAATTATGCACTATAGCGCTTGGCTAGCTAAGCGCTGGGAAGATCCCGCATTTCCACATAGCTTTAACTGGTTTAATACTAGCCGCTATTGGGGCGAGCATATCTTAGAGTTAAGAGAGCAGATGGCCATTCTTGATCAAGCGCCTTTAAAAATGATCTAGTGTTTATTTTTTCTGGATTACAGGCTTAAATTCCTATACCGTTGAATACTGTTTTTATATACAGTTTATTTCGATGATTTTATATATAGCCGAAAAACCCAGTTTAGGGCGAGCGATCGCTGATGCACTGCCAAAACCCCATAAAAAAGAGGAGGGGTGTATTCGGGCAGCCAATGGCGATACTGTCACTTGGTGTATAGGTCATTTGCTTGAGCAGGTTGAACCTGATGCATATGATGAAAAATATAAACGCTGGTCACTAGAAGACCTACCGATTATCCCTCAACAATGGCGACTTAAACCCCGTAAATCCGCTGTAAAACAACTGTCTGTTATACGCAAGCTGCTGAAAGAGTTTGATTCTATAGTACATGCCGGTGACCCTGATCGAGAGGGGCAGTTATTAGTGGATGAAGTTATTGATTACTGCAAAGTCAGTAAAACTAAAAAAGAACGTATCCAACGATTATTGATCAATGATTTGAATCTACCCGCAGTGAAAACCGCTTTACAGCAAATGCGAAGTAACAAAGAGTTTATTCCTCTATCGGTTTCAGCCTTAGCACGTTCAAGAGCTGATTGGTTGTATGGAATGAATATGTCTAGAGGCTATACACTACTTGGGCAAAAAGCGGGTTATAAAGGGGTTTTATCTGTTGGCCGTGTTCAGTCGCCTCTGGTGGGTTTGGTTGTGCGCCGTGATGAAGAAATAGAAAACTTTATCCCTAAAGATTTTTATACACTGGATGCCATTATCCCTTATCAGCAAAACCCTTTGCTGGAAATTTATGCACGTTGGCAGCCGAGTGAGGCTTGTCAGCCTTGGCAAGATGAAGAAGGAAGAGTTATAAACCGAAAGCTTGTGGAGAATGTTGCTTCACGTATTGCGGGTCAACCGGCACAGGTTGTTACTTCAGAGCAAAAGCAAAGCAAACAAGCGCCGCCATTACCTTACTCTTTATCGGCACTGCAGATCGATGCATCAAAACGTTTTGGTATGAGTGCTCAACAGGTCTTAGATACTTGTCAGTCGCTGTATGAAAAACACAAGCTAATTACCTATCCTCGCTCTGATAGCCGTTATTTACCTAATGATCATTACAAACAGTCAGGCGCTGTTCTGGATGCCATAGCGGGTAATGAACAAACACTGAGTACCGCTATTAATAAGGCCGATCGACACCTTAAATCTAAAGCGTGGAATGACAAAAAAGTAGATGCTCATCATGCGATTATTCCGACACCTAAAAAACAACCTCTAAATGGTTTATCAAGTTATGAGCGGAATATTTATCAGCAGATAGCACGACAATATATTATGCAGTTTTATCCCGCTGCGCTTTATGCGGATTCTAAGTTGGTATTTGATATAGCCGGTGGATGCTTTATTGCGAAAGGGCGTGTTCTTATTGATGCGGGTTGGAAAGCATTAATAGGTAAGGACAGTAAGGAGGAGGAAGGAAATACAGTTCCTGCGCTGGATGAAAATGCGGAGTTAGTTTGTCGTGAAGGTCAGATAAAAGATAAAAAAACAGAACCGCCTAAGCATTTTACCGAAGCCAGTTTACTACAAGCTATGACGGGGATTGCTCGATTTGTAGCGGATAAAGAGTTAAAGAAGATTTTAAAAGAAACCGATGGGCTAGGTACTGAAGCGACGCGAGCAGGCATTATGGAAACGCTGTTCAAAAGAAAGCTCTTGGTAAGAAGCGGCAAATCGATTCTTAGCACCGCTGCAGCACGAGGTTTGATACATGCTTTGCCCAGCGAATCTACATATCCCGATATGACTGCTCAATGGGAGCATCAATTACAGGCGATGGCGGAAAGGAATCAAGCCTATCAGCCCTTTATGGATGAGTTAGAGCATAGAATTAAAACAATTGTGGCTCAGATAAAAACGGGGGGTGTACCTGAATCTTTACGTCATCTACCTCCCGCTGAAGCAACTAACTTTAAGCGTAAACGTAGAAGTGCGGGGAAAAGTAAGCCAAGATCTAGAACGGCTAAAGCTAGGCCTAAGTCATAACTTTCCTTTGTTGCCGATGTTTTACGTCAATTGATATTTTTACGCTTAGCTTAGGTCGCCTTTGACCCATAAGCTTGTTAAATATTTAATGATATAAAACAAAAGCCCGCGGCAAAGTTTAAATATAAAACCAAGACGCGGGCTGTAAGATCAGCTGTCGTTGTTCGCTGAATAGCGACTGTGTACCTTTACCAGAAAATTCTTGCGTATAAAGTGATCACGGCGATACAACCTAGATTGATCCAAATACCTACACGCATCATATCACTTTGTTTGATAAAGCCTGAGCCAAATACAATGGCATTGGGCGGCGTCGCAACCGGCAGCATAAAGGCGCAAGAGGCCGAAATAGCGATAACCGTTGATAGGATAATAGGTGACATTCCCAAGCTTTCTGCAATAGCAGCAAAGACAGGTATAAGTAAGGCTGCACTTGCAGTGTTGCTGGCAAATTCAGTTAGGATGACAACAAAGGCAACTACGCTCAATAATGCAATTACAGCATTGGAGGCTTGTAGAAAATCGCCAATTGTATGAGCGAGAAAAACGCTGGTTCCTGTCGCCTTAAGTACAGCACTTAAACATAAGCCGCCACCGAAGAGCAGTAATACACTCCAGTCTGTTGTTTTTTCAATCTGCTTCCATTCGACCACGCCAAAAAAAGCTAACAAGATAATCGCAGTAATGGCGACTAAGCTGTCAAAGCTAGATAGACCGCCTAAAAAAGCATTAAGTGGCCCACTAAAGATCCAGCATAAAACGGTAAACAGAAAAATACAGAGTGTTCTTATACGAGCAGAGGTTAACACGAAAGGTTCATGCTCGACGCTGAAGCGGTGTTTAAGGTTTGGACGTAGGGCTAAATATAAAATACCAATCGCCAAGGGTAATAAAATGACAGTTAGGGGCGCGGCTAGTTTCATCCAGCCAATAAAGTTGAGTCCAGTTTGGGCTGCTGCAATGGCATTTGGAGGGCTACCTACTAAGGTAGCTATACCACCGATGCTGGCACAGTAAGCAACACCGAGTAAAACAAAGACATAAGTGTGACGCTCTTTTATAGGGTCTAGCTGACGCAGTATTCCAAGCACTAATGGCAGCATCATAGCGGTGGTTGCGGTATTACTGATCCACATTGATAGTAGCGCTGTTACGGCAAAGATAAGCAGTACCGCCACACTTAATCGGTTTTGAGCAACATCTAACACTTTACTAGCGATCGCTTTATCTAGCCCTTGTGCATTAAGTGCAGCAGCTAGCGCAAAGCCGCCTAAAAATAAAAAGATTATAGGGTTAGCAAAATGACTCAGTGCTTGGCTGCTATTAAACACATCAAATACAACCGCTAATATAGGTACAAGCAGGGCAGTAATACTGACGTGTAGTGCTTCTGTAAGCCAAAGGATTGCAATAAATAACAAAATACTTAGGCCTTTAACGATGGGTTCCTCAAAGGGAAGGTACGCCATCATTAGCGTGAATAATAAAATATTGCCCAGTACTATGACGTGTTTGTGATTAATCATTGGGTGAGTATCTTCTTACCGTTATTAAGGGTGAGTGTTTTATATAGCGTGTTAGAGCATATGGGGTGGATAATCGCGCCAGTATAAAGTGCTAAATTGGGGTTGTTCAAGAAATACCACGTTTAATATGGATTAATAGGGGCTCAAATCAATGAGCCGTATCTATGAGGGCGAAAAAGAGAAGGTTTAACACAAGGGAAGTATTATGAACCTTGGGCTGAGTCGAACCTAAAGGTACGACCCAGCTCCAAGCGATTAAAAGTGACGGGTGATATTTCAACAATATCTAGACAGCTGGTTTATAGAGCATCTCGCTCAGTGATCATCAAAATTGTTGAGATAACCGCCCCTAATAAAACCATACCTGCTGCTATCCATAAGCCTAAATTGTAGTCACCCAATCGTTCAGCAAGATTGCCTGTAATGGCGGGTGCGATGATTTGGGCGACACCATAGGTTAAGGTCATTTTACCCATGAGTTTGGCAGGTTTAGTCGGGTAAAAACGGCCAGCCATCGTTAATACTAAACTTACAATCCCGATAAATGTGCCGCCAAAAAGTACAGCGCTTATAATAACGGCTATGGCTGAATCGGTAAGGGCGGGAAGAATAATCCCCAATATTTGTATGATATAAGCGATTAATAGAGCGGTTAACACACCTAACTGTCGAGCGATTAAATCCCAGATAATACAGGCCGGTGCTGCAGCTACCCCAACGATAAGAAAAACAATGGGGCCTAACCCTTGTAGAGCTTCTTGCCTATCAACAATAGCAACAATAAACGTGGCGCTGATAACATAACCGTATCCCGCACAAAAGTAGGCGGATAGCATAAGGAAGAGAAAGCGCTTGCTGGGTGGATTATCCACCATTTGAGCACCTGAGATAGTGGTGCCAGAGGTATCTGGACGTGGTAGCCAAGCCCACGCAGGGATTGCTAAGAGTACGCCCAAACCTGCGAATAACCACCAAAGCTCTTGCCAGTTAAGTTTTATATCCATTAATGCGACAACCGCAGAGCAGAAAATAATGCCCAATCCCATGCCTGAAAAATGAATACCCAGTTCACTGCGGAAGTTATGTCTAATCAGCCAGTTTAAGATTAAACCTGAACCTATTAATAGACCTGCGGCACTCGTTAGCCCTGCAAAAAAGCGCATAATTCCCCAGATGATGACATTATCAGTAACAGCCATACCTGCGGTTGTTAGAATGGCAACAATGAGTCCCCATCTATAGAGTTTATCTTTCAAGACTAAGTCACTTATTGATGCTGCGATAAAAGCACCGGTCATATAGCCCATGTAATTAAAAGTAGCTAACCAGCCACCAACGGCATCCCCAATGCCAGCCTGAGCTTGCATTATTGGCAGCATCGGTGTGTAGGAGAATCGAGCAACGCCTAGCATTAGCATTAGGCTAAAAATACCGGCAATAAGGACTTTATATTTTTGTAATTGAGTCGTCATAATTTGGGTTCATAAATAACTGGTATAAGAGAGATTAACTCGCTTAAACTATCACTACAAATGAATAAATAAGAATCTTTTATTCAATATTAGAGAAGGGTGGAAGTTGGAATGGAGTTGGTCTCATTAAATACATTTAAAACTGTTGCAGAACAGGGTGGAGTGTTAGCGGCTTCACGTCTACTACATACTGTTCAATCTAATATTACCGCAAGAATTAAACGCCTTGAAGAAGAGCTTGGCTCTGAACTGTTTTATCGTAAAGGGCGAGGGTTAGAGCTAACGCCTGCAGGCCATACCTTACTTGAATATGCTAATAAATTACTTCACCTTGAGCAGCAAGCCTGCATGGCGGTAAAGCAGGTGGGAGAATCGGTGGGTGAGATTCGAATCGGTTCAATGGAGTCTTTCGCTGCGACGAGAATGCCGGGACTTCTCCAGTCGCTTCGCAAAGCTCATCCTAAGTTAATACCTAGGATTAAAACAGAAACCAGTAGTGAGCTTGTTCAAGATATTCTCAATTATCGCTTGGATTGTGCATTTGTAGGTGGTCCTATTGAGCATCAACATCTAGTCTGTAAGCAGGTGTTGGTTGAAGAGTTAGTATTAGTGTCAGCGAAAAATATAGATGTTTCCGATTCATTGATCCTTTTTCGTGAAGGCTGTGCTTATCGTGAAAGGGCGGTTAGTTGGTTAAAAGACAATGGCCGTATAGATACTGAAGTCATGAGTATGGGGACGCAAGAGGGTATTTTAGGCTGTGTGGCCGTTGGTTTAGGTTTTACGTTAGTCCCGCGTAAAGTGGTTGAAGAATCTCGGTATGCTAATGATCTGAATATGGAGATTTTAGCACCTGAATATAGCCAAGTGCCTACGTTATTAGTGACGCATAAAGATGCAGCGCAAATGGCGGGGATTCAAACATTGTTAGGTTTATTTAAAGATGATCTCCCTGAATGGGAATCGGCTGCTTAATATTGCATTTATTGCTTGCACCTTGAGCTTGTTCAAGTTTCAATGGCGCAAATTTTTTTATGGTACTTTTCGGGTATTAGTATGGGACTTAGTAAACTATTAGTTGGTGCTGAAGAGTGGTGTCGTTTTCCCGACTTGGCGTTGCCGGCAGTAAAGGCGCGTGTTGACTCCGGTGCAAAAACATCGTCATTACATGCATTTAATATTCAACCTTTTAAACGGGGTGGAGTGCCATGGGTTCGTTTTAATATCTGTCCTATACAAGATAACCGTAAAACACTGGTTTCTTGTGAGGCACCGGTTTACGATCGCCGAAAAGTTAAAAGCTCAAGCGGTACTTCTGAAACCCGATATGTGATCAAGACAACATTAGGTATCGCTGATTCTAGTTGGGAAGTTGAGGTTACTTTAACAAACCGTGACGCAATGGGTTATCGCATGCTTCTTGGTCGTGAAGCGATGTCGGGTCGAATTCTTGTTGATCCTGAAGGGCGTATGCTGCTAGGTGGTTTGTCTGATACTGAGCTGAAATCACTGTATCAAACCAAAAAGCCATCAGTGGGTGGTTTAAAGATCGGTTTGTTGGCAAGTAATCCTAACTTGTATAGTAACCGTCGTATTATTGAAGCGGGCGAGCAGCTTGGTCATGAAATGGTGTTTTTAAATATTAAACACTGTTATATGAAGATGGATGCTGAAGAGCCAGAAGTTCACTACCGTGGTGGACGAGTACTTGATGATTTAGATGCGGTTATTCCACGTATTAGGCCGAGCATGACTTTTTATGGTTGTGCACTAACGCGCCAATTCGCCTCTATGGGTGTTTACTGCTTGAATACAGCGGCGGCAATTACACAATCACGGGATAAGTTACATTCTTTGCAGCTGTTGTTTGAAAATAATATTGATATTCCTATTACGGGTTTTGCTAACTCGCCATTAGAAACAGATGATCTGATTAGCATGGTTGGTGGTGCTCCACTTATTGTGAAGCTATTGGAAGGTACGCAAGGTAAAGGTGTTGTCTTAGCTGAAACCAATAAAGCGGCTGATAGTGTTATCAATGCATTTAAAAGCTTAAATGCTGATATTTTAGTTCAGGAGTTTATTAAAGAAGCTCAAGGCAAGGATATCCGTTGTTTCGTTGTTGATGGCAAAGTTGTCTCAGCTATTCAGCGCGAGGCCGAACCTGGAGAGTTTAGAGCAAATATTCATCAAGGTGGTACTGCCAGTGTTATTCGTCCTACAACGGATGAGAAACGCATCGCTATTAAGGCTGCTAAGTGTATGAACTTAAGTGTGGCGGGTGTTGATATTATTCGCTCAGCTAAAGGGCCGTTGTTACTTGAAGTTAATTCCTCTCCTGGATTAGAGGGGATTGAGGGTGCCACCGGTAAAGATATTGCGAAAATGATGATTCAAGCTATAGAGAAAAAACTACAATGGCAGCAAGCGAGCACGAGTGCTGCCGATCAATAGTAAAAAATTAGGGTTTATTTAACCATGGATGCTCTTCAAGACTTTCGATCATGAAATCGATAAAGAGCCTCACTTTAGGGTTTAAATGTCTTCTACTAGGGTAGAGGGCATTTATACTTACATCGGGGGCTTGGTAATCAGAGAGTACTTCTTTAATAAGCCCTGATTCAATGTCATCCATACAGAACTGGATCGGTAGGCGCGCTATGCCTAAGTCCTTTCTGAGCATTTCACGGCAGAAACTAATACTGTTTGCGCGAACTTTAAAGTTTGCGGGTACTGGTTTTCCATCGTTCCAGTTTTCAAAGATCCAGCCAGGATCCGATAAGGCTCCACCTAGGCAGTGGTGATTAATTAGATCATCAGGTGTTTTGGGCTCACCATGTTTTTCTAAATAGTTAACCCCAGCATAAAGCTTGATATTCACATCAGCAATTTTTCTGCCTATAAGGCTGGAATCGGTTAATTCACCCACTCTTAATGCGAGATCAATGCCGTCCTCTACTAAGTCTACTAAACGGGGGCTAAGCTCAATATCAATTTGAATCAGGGGGTACATCTTCATGAAACCTGCGATCACATCGTTCATGATAAAGATGCCCATTTCTGGAGGCATGGTAATGCGTAAACGTCCCTTTGGAACCGCTTGCTTGGATACTACGCGATCTTCAACGGCTTCCATCTCATCGAGTAGAGGCTGACAGCGTTGAAAAAGGTCTTGCCCTTCAGAGGTTAGGCTAAGTTTACGTGTTGTTCGTTGTAAAAGCCTCACTCCTAGCTCATCTTCAAGCTGGGCAATTCGTCTACTGATTGTTGATTTTTGTATCCCTAGTTTATCGGCAGCCGCAGTAAAACTGTTATGCTCAATTACGCGTATAAATAGCCGTACATCATTTAGGTTCATAGTAATTCTTAAAATCAGTCAGAAAAGGGGAGGCAAGTAAAGCAACCAACTTTTTGATGGACCTAAGAGCAGCGACCTTTAGTTGTTAATGTAACTGAAGGTGTTGTTGTTTTAACTGCTTCGAATGTCATATCCGTTTTGTTGATCGTCAGAGTAGTCGTATCCATACCACCCATAATAGGATCTTTAGCTGTTCTACTTAGTTTGACCATATTGCTATCTTGTTCAACATTAAACCCGCTGACGCCATTAATAGTGCCCGATGAGCCATCAATTGTTATAGCGTATTTACAGTGTTCTTCTGGGCAATCACGTGTACCTGGGGTTTTCATAAAAGGGGCCGTGAATACCGCATGGGTATAGGTACACTGGTAGTGGGTAGCTTCTGCTTGAACGGCTGTAGCTAATAATGAGAATACAGATAATCCTGCACTTGCGATAATCAAATTTAATCTACGGTTCATATTCCTTTCCCCTTAAATTTCCTTGTTAGAGTTTAGGGCAATTTATTGATTGCTTAAACCTTTTTTATTGTGTTTTGTCTTTATAGAACAGCCAAATTAGCTCTTATTGAAACAACTAAAGAGCCTAACATAATGGGTGGCTTGAAATTTGTTGTATGAAGTTTGTACATTTAATCTCGCATATTCAAGATTGAATGGTTAATATGCTGCCACTGAATAATTATCAGTAAAGCTGTCTGTTGATAGAAAAGTAGTATACCTGAGCTGGATTTACCGGCTGTAGTCAGGCCGTGTCGTTCAACCGTTCTGTTTGCGCTTTTAGCGCTTCTACTTATCAAGGAGTCATTCGTTATGAAAAAGCAATTGATTACAACAACGCTTGCAGCAATATTAGTTCTTTCTCCGGCGTTAGCCGTTCATGCTGGTGAAGCCTCGTCCGATCGTGTTCAGGTTAGAAAGCTTGTTTCAGTCCAAGAGCGTGCAGCCCACCGTACAGAGTTGAAAAATGCTGCGACTGCTGAAGAGCGTGAGACGATTCGTACAGAGTTCCGTGCTTTAATTAAGCAGCGCGCCGATGAAAAGGGCATCACGCTACCTGAAAACTTTAAAGTAGAATAAGCGTACTCTGCCGGAGGAACCGTTTCTATTCTGTTCCCCCGGTTTTTCTTTTTCTGTTTTTACATTTACTGCCCCATTAGGGTCTATTTGTACCTAATAAAACATACTGCTTGTCACGAAGCCCCACTAGAAGCATTTCCCCGTCACCGCTAACTTTAAATTCACCGTATTTAGCTTTCTCATAGATTTTGGCACTGCCTTCTTGGAAGAAGAATGCGTTAGTGGCAAATTTTAAGACACCATCACGGATCCTATAGTGCAGCTTGTACTGTTGAGGCGATAGCTCGGCATCAGGATTGAGTGTAATAAACTGAGCGACACTGTGTTGATCGAGCTGCACAATGGCAAACCCATCTACGGATTCTTTGTCGCCGATCGCGTACTGAATCGTTTGACTCATTCTATAACGAAGTCGCATATAATCTCCCTGCATCAGTGAACGTGGATCAACAGGCGCCAGTTCGAGTAATACGCTTTGCCCTTCGCGAATTAACGATTCCTTTTGATAAATATTTATATTGATAGCGGCTAATACGATTAAGATGGTGGCTAAGGAGATCCATTTTTTTCCATTCATTGGTGCGCTGTTAGCTGGGTCTAAGGTAGGTTGAGCCTTGCTGAAGTAATGCAGCGCTCCGACAATTGTAAGGCAGACTGCGCCGATGGAGAGTAAATAGATCGATTTAACCAGCAGTGTTTCCGATAGGCTGTAGTAGTACCAAGATATAAAGCTGATTAAGGCAAGGATGCCTAACGCCATTAAGATAAGGCGCTGTCTAAAGAAGCCGACCAACAGAATTAAGAGAGCACTGCTAACACCTGCAATATTAAACGATAGCCCGAGTAGCATGAGGGTTGCGATAACCGCGATAGAACCGGATGGCGAGGCCAGTTTGATGTTCTGTTCTGACAGAATGGCAAAGACAAGGTAGAGACATGTGCCCGCTAGGATCAGGCTCCCAATCAAGGGGCTGTATTGTTGTAAAAAGCCCACCTCTGCTCTGAATAGGTAGTGTGAAAGTTCATGTTGAAAGAGGAAATGCCCGCTAAATTGCAGAAGTGATATCGCGAGGCCAAAGCTGATAGGCAGCAGATGTGAACGGTATTTATACCAATGTTTCTCTCGGATCCAAATCAAGGTGAAAAGCGCTGCGGCGAGTGCGCTATCTAAGCCAAAAATACCCTGTTGGTTTAAGCCCCAAAAGAGCGCAACCATGGCGAACCAGCTACTGAAAACCCGATGTAAGAAATTCGGCATAATCAAAGCTAAAGCCCCTTGAAATAGGGCTAAGATCAAAAATGCGGAGGAATCTGAAATCGAAAAAACGGTAAAAATGCCCCAAGCTACCATAAACTGGCCGCACAAACTGATAGCTAAACCGAGCTGCTCTAAGAAAGGAGTCTTATCATTACGAAAGATAAAGTACGCGGCAGTACAACAGATAAGGCCGCAGAGGGCCAGTAGCACTTGGTTATCGTAGATAAATAAGCTACCAATAATGGTGCCGACAAAGGCGAGTAAAAACAGCGCGGCTATCCAACCGGCAAAGCCCTGCATTGTTTTTATATACCAAGGGCTTAAATCTAATTCGTTTTCCGGATAGTCAGTGCGGGTCAGGTTATTTCTCTGCAATTCAAGCCATAGCTCATTCCCAGAATTACGCATCCTGATGCTCCTTATCGCTCGTGATTGGCTGATCGGCTGCATGTTCTTTACTAAGTTTTTTTAACCAGATGCCCGCAGATGAAGATAGCCCGATAATAAATATTGCGATAATTAAGAAGGCGTCGCTCTCTAATGCATCATTAAATATATAAATTAATAAGCTACTCGCAATAACAATAGCGCTGGTTACACAGCCAGAAATAATGAAAAGATCGAAGAGGCGGTAGCGGTAGTAGAGATAAGTGCAGAGGATCCAAACTAAATAACAAGGGAGTCCCCATTGTAGTTCGGCCTCATCAAATATGGCCCAAATCGCCAACCATGTTGCGGCTATGCCGGACGCTAATAAGCAGGTTTGAACGACCAAACGGTTATCTAAGCATCGTGTTTTACCCTGTTGAAGTACTTCAAAGGCGATGGCAAGTAAGGTATTGAATAGCAGGAAAAGGCCCACTAAATCGTCATAGTGCAGCAGGATGCCAAAGACACCGCGGAAATCATAATAGTAGAGGTAACAGGATAAATTGATTAAGAGAACCCACAGGAGCCACAATGTGCTTGCGCGGTTGGTGACGGCGATAGGGGTCATAAATAAGGCCCAAAAGGCAAACAGCTGCCAAGGGTCAGCGCCGGTTTGGTAAATCTGTCCACTTAACGCAAGCAGGGCGCCGATCAGCATTACCATAAGGAAAGCGATGGCGGTGCTTGGTAGGGTGAACGGTTTGAGCTTGGTATAGATCAGGGTACTGACCACCAGAGAGGTTTGCATTAAGGCGAATTTAACGAGGTTGCTCATCTCATCCCAGTTAAATGCAAAGAAGAATAAAGTCCCCGCCGCCAGAGAGATAACACCCAGCCATAGGAAGAGGTTTTTTATAAACTGAAACCATTGTTGATTATCTGGGTTTGCATGGGAGAGTGAGAGGGCGGTATCTACGTCATCTGGGCTGATGTAGCCTTGCTCTGCCCAATGGAGTATATGTTGGCGCTTTGAATTCATAAAACAGGCTTCCTGCCGATAGTCGTAGTGAAAACGCTATAGGTTTAAGTGTAATGAGCTGCCTACAATGATCCTGATTCGTTGTAAGCAGATCGGATTGCATTGCTTTCTAACTACAGCCTCCACTCGGGCAGTCTTTTCCGCTCATGCAGGGTAGATCTTTGGCCTTTATTTTAGGGCCATTTTTTACCATACCTGTAACCGCGAATAACTTAGTTACTAATGATTTTGTAGGTATACCTTGAGGATCAATATTTGCTAATAGGCAGAGCTCCTCCCAGTTTTTTGGAGTAAGCGCTACAGTATGTGTTACTTCGATGATATCACCGGTTTCTTCAATGCGGTAATCATATGTCGGCATCGGTTAATCCAAATATAGTAGGTTTAAGATCTGCAAACGAGTGTTGTTAGTCTAGTACAGGTTCATGCCAGTTAGTGTTTTTTAAGAACTTGTGAGCTGGGTAGAACTTACCATCACTGCCAGTTTGGTCTTTTGTGGATTTTACATAGGCTTCTGGAAGTTCACCGCCGGCATAAACATCTAGGCCTTTTTCATTTCGGTAGAAGGCAAGCGTTTTGTCGATCTCTGCTTGGGTTTTACACAGCTTTGATAAGTTGCTTGCTTGAACCGCTGCCATATCTTTGTCGGCATCAATGCCCATAATATGTGCCATGCCGTAAGTCACTACTAGAATATCAGCGACCGCATCACGTATTTCAGACATGTCTTTTTTCTCTATACCTTCAACAAGCTCTGCAAGCTCTTCTTGGATAAGGTGTAGCTGTTTGGCTGACTTTTCCCAATTAGGGTTTTGCATATCCCCTTTCTCGTTTCCGAAAACTGTATTTAGATAGGAAACATCAGTGAAATTGCTCATCTTTACTCCATTACTTGTTAAAAATAGTCAGAATATTTAAATATTAATTATCTTAAGAGCTATCTGTTTGCTTTGCGGCCAATTGATAAATTTTATCGACTACTGCGCGAATACCATTGCCGCGTGAGGGGCTTAAATGGCGTTGTAAGGATAGCTGATTAAAAATGGATTCTATATCAATATCTTGGATCTGTTGTGCTGTTTTATTATGAAATAGATCTAATATTAAGGCTAATAGACCGCGAATAATACGGGCGTCTGAGTCTGCTCTCAATTGTATACGCTGATCTTGCCCTAGTTCATAAAGCAGCCAAGTGTTACTTTCACAGCCCTTTACTCTATTGGCATCTGTTTTGAGATGTTCAGCTAAGCTCTGCAGTTGTTTGCCTTGTAGCATGATTTCACGATAACGGGCATTCCAATCCCGTAGGCTGAGTAATTTATCGAACAACCCTTTTTTTGCTTCCTCTATCGCATGGGTAGACGGGGTGCCTTTAGAATTAGAGGTAACTAAAGCTGACTCATCACGGCTAATCATATCTAATGCTGTGACGAAATTTTCTACCTCATTAAGCGTATTATAGAAAGCAAAAGATACCCGTGTAGTACCTGATAAACCTAGAGCTTGCATGAGGGGCATAGCACAGTGATGACCAGTGCGAACAGCAATACCTTGTTGATCTAGCAGATAGCCAATATCTTGTTGATGTTGATGAGCTAAAGTGAAAGAGATGAGGCTTACAGACTTTTGAGGTGATGCGATCCGCTGCCATCCTTTAATTTGAGAACAACCATCAAGTGCAGCTTTATATAAGCTAGTTTCATGCTGTTCAAGTAGGTGCCTATCTTGGGCTTGTAGCCATTCAATAGCGGAGGCAAGTCCTATAGCGCCAGAGATGTTAGGTGTGCCCGCTTCAAATTTAAAAGGTAAATCATTAAAGGTGGTTTCGCTGAAACTCACTTGAGAGATCATCTCTCCACCCGCTTGCCATGGAGGCATGGCTTCTAATAATTGTTGTTTCCCATAAAGCACCCCTATGCCTGTTGGCGCGTATAATTTATGTGCTGAAAAAACATAAAAATCTACATCTAGGTCGTTTACATCGACTTGAAAATGAGGGAGTGCTTGGGCTCCATCAATTAAGGTTAAAGCGCCTGCATCGTGAGCTAAAGATATGATCTGCTTAACGGGATTAATCGTACCTATGGCATTAGATACATGAGTAATAGCAACAAGGCGAGTTTTATGGGTAAGTAAGGTTTTATAGGCCTGTATATCAAGGTCGCCACTCGCTAACAGTGGAATAACTTTAATAATCGCGCCGCTTCTCTGTGCGAGCAATTGCCAAGGAACAATGTTGGCGTGATGCTCTAGAGGGCTGAGTATAATTTCGTCATCAGGCTTTAAATAGCTTCCCCAGCTATTGGCAATTAGGTTGATTGCCTCAGTTGTGCCGCGGGTCCAGATGATCTCTTTACTGCTTTTAGCGTTTAAAAAATGGGCGACGGTGTCGCGAGCGGCTTCAAACTTACCGGTTGCCTCGGTGCTTAAAGCATGGCTTGCCCTATGCACATTGGCATTAAATGTGGCGTAGTAATTATTTACGCTCTCAATAACAACACTTGGCTTTTGCGTCGTCGCGGCGTTATCTAGATAGATAAGAGGGCAGCCATTAACCTGCTGTTCTAAAATAGGAAACTGGTTGCGTACCTGTTCTAGGGTTTGTTTCTTTGCTTGATCTGAGGCCGTCATGACTCTCTCTAGCGAATAAGTTGTTGAGCGACGTTTAGCTTTCTGGGTTTTTGCTGTTTGCTTTCTTTTCATTATCCCAATGGGCTAACTGTTTGTTGTAGCGGCTCTGCCAGCGTGCATACATCATTGAGCTGGTGAACAACGTGCCGACTAACAGCGAGTAACCTAGCCCATAGATAAACGTATTGGGGTTGGTTGC
Organism: Neptuniibacter sp. 2_MG-2023; assembly: GCF_030547495.1. NCBI lineage: Bacteria > Pseudomonadati > Pseudomonadota > Gammaproteobacteria > Oceanospirillales > Oceanospirillaceae > Neptuniibacter > Neptuniibacter sp. 2_MG-2023. The sequence goes on along the minus strand of NZ_JAUOQC010000003.1, from coordinate 133,989 downwards.
AGCTAAAACTGACTGAATAAATGGCAGTAATAATACGAAGCATAGCCAAGCGTGGCCGCGAGGATTCCCTGTAATAATGACACGAATAAATGCGAGTAGTGGCAACATATGAAGTAAACTGATCACCCATGGATGACCGGTAGGTACTGGAATTAAAAACATATGCCATAAGATAAACCAGCCTAATAAAGCGGTGTAACTGGTAACTGTTACTCGTCTGCTAAAAAGGGCTTTAGCGGCGTAATTATGGTCGTCTGGTATATATGCTTTCAAAAGAGAGTTCTCAATGTTGTTAGGTTTACAGTTTATGGCGGAGCTTATGTGCGAGTTCGCCAAGACGTTTGCCTTGCGCGACACAGAGTGACAACTCATTGTCATCAAGTGGGCGGTTATCTTGGCCTGCAACATGGGTTGGGCCGTATGGTGTTCCACCGGTTGTTGTCTTTAACAAAATAGATTCGCTGTAAGGTAGGCCTGCGATCACCATACCCTGATGGAGCAGGGGGATCATCATAGAGAGTAGAGTCGTTTCCTGTCCGCCATGGAGGCTAGAGCTTGAGCTAAATACGGCGGCAGGTTTGTCGATTAGCGCGCCAGAAAGCCAAAGGGCACTTGTTCCATCGATGAAATATTTTAATGGTGCTGCCATATTGCCAAAGCGGGTTGGGCTACCGAGGGCAAGACCTGAACATTCAGCCAAATCCTGTTCGCTGCAATATAGCGCGCCCTCATCGGGTATATCGGGTGCCGTTGCTTCACATATAGTTGAGATGGCAGGCACTGTTCGTAATCGAGCTTCCATGCCCGATTGTTCAATCCCGCGTGCAATATGCTGTGCCATAGATCGTGTTGCTCCATGGCGACTGTAGTAAAGAACTAACACGTAGGGCTGAGACATGTTACAAAATGTCCAAAACGGACTCAGGAGGACGTCCTATTCGTGCTTTATCACCGTTGATGACGATTGGACGCTCAATAAGTTTGGGTACCTCGGTCATTACTTTTATAATCTGCTCATCTGATAAAGCGGTGTCATCTAAACCTTGTTCTTTAAATTCAGGCTCTTTCGTGCGTAAAAGCTCGCGAGCTGATATCCCTAGTTGTTTCAACACAAGTTTAAGCTCATCCGCAGAAGGCGCATCATCAAGATATTTACGTATATCTGGTTGAACGCCTTGCTCTTCAAGTAAAGCTAAAGTTTGACGGGATTTGGAACAGCGGGGGTTGTGGTAGATAATTACTTCACTCATTGTGCTATACCGTACTTATTAATTATTAATCAATCAGAGTAAAACGGATGATTGATTTAACATGTTAGGTTATTTTGCATCATTGTATACGGCTATAAGATAGATTTCATGAGTGAATCACCTTTTTAGGTACCTATTACTTATTGTATTTTTGAACGCTGTTTAAAGGAGTGTTATGAGCAGATTGTTTAACCATCCCTATCTACTGTTTCTGAGGTATCTTTTTGCTCAGTTTCGTCATAACCAAGGGATTTTGAATTCAGCGGCATTAACTTATACCACGCTATTTGCGGTAGTGCCTTTAATGACAGTTTCCTACGCGATGTTGGCCGCTGTGCCATCTTTTCAAGGGGTTGGACAAGAGCTACAAGGTTGGGTGTTCCAAAATTTTGTACCGACAACTGGTGCAGTAGTACAAGATTATCTAACTGACTTTTCATCACAGGCTCGTAAACTAACGGCGGTTGGTATCGCTGTATTAGCGGTAACGTCGATCATGATGATGAAGAATATTGAAGCGGCGTTTAATCGTATTTGGCGTGTATCAGAGCCTCGCAAAGGGTTATCAAGCTTTCTACTCTACTGGGCTATTTTGAGTTTAGGTCCAATTCTAATTGGCTTAGGTCTGTTGCTGACCTCTTATATTGCATCTTTACCTTTTATTTCCTCTGCCACAGAGCTTGTAGGTAGAGGTCGTTTGTTGAGTTTGTTACCTACTTTGTTTTCTGCTGCTGCATTCACGCTGATTTATGTTGCCGTACCCAACTGCCGCGTTCCTTTTAAAAGTGCGTTGATCGGTGGTGTTGTCGTGGCTTTGCTGTTTGAAACCGCTAAACGTGGTTTTGCTGCTTTTGTTACTCAGTTTCCCTCCTATGAATTGATCTATGGTGCATTTGCTGCTGTTCCTTTGTTTCTGCTTTGGATCTTTATTAGTTGGGTGATTATTCTTATGGGTGCAGAATTGACTCGCTGTATTACGGTTTATCGGCCAATGGACAAAGGTAAGAAAATACCTCATTTGTATACAGTCGTCGCGGTTCTGTATCGGCTTTGGAAAGCGCAAAATGAAGGTGTAGCGGTCACTGATCGATGTTTGTTACAGGAAGTGGATACACTAGATCAAGGGCGTTGGGATACCTACATAAGATTACTAATAGAGGAGGGGGTGATCAAGCGTAGTGATCAAGGTGAATACCTGCTAAGTCGGAGTATGTCGAGTTTGTCCTTATATGAGCTTAATGACTTATTACCTTGGCCTACACCAGCACCGCTGAAAAATGACTCTGTCCTTGAGTGGGAAAGGGCTTTAAATCAACGCTTACAAGAAGTTCATCATATAGAGAAGAATACTTTTTCTGTTTATATGGAACAGTTATTTAACGGTGATTTAGTAGTTGATTCTACTGGCGATAATGAAACACACAAAGAAGTATGAGTTAATCGTTATAATATTTGATGGGGATTAGTATGACGGAAGTTTGTCTGCATGCGGTTGTTATTGGTCGCGTTCAAGGTGTTTGGTTTCGGAAGTCGACTCAAGAGTATGCTGAGTCATTAGGGTTAAGTGGTTGGGTTAGAAATCTTCCGGATTCAAGTGTAGAGCTGATGGCCTGTGGAGATGAATTAGGAATAAGGCAACTTGAAGCTTGGCTGAGTCAGGGCCCTGAGTTGGCTAGTGTTGCTGAAGTCAAAAGTCGGTTAGTTGCGTTGGAAAAGCTACCTTTTCCCTTCGCTGTGGTGGAGCTTGAATAAGTTTTCAGCGTTGTTGTACAAGTGGGGGATGATTATATGTTTGAGCGAATAAAAGCTTTTTTTTGCGGTAAGCCTCAACTAGAAAACGCCTCTGTTTTTAAAGCAGAGTCCTCCGATAAAGCTCAAAAGAGTAGTGAGTTAACTTTATTAGAAAGTGAAAGTTATGGTTTTAAATCCTTAGATAACGCGCGTGAACTGAGTTTAACCTTTGTCAGTAGTTTGCTGGGGGTTAGGGCATTAGATTCTGATGAATCCAAAGAGCAGGAACGTTTGTTAAGAGCGTCTTTGGATGAGGAGCTGATTGGTTTAAGTGATGAATCAATACCTAAGTTATCTAAAACGGCATTAACACTTATGGCCGATCTTCTTGATTCAGATACTGCCCAGAGCAAAATCATTACTGCAATTCAAGAAGATCCGGCACTGGCGGGAAAAGTTATATCGATTGCTAATTCGCCTTTTTTTGTTTCTTCCGATATGGAGATCAAAGATTTAGGTCATGCTCTCAGTCTTTTGGGTGCTGAGAGACTAAAAAAAGTGGTTATGTCTTCTCTGTTAGCAGATAAGTTTGAAGTGAATAGCTATTATTTTGAAACCTTTGGTAAAGCGTTGTGGGCACACTCATCAGAGGTCGCGGAAAATGCCCGTAAAATTGCTATAAAAGTTGGTGCTAATCCTAACTTGTCTTATTTTGTTGGCCTGATTCACGATATAGGTAAGTTAATGATTTTTAAAAAATTGGTTGAGTTGCATAGTCATGAAAGCATAGAGCCTCATCCACAAGTATTTAGTCATCTTTTGAATGATTATTCCCATGCTTTAACACGTCAAGCCTGTGAGTTTTGGGCGTTACCTGAACATTGGTATCAGCCGATACTTGAGTGCCAGACAGCAGAACCCGGTGATTTGAAACTGCCTGAATCTATGGCCCTCTTTTTGGGCAATCATTTTGCGGAACTGCATAGTCTTCATCAGGCGGGTGAGATCACTGATTTTGAATTGGTTTGGCGACTTACTGAAGTTGGTTCGAATATTGATGAGTATCAGGGTCTATATTCAGATTCGTTGAAAGCTGACGAGTGATAATTAAGGCAATAAAAAACGGGCTCAATGGCCCGTTTTTAAGTGGTGAAGTAGGTTGTATTCAAATTAAAGGTTAATGCGCTCCGCTAGAACAGACATTAGCTCTTCTACTTTGATATCTTGTTTATCTGTATCACGGCGACCTTTGTACTCTAAGGTACCCACTTCTAAGCCTCGTGGTGAAATAACAACACGATGAGGAATCCCCATAAGATCCATATCTGCAAACTTCACACCTGGACTGGTCTTTTTGTCGCGATCATCCAGAATAACGTCATACCCTGCTTGCTGCAGATCTTTGTACATCTGGTCGGTTAATGCTTTTACATCATCCGATTTGTCGTACTGAAGAGGGATAAGTGCAATATGGAAAGGCGCAATGCTTTCTGGCCAGATAATGCCGCTCTCGTCATGATTTTGCTCAATGGTTGCAGCAATAACACGTGATACACCGATGCCGTAACAGCCCATATCCATAACGACAGATTTACCATTTTGGTCGAGGACTTTAGCTTCTAAAGCTTCAGAGTACTTTTGGCCAAGTTGGAAGATGTGACCGACTTCAATACCGCGCTTAATTTCAATGGAGCCTTCACCGCAAGGGCTTGGGTCACCTTCGACGACGTTACGAATATCAGCGACCTGTGGAAGATCTACATCGCGGTTCCAATTGATACCAAAATAGTGCTTGCCGTCTATATTAGCACCAGCGCTGAAGTCTGATGTTTTAGCCACTGTACGGTCGGCTATCACAGGAATCTCTAAACCTACTGGGCCAAGAGAGCCAGGGCCTGCACCAATTAAATTGCGAATTTGCTCTTCTTCCGCAAACTCTAGAGGCTCTGCAACTTCAGGTAATTTCTCTGCTTTGATCTCATTGAGTTCGTGATCGCCGCGAACCAATAGAGCGACGAAATCTGCTTCACAGGCATCGGAAGCCACAACAAACAATGTTTTGATTGTTTTTTCGATAGGAACATCAAACTGAGTAACCAGTTCCTCAATAGTTTTCGCGTTAGGCGTATCTACTATTGTCATTTCAGTGGTCGGTGCTGCAAGCTCGCCTGCAGGAGAGAGCGCTTCGGCTAATTCAATATTGGCCGCATAATCACTAACGTTTGAAAAAGCGATATCATCTTCGCCTGATTCAGCCAATACATGAAATTCATGGGAGGTGGCTCCGCCAATAGAACCTGTATCAGCTAATACTGGGCGGAAGTCTAAACCTAAACGGTTGAAGATCGCGCTATAGGTTTGATACATCTGTTCGTAAGTTTGTTGTAGCGACTCAGTACCTACATGAAAGGAATAGGCATCCTTCATAATAAATTCCCGTGAGCGCATTACACCGAAACGGGGGCGTATTTCATCGCGGAACTTCGTTTGAATCTGATAAAAGTTAGCAGGTAGCTGTTTATAGCTTTTGATTTCGCGGCGGATAAGGTCGGTAATTACCTCTTCATGCGTAGGGCCCACACAAAATTCGCGGTTGTGACGATCTTTGACGCGTAATAGTTCTGGACCATACATCTCCCAGCGGCCTGATTCTTCCCAAAGTTCAGCCGGTTGAATCGCAGGCATAAGGACTTCCATTGCGCCAGACTTGTCCATCTCCTCTCGTACGATTCGCTCTACTTTTCGCAGGGCGCGTAATCCCAATGGAAGCCAGCTGTATAGGCCTGAAGCAACTTTGCGAATCATACCTGCGCGTAACATTAGCTGATGGCTAACGACTTCTGCGTCAGATGGAGTTTCCTTAACCGTGGAAATGAGATATTGGCTTGTGCGCATATTATTACTCAATCAAAGAATTCATTAACAAAACGAGGCACATTGTAGGTGCCAGTGCTTGAACTGCCAAGTAAAAATGAAAGTTATGAAGCTGCTTGAGTCAAAGTGACTTCTCGTTGCGGGAATGGAATGACTATTTTGTTTTCTTGTAATGCATTGTATACGGCTAAGTTAACCTGATATTGAACCTCAAAATAGCGCTCAGTTGGCACCCAATAGCGATAACCAATATTGATAGATGAGTCGGCAAAAGCCTCAATGCCTACTTGAGGTGCTGGGGTTGTTGGAATCTCATTAAATTGTGTAAGGGCGTGGTTGATTACGTTAATTGCTTCTTCAGGTCTGCACTGGTAACTGATGCCAACGTAAGACTCGACAATTTTATATTGAAATGAATTGACGATAACTTCGCCAACAATATGCTTGTTGGGGATGGTTATCATCTCTCCATCTTCTGTATCAAGGATAGTGTAAGCTAAACGTATCTCTTTAACTATTCCAGATATATTGTTGATATTTATAGTATTTCCAACAACAAAAGGGCGGGTTATTATAATGGTGAAACCTGCGCCATAGTTGGAGAAAACCCCTTGTAATGCTAAGCCTAAGCTTAATGAAATGGCACCTATAGCGGCCACGAAGGGGGCGACACTAATACCAAATTTTCCTAAGCAAACAATAAGCACCATTGCGATAATAAGGAGCTTAACGCAGCTGGAAATAAAGAGGCTTAAGGTAACATCGACATTTTTCTTTTCGCACAGCCTTAGGACAATTTTTGCTATCCAGCGGGCAACGATGAGCCCCAATAGGAAAATAATAATGGCGCCAATTACTTGGAAGCTATAGTTGACGAAAAATTCGATAACCATATTACTAAGCTTAGTAATTGTTTCTAACTCATTTTGAAGTTCTTGCTCCATTACTACCCTCTGCGGAAAAATGATTAAGCGGTGATTCTTTCTGAATCTTCGATAAAAGCAAAGAGTTCTGCAAGTTGTTTTTCATTAAAAACAGGAATGCCGTTTCTTAAGAGTTCAGCTGCCGCTACACCCGCACCATCCGTTAAGGTGTTTGTGAAGTTACCATCATAGATTTGATTGTTGCCGCATGAGGGGCTTTTGGCCTTCATTAAGGCGCAAACTACACCTTCACGTTTGGCTATTTCGAGGGTTTTTTCTGCACCACTTAAATATTGGGGCGTTACATCTTGCCCCTCTTTTGTGGTGATAAGTATCGGGAATTTACACTGGGTTTCAGCAGGAGGACGTGGGGTTGCTAATCCACCTGATATTTCAGGGCAGATGGGCACTAAACGTCCCTCTTCACGCCAGCGCTGTAGTTTCGGGTGATTAATTAAGTGATGACCACCATCGAAGCGAACTTTTTCTCCGAGCATGCAGGCACTAATAAGAATTCGTTTCATATCCGTATTTCTTGTTGTTATTTTTTGCGCACATTTTACGGGACAGTAAAAACTTATCAATGAACTAAAGTATAAATTAAAGATTTGATTTGATTTAGGTCAGTTGGCACTAAAAAATTAAGCGGTCTTTAATGGCTGCTTTTTTGATGGGAAGAGGAGGAGTGAAGGGTTGCCTGTTTAATATAGAAAAAACGATAAGCACCATTTTATAAAAGAAGTGGTGCTTAATCGTATCGGTAATTTTACGCGTCGCGTTTATCAACCATAAATGTGGCGCTACCAGTCGCAACTACTTTGTCGCCCACATAAACTTCTGTTTTGCATTTGACTCGTTTGCGGCGCGTATCAATTTCTTCAACGGTGAGGACTGCATTAGCTGTATCGCCAATGAAAACAGGTGCTTTAAATTTGATCTGTTGATCAATGTAAATGGCGCCAGGTCCTGGTAATTTTGTACCTGCTACAGTGGAGATAAGAGCTGCGCTAAACATACCGTGAACAATGCGTTTACCAAACATTGTTGTTTTTGCGTATTCATCGTTGATATGTACTGGATTTGTATCGCCAGATATACCTGCAAACAGACAAACATCGGCATCGGTGATGGTTTTTGCAAATGAATCGTTCATTCCTACTTCAAGGTCTTCTAAGTAATAACCATGTAAATCGGACATTGGGTAATTCCTTAAATAAGCGTCAATAATAGTGTGATAATAACGAATATTACGGATGAATAGCTAATAGAAAACAGCAGAGGTAACAATTCGATAGAATTGGCTAATCCGCTGGCTGACTATGGTTATAAACATTAAATATTACAATCTAGGTGTTTTTGTTGGTTTTTTAGCCCTGATATGACGCTGTAAATTTTGTGCTATTTCATGTATCTTACGAATCAACTTTATTTACTGGATTTGAGACCCGTTTACGCATGATTATCAAACCAAAAATTCGCGGTTTTATTTGTACTACTACACACCCTGAGGGCTGTGCAGCCAATGTTCGTGAACAAATTGCCTATACTAAAAGTAAAGGTGAAATTGCCAACGGACCTAAACGTGTTCTCGTTATTGGTGCATCAAGTGGTTATGGCCTTTCATCACGTATCGCTGCGGCGTTTGGTTCAGGTGCGGCGACTATAGGCGTTTTCTTTGAAAAGCCGGGCACAGAACGTAAGACGGGTACAGCGGGTTGGTATAACTCCGCGGCATTTGATGCAGAAGCGAAAGCGGCTGGCTTATATTCAAAAAGTTTGAATGGTGATGCTTTTTCCCATGAAGCTAAAGCCAAAACTATCGAATTGATTAAAGAGGAGATGAAGCAAGTTGACTTAGTTGTTTATTCTCTTGCTTCGCCTGTGCGAAAAATGCCTGATACAGGAGAGGTTGTTCGCTCCTGTTTGAAACCTATTGGTAAGCCTTATCAGTCTACGGCTATTGATACTAATAAAGATGCCATTATTAGTGCTGAAGTTGAGCCGGCTACCCAGGAAGAGATCGACGCAACCGTTACCGTTATGGGTGGTGAAGATTGGGAATTGTGGATCAATGCACTCGAAGAAGCCGACGTTCTGGCTGAAGGTTGTAAGTCGGTGGCTTATTCCTATATAGGCTCCGATATAACATGGCCGATCTATTGGGATGGTGCTTTAGGTAAAGCTAAGCAAGATCTTGATCGAGCAGCGTCTGCAATTGATGCTAAGCTAAAAGTTAAAGGCGGGCAGGGGAATATTGGTGTTCTTAAATCGGTCGTTACTCAAGCGAGTTCAGCGATTCCTGTTATGCCGTTGTATTTGGCTATGTGCTTCAAGGTGATGCGTGAGAAAGGCTTGCATGAAGGCTGTATGGAGCAGGTTCAGCGCTTGTTTGCTACGGGTCTTTACGGTGAATCGGTTGTTATGGATGAGAGTAACCGTTTCCGCATGGATGATTGGGAGCTTAAAGATGAAGTTCAAAATGCCTGTCGCGAAATCTGGCCTCAAGTTACCACAGAAAATCTGTTCGATTTGACCGATTATCAGCTTTATAAAGATGAATTTTTAAAATTATTTGGCTTTGGAATTGAAGGCATCGATTATGATCTTGATGTCTCTCCGCTCGTGGAGTTTGATGTAAGCGATATATAGTTAATGGGTTATTTGCCAGATAGTAGCGGTATGCTACTATCTGGTGTCTGTAGGTCTTTTATATATCCTTTCTAACCCTGTTTTTTTACTTCAAACGGAATTGAAGAATGCGCTTTATACCTGTAACTCTACTGTCTGTAGTTTCCTCTTTTATCCTCTCTGGATGCCTGTCACAGCCTTCTATGTATAAGAGTGATGGCACTTCTGTCATCATCGATGCGCAGCCATTATCACACCTGCCAGAATCTGCGAAAGTTGAGATTTCATTAATTTATAATGACCATAGCGTTAAATCCGAGGTGATCGAAGAGGGTGGCTATTTACCTTATGACTATGAGCTACCGGTTGAAGCGGACAAGCAGGCCTCAGTCAAAAAAATCAAGGTGACGGCGAGTATTGGGACGCAAAGGGTATTAGAGGGCGAGAAAGTACTCCCCATTGTCGATGATGCCCCTGTTGTCTTGCATGCGCTTAGTGAGCTTGTTTTGAAGAATACTTATTGGCGAGCAGAGGATATTTCTGGACGGGGTATTCCACCATCGACCGAAACGACTCTGGTTTTTAATAGTAATAATCGGTTATCGGGTTATGCTGGCTGTAACTTATATCAAAGCGCTTATGCCTCTTTGTCGGTGTTTCTTGAAATTGATAAAGCCCGTTTAACACGGCAGCGCTGCTCTAGTCCTATCATGTACCATGAAAATCGTTATTTAGCCCTACTGACTTCAGCGGAGTATTTTTCTATTGATGAGCAAGGTGATCTTGCGATTTACTTGTCTGAACGTGAAAAGCCGCTTAAATTTACTCCAATAACCTATCCAGAAGCCCAGCAATCTATGATTCTTCAGTAAAGTTTTCATATGTGAGCGGTTTTCACTGGGAGTCACCTCTAGTTTCTGAGAAAATAGATTTTCTTAGTCACTTACTCCGGTCTATACCTCCTATATGAGTCAAATCAAAGCCCCTGATCTATTTTCTTATCCTAAATACTGGGCTGAATGTTATGCGCCAGCTCCTTTTTTGCCTACCACTCGAGAAGAGATGGAGCAGCTTGGTTGGGATAGCTGTGATGTTATTATCATTTCAGGGGATGCTTATGTAGATCATCCTAGTTTTGGCATGGCTGTAATGGGGCGTCTGTTGGAGGCTCAAGGCTTTAGGGTCGGTATTATTACGCAGCCCAATTGGACAAGTGCGGATGATTTTAAAGCATTAGGTCAGCCAAATTTATATTTTGGTATTACCGCAGGGAATATGGACTCCCTTATTAACCGTTATACGGCGGATAAGCGTATGCGTCATGATGATGCTTATACGGCTGGTGGAATGGGAGGTAAGCGTCCCGATCGAGCCGTGATTGTTTATAGTCAGCGTTGTAAAGAAGCATACAGAGATACACCGGTTGTTTTAGGTGGTATTGAAGCGAGTCTTCGTAGGATAGCTCAATACGATTATTGGAGTGATAAGGTTCGCCGCTCTGTATTGATGGATGCGACAGCGGATATTCTGCTTTATGGTAATGCGGAGAGAGCGATTGTTGAATTAACCCATCGCTTAGCTAATGGCGAAACTATTGAAGCTATTAACGATCTGCGTGGTACAACGATTCTTTCTTCAGCGATTCCTGCTGATTATATTGAGGTTGATTCTACACGTATCGATTGGCCGGGTTATATTGAAGATCTACCAAATCCTTATGAATATAAAGATGTAGCAACTTGCGATAAAAAGGATGATGCTGACAATACGGTTCAACCTTTGCGTATTGTTCCTGCACCTTTAAAGGGTAAAGAGAAACTGCCAGACGAGGCTTATATTCGTTTACCTTCCTTTGAAAAGGTATCAAAGGATCCGGCGCTGTATGCTCATGCTTCGCGGGTGTTACATCAAGAATCAAATCCCCATAATGCTCGCATATTAGTGCAAAAACACGGTAATCGTGAATTGTGGGTTAACCCTCCACCGATTCCATTGACCACCTCCGAGATGGATCAAGTGTTTGGTTTGCCGTATCAGCGTATACCTCACCCCCGTTACGGACAGGAAAAAATTCCTGCCTACGATATGATTAAATTCTCTATTAATATTATGAGGGGGTGTTTTGGTGGTTGTACTTTTTGCTCAATTACCGAACATGAAGGGCGAATTATCCAAAGCCGTTCCCATGAATCGGTAATTAATGAGATTGAGGAGATAAGAGATAAGGTTCCAGGCTTTACGGGCGCTATCTCAGATTTAGGGGGGCCTACCTCTAATATGTATCACCTTAACTGTAATGATCCAGAGATCCAGTCTTCTTGTCGTAAGCTTTCTTGTGTATATCCGGTTATTTGTAAGAACTTAGATACTGATCATAGTCCAACGACTCAGCTTTATAGAAAAGCACGTAAAGTGAAGGGCGTACATACAGTATCTATCTCATCGGGTCTGCGTTATGACTTAGCAGTAGAGGATCCGGAATATGTACGAGAGCTGGTGACATATCATGTTGGGGGATATCTCAAAATTGCCCCTGAGCATAGCGAAGAGGGCACGCTATCAATGATGATGAAACCAGGGATGGGGACCTATGATGCGTTTAAGAAGATGTTTGAGCGTTTTTCCCGTGAGGCGGGCAAAAAACAATATCTTATCCCGTATTTTATAGCAGCTCATCCTGGGTGCGAGGATGAGGATATGGTCAACTTAGCTCAGTGGCTTAAACGTAATGAGTTTAAAGTTGATCAGGTGCAAACGTTTTACCCTTCGCCGATGTCTCTAGCAACGGCGATGTATCACTCAGATAAAAATCCGCTGAAAAAAGTAACCTATAAAAGCGAGAAACTCTATACACCTAAGAATGATGATCAGCGAAAGATACAAAAAGCATTGCTGCGTTACCATGATCCTGTGAATTGGCCGTTACTGCGTCAGAAACTTCCAGAGATGGGGTTTGCTCATCTGGTGGGGGATGGTAAAAATAGCTTAGTACCTGCTGAGGAGGAAAATACAAAAAAAACACTTTCTCGGAGCAAAGGAGGAGCTAAGCAGACGAAGAGAAATGCTTCGTCAGCAAGTAAGCGGTCAACGGATTTAGCCGCTAATGGCAAAAAACCTAAAAGCCAAAAATTTAATAAGCCAAAGCGTAAGCAGCAGCGATCATTGAAACCAAAATAGATAAGTTCAAGAAAGGTCTGTTCAAATAGATGGCTGTTGTTAAAATGTAAAAGCAGCCGATATTTGGTTTCATTAACGTATGAATATTTTAGTGCAGGATCAGCATAGGAGGGCTCCATATGGCAGCTACCGACAAAGTACATCCTAAATTCACAGAGGCGATGGAGAAGCTATCGGCAATGAGCGAAGAGGAAAGGCTTTCAGAGAAAAATAAAGATCTTTTTGAGCAAGCTATGAATTATGCCCCGCTTGATATACAACCAAAACTGGTCGCTATTCGCAAAAAGTATGATGAGTTGCATTAAATCTTGGTCTATATAGTGTCGCATATAAAGCGGCACTATATTTTTACCAATATCTTAACCGATCGTTTACATTCTTAGTCTATTCAAAAGCTCATCATCCCATATATCATCAGGCTTGATCATCAATTCTGATTCATTATCTAGGTTGCTCTCATCATCGCAGCAGTAACCAAAGCTCTGGCTGTACTCACTTAGCTCCGCATAGAGTTGCTCTTCTATTTCCTCTACTTGCCAAGCAATTTTTCCTTCGAGGAGCTGTTTGCTATCAAGCACTTCTCTTGTCTCTATAATCCCATTACGAAGCGCTTCTTTAGTCATATTAATGAAGCAATCGAGAGCGGAAGATTCATTTAACTCCGTATGGTACTCAGTGAAGGGGATAAAAAGGTTTATTGCTGTTGAAAGTATATCTGTTGCAATGACTTCGGGGCTTGTTACATCTTTCGCTTCATAATTTAAATCGAGCGGGGTATCGGACAGCTCTAGCGCAAAAATTTTATTGAAATGACTGAGTATCGAATGATAGAGCAGGGTTTGTAAATATGATTTCTGGGCCTGTTGCTTAGAGCTCGATCTTCGTTTGATGATACTTTGCTCAGGCCCATCGCCTGTAAAGGAGGGGCGGTGGCGTTTGGGTGTTGTTGTGGGTTGGGTGTTATTTACAGTCATCACTTCCTCCTAAGGCTGAATATTTCTGTTGATTAAGTATTGACCATTTTTTAGAGGGCTGACTGATTTTTATTCAATTGAAGTCATTGCTTCATGGAAATAATTCAGTTTTGACTTACTTGTTATTTCGGATGGCTTGATCTGTTAAGACGATCTGGACAACGTTAGATCTTAAGGGAGTGGGAAGTTCTCTGTTGTGTGTGAGGTATAGTTAAACCGAAAGTGGCTTGGGTTTTATTTGTATAAATAATAACCATTACCGCCTAGTGATTTTGCAGCGTACATTGCCTTATCAGAATTGCTGATTAGTTTGTCCGCATCATCGCCATGCTCTGGGTAAACTGAAATACCAGCGCTAGCGCCGAGATTAACTTTAATATTGTCAATTACAAAGGTATGTCTTAGTGAGGTAATGATTTTCTGTGCAACAACGACAACGCTTTCAACGGAGCCAACCTCTTCGAGTAAAACGGCAAACTCGTCGCCGCCTTGGCGCGAGACCGTATCTACTTTTCGGACGGCTTCTTTAATTGTATTAGCTGCGTGGATTAGTACTTTATCCCCAAAAGGGTGACCGTATGTATCATTTAAAGGTTTAAAGTCATTTAAATCTAAATAGATAACAGCGCATCGAGTGTTATTACGATTGGATTGCTGGATGCTTTGGCTGACACGATCAAGAAATAAAGCACGATTGGCAAGGCCTGTTAAGGCATCGTGGAATGCTAAGAATTCTAGTTTATCTTGGGTCTGTTTTTGTTCTGTATTGTCAGTGAATTGCCCCATATAGTGGGATATCTTTCCATCACTTGAACGAATAACCGATATTTTTATTTTTTCATTGTAGAGTTGGCCATCTTTTTTGCGATTCCAAGTCTCTCCTTCCCAATAGCCGTGGTAGTGGAGTTGGTGTTTAATGCTTTCCATAAATTCGGGGGCGAGCCAATTAGCATTGATGATAGAGGCGGGTGCGCCAATTATCTCATTGGCTGAAAAGCCAGTAATTCTTATAAATGCAGGGTTGACTAGTGTTATTTTGAAGCCCGTATCGGCAATAATGATCGCTTCGTTGCTGTGTTTAATCGCATGTGTTGCCAGCTCGCTATAGGTCGACCCGTTCACTTGTAGGGTTGGAGATAGCTTCATCAGGCCGATGATGCCTGTGACGTGACCACAGTTGTTTTTAAGAGGTGATTTGCTTAGCCAATAGGTATCTGTGGCTGTTGAGTGAAGATATATATTATCTAGCTCTATTGTCGCTTTGTTGTGGAAGACAAGAGCGTCGGAATCGATTAATTGGTCTTGAATGAATTTAGGGAATAATTGACGATCGGTACGTCCTTTGATCGCGTTAACGGGAATACCAACAAGATCTGCATAAGCTTTATTTGCATAAAGGTATTCTGCACGTCTGTTTTTGATCCAAGCAGGATAGGGAAGTGCTTCCAAAATGGTAAGCTGCTGGGAGGGTATAGTTCTATTGTCAACGAGGGGCGATGGCGCATCTATTTTGGGATAAAATGTGCTTTCTTCATCCATGTTGTTGTGTATATCGTTTCCCATTCCCTATAGAGCCCTGTTATTTTTACGTTTGCCGGTAGCGAATCCTTGCAGTTTTTAATACAAACGTCTAGTGCTTATGTCAATCGAATAGATGAAAATAAGTGATGATTAGTTATTCTTGATAGAGCGGTGCTGTATGAGCCTTTTCAGGTACGTTAAACCTTGTGTTGTTTTTTTTGTGGTCATCACGGTGGGCTGTGCTCCTTTGAATACCGCTAATGTTTCTTCGTCAAGTGCAGGGGATATAGTGCGTGCCTCTTGGCCTGTCGAAGTGAGGGAGACTTCAGGAATAGCATTACATAAGGGATTAAATTGGACGGTTAATGACAGTGGCGGTGAGGCGGTTGTGTATGCCATCAATAATGATCATGGCATTGAGAAAAAGATCTATATCCGCGGAGCGAAAAATGTCGATTGGGAGTCATTAGCTCAAGATGATGAATTTTTGTATATCGCCGATTGTGGAAATAATCGCGGCAACCGTTCTGTTGTGCAGATCTATAAAGTCCAGTGGCTCTCGCTAGTAGAGGGGGTTACGGGGGGAAGTGTGGCAGCAGAGAAAATGGATATTCACTACGCGGATTTTCCTGAAGAAAAGCTGAGTAAGGAGCATAACTTCGATTGTGAAGCACTGACAGTCGTTGATGATGAGTTATGGCTTTTTACTAAAGGCTGGGGTAACGAAAAAACTAAACTCTACAGATTGAATAAAAATAAATTGAATCAATCGGTACTTGCTGAGCAAGAATATAATGTTGATGGCTTAATTACAGGGGTTGATTTTGATCCATTATCTCGACGTTTAGTTTTGCTGGGCTACGATAAAAATTTAATTTTTGGGCAGTCGTTTATCTGGCTTATTCCTGTTGATCGGCTTCCGCTGTGGGAGAATGCTAAGCGTATTAAGCTACACCCTTATGCTCAATGGGAAGCGGTTGTGTGGAATAGAGAGGGGGAAGGAAATGAGTTGCTTTTAACGAGTGAGAGAAGCCCATTATTAGATGAGAGTATAGGGCGCTTAATAATTAAACCGGAGCTGCGCTAAATAGAGAATGATCGCCTCGCAGATGAAAACGAATTCATCTACAATACTGCTCCTTTCAAATCATTGAACAATAAGTTACGAATCATGCTGCAGATATACAATACGTTAAATAAAGAGAAAGCTCCTTTTGTTCCTTTGCAAGAGGGGAAAATAAAAATGTATGTGTGCGGTATCACCGTATATGACTTTTGTCATATAGGTCATGCTCGGGTGATGGTGGCTTTCGATGTGATTACCCGTTATCTACGCTCTCAAGGTTGGGATGTAGATTATGTTCGTAATATTACGGATGTAGATGACAAAATTATTAAGCGTGCGGCAGAGAATGGTGAAACACCAGAGCAGCTGACTCAGCGAATGATTGCTGCGATGCATGAGGATGAAGATAAGCTCTCTGTACTTCGTCCAGATCAAGAGCCTCGTGCTACAGCGCATATTGATGACATTATTGCCCTTGTCGCGACACTCATTGAAAAAGGGTTTGCTTACCCTGCCTCCAATGGTGATGTGTATTACCGGGTTGAAAAATTTGAAAATTACGGAAAACTAACTAACAAGAATGTTGATGAGTTACGTTCCGGCGCGCGAGTAGAGGTTGAAACCGCTAAAGAGAGTCCGCTTGATTTTGTGTTATGGAAAGCGGCAAAAGAGGGTGAAGTGAGTTGGCCCTCTCCTTGGGGAAATGGTCGCCCAGGTTGGCATATAGAATGTTCCGCGATGTCAAAGTGCTGTTTAGGCGATACCTTCGATATTCATGGCGGTGGACCAGACCTTCCGTTTCCTCATCATGAAAACGAGATTGCTCAATCTGAAGCAGCTAATGGTTGTACTTATGTGAACACATGGATGCATGCAGGGCCTGTGCGCGTTAACTCAGAAAAGATGTCTAAGTCATTAGGTAACTTTTTTACCATTCGCGATGTACTGGAAAAGTACAATGCGGAAGTCGTGCGCTTCTTCCTAGCACGGGTTCATTACCGTACTTATATTGATTACAGCGAAGATAGCTTAAAAGAAGCGCGAGTTATGCTTGAGCGCTTCTATCAAGCACTAAGAGGTGTTGAGCCTATAGACGAGGTTATTGAAAATGATTTTGATGCCCGTTTTATTGAGGCTATGGATGATGACTTTAATACGCCTAAAGCTATATCTGTGCTTTTTGAATTAGTGAACGAGCTAAACAAAGCCTCCCGTGAAGGGGCTCCCGAAGCCGGTATGTTGGCTGCGCAGTTGAAGCGTTTAGGAGGCATTCTTGGTTTGCTTCAGCAAGATCCAGCTGGATTCTTGAAGGGTGAAGATAAAGAGGGTGAGTTGGGTAGCGATGAGATCGACGAGCTTATTCAGCAGCGGGCAGCAGCTAAGACAGCGAAGGACTTTGCTGAATCCGATCGAATCCGTGATGAGTTGGCTGCTCAAGGCGTGATTCTTAAAGATACTCGGGAAGGAACTACATGGTTTCGTGAAGCTTAGGCTTTCTTATGCAACAAAAAAGGCAGCTAAAGGCTGCCTTTTTTTGTGTTTAGACGCTTAACTATCTTGTTTGTTAGCTGCTTCTAAAGTGTTTTCCATTAGTGTTGCTACGGTCATAGGGCCTACACCGCCTGGTACGGGTGTTATAAAGCCTGCACGTTTTTCCGCTTCTTCAAAGCCAACGTCACCCACTAAACGGCCATCATCTAAACGATTGATACCTACATCGATAACGGTAGCCCCCTCTTTGATCCATTCGCCTTTTACTAGGTTCGGGATGCCAACGCCGACAATGACTAAATCAGCGCGGCGAACATGAGCTTCAAGATCGCGTGTAAAGCGATGTGTCGTGGTAACAGTGCAGCCCGCTAAAAGCAGCTCCAGTCCCATTGGACGACCCACAATGTTGGATGCCCCTACGACCACCGCTTCCATACCGTGCAGGTCTTGATGAGTGGACTCCAGCAAGGTCATGACACCTTTAGGTGTGCATGGGCGTAAAACCGGCATACGTTGTGCTAAGCGTCCTAAGTTAAAGGCATGGAAACCATCCACATCTTTTTCAGGGCGAATACGTTCAAGGATTTCGTTTGAGTCTAGATGCTCGGGTAAGGGGAGTTGAACCAAGATACCGTTGCATCCGGGGTCTTCATTCAGCTCATCGACTAATTCAAGTAGCGCTTGCTGTGTCGTTTCAACAGGAAGGTCGTATGAACGAGATTCAAAACCGACCTCTTTACAGGCGTTTTTTTTATGTCGTACGTAAACTTGTGACGCAGGGTCCATACCTACAAGGATTACGGCTAAACAGGGCGCTTTTTTGCCCTTGTCTAAACGTTGTTGGACGCCGGCTGCTACTCGTTGACGTACTTCGGCGGCAATTTTCTTGCCATCAATAATCTGTGCGCTCATTAAAGGGAGGTTCCTTTAGAAAAAATATAACTGAGATAATTCTCTCATGGTTAGGATTTAGCTCCAAGCGCCTTTTGCTAATTAGATGGAGGAAAGTAAGGCTGTAAAAACCACATTTCTTCCTTATGAAATAAGCAGTTGATGAGTTCTTGTGAGAGGAGGGTGCTTTTTTGTATGGAAAATAACCTAATCTGCACATAAGTTGAGCAATCTAACTCATTTATTTTCTTGGATAAAAAAAGGGTTGACGCTGAAATTAGAGCTGTATATTATTCGCACCTCCTTAAGACGAGGTACTTAAAAACAGCTAACAAATACTGTTTTGAAAGTGCTAAATTATTAAGGACTGACGATGAGTCGGGCGCCTATAGCTCAACTGGATAGAGCAACGCCCTTCTAAGGCGTAGGTTCCAGGTTCGAGTCCTGGTGGGCGTACCATTGTCAGTATAGAGAATATTATGGTGGGCATAGCTCAGTTGGTAGAGCTCCGGATTGTGATTCCGGCGGTCGTGGGTTCGAGCCCCATTGTCCACCCCATTCTCTAAAAGGTAAGCGGACGTGGTGGAATTGGTAGACACGCCAGATTTAGGTTCTGGTGCCGCAAGGTGTGAGAGTTCGAGTCTCTCCGTCCGCACCATTTGTAAGATGTTCTCTGTGGTGGGCATAGCTCAGTTGGTAGAGCTCCGGATTGTGATTCCGGCGGTCGTGGGTTCGAGCCCCATTGTCCACCCCATTACAGTAAAGAATTATTAAGTAGCGTATATGCGGACGTGGTGGAATTGGTAGACACGCCAGATTTAGGTTCTGGTGCAGCAATGTGTGAGAGTTCGAGTCTCTCCGTCCGCACCATTTACGATACTTTAATAAGCAGTTAGTTTTAGAAAAAATATCACTGTATAATCAGTGAACACAGTGCGCGGACGTGGTGGAATTGGTAGACACGCCAGATTTAGGTTCTGGTGCCGCAAGGTGTGAGAGTTCGAGTCTCTCCGTCCGCACCATTTTTTCTTAACCTCTCAATACTCCTTTCTTCTCTATATACCAGCGCTCTAAACAATAAAATCATCTTCTGTTTTGAGTCTAGTTAAATTGTTTTTTACTTTCTTTAAATTATTTTGCTCTCAAACTTGACTAATTCGCCTAGTTGCCGGAAAATTTCGCGCTTTGATTTCTCTCGGCCTTGCCGAGTACTGTGCAGATTAAGCGACGTTATGAATGATTCGTCGGTCTGTTGAAGATTATTGATACAAGCATTTTTTATTTGTGAGGCATTACATGCAAGTTTCCGTTGAAACGACTTCTGGCCTAGAGCGTCTGATGACGATTTCCGTCCCAGCAGAGCGCATCGATCAGGATGTTACTAAACGCATCCAACAGACAGCACGTACAGTAAAAATCGATGGTTTCCGCCCAGGCAAAGTACCTGTCAAAGTTGTTAAGCAGCGTTATGGTAAAGGTATTCGTGAAGAGGTTTTAGGTCAGGTAGTTCAGGAAAGCTTCTACCAGGCACTTCAACAGGAAGAGATTAACCCAGCTGGCACTCCATCAATTGATTTTACAAAAGATGTTGAAGGTGAAAACCTAGAGTACACAGCTAAATTTGAAGTTTACCCATCTATTGAACTAGCGGATTTCTCTTCAGTTGAAATTGAAAAGAAAAGCGCTGACGTAAAAGATGCTGATCTAGATCAGATGATCGAAACTTTACGCAAGCAGCAAGCTGATTGGGCTGAAGTTGAGCGTGAAGCAGCGATGGATGATCGTCTGCGTATCGACTTTGAAGGTTTCATTGATGGTGAAGCGTTTGATGGTGGTAAAGGCGAAGGCATGGACCTAGTACTAGGTTCTAACACAATGATTCCTGGTTTCGAAGCAGGTTTGGTTGGTGCTAAAGCGGGCGACGAAGTTGAAGTTAAGGTCACTTTCCCTGAGTCTTACCAAGCAGAAAATCTGCAAGGTAAAGATGCAGTCTTTAAAGTTAAAGTTGCAAGCGTATCCGAACAGGTACTTGCTGAACTTAACGAAGAGTTTTTTGCTAAATTTGGTTTAGAAGATAAAACTGAAGAAGCGTTCCGTGCTGAAGTTGGTAAAAACATGGCGCGTGAACTTAAGCAAGCGCTTAAGATGAAGCTGAAAGATCAAGTTTTCAGCAAATTACTAGAGATCAACGCAATCGACGTACCGTCTGCGTTAGTTGATGGCGAAATTGACAATCTGCGTCGTCAGGCTGTTATGCAGTTTGCAGGCCCAGATTCAGATATGGATCCAAATGCTCTGCCTAAAGAGATGTTCACAGATCAAGCGGATCGCCGCGTTAAAATTGGTTTGTTGATGCAGGAAGTCATTAAAGTTAATGAACTTGAAGCTGATGAAGCGCGTGTTCGTGAAACACTTGAAGAGATGGCTGAAACATATCAGGATCCTCAGCAAGTTATTGACTGGTACATGGGTAATGAAGAGATGCTAGGCCAGATTAAAGGGCTAGTTCTTGAAGAGCAGGTTGTTGATAAACTGCTTGCAACAGCTAAAGTGTCTGAAGTATCTGTAAGCTATGAAGATGCTATCAAACCGGAACAGCCTGCTGCTCCAGAAGCTGAAGAGACTGAATAATCTCTATTTAAGCTAGATTGATTTTAAAACGACAGTTCGTTTGTGCGGCTGTCGTTTTTTTATTTACGCTGAACTAATTCCTCTAAGTGCTTTGATTTTTCGGTTTTATTTATTCGTTTGGTTTGTTATCTGTTACCGCATATAGGTAAAAGTAATTAATTTCATTTATATGATCGGTTTCTTAGGCCGAATTAACGTAGTATTATCGAGTGCTTGGTTTTAAAAATGTTTCCGTTTAAGGAGTGATAGATGACGGATTTTGGAAAGGGTGGTGCTGATATCCTAAGCAGTCTTGTTCCTATGGTTGTTGAACAATCTGCGCGTGGTGAACGAGCCTATGATATCTATTCCCGTCTCTTAAAAGAGCGTGTGATCTTTTTGGTCGGTCCTGTAGAAGATCATATGGCAAATCTAGTAGTAGCTCAGTTGCTATTTCTAGAAGCGGAAAACCCAGATAAAGATATCCATCTGTATATTAATTCACCGGGCGGTTCCGTTACTGCAGGCATGTCTATTTACGACACTATGCAGTTCATCAAACCGGATGTAAGTACGATGTGTATGGGGCAGGCAGCAAGTATGGGAGCCTTCCTATTGACCGGTGGTGCTAAAGGCAAGCGTTTTGCTTTGCCAAACTCGCGTGTGATGATTCATCAGCCTTTAGGTGGTTATCAAGGGCAAGCGACAGATATTGAGATTCATACAAAAGAGATTCTGAGTATTCGTAATAAGTTAAATACTTTATTAGCTGAACATTCAGGGCAGGATCTTGAAACCATTGCTCGAGATACTGACCGAGATAACTTTATGGATCCATACGCTGCTAAAGAATATGGTTTGATTGATGACGTGTTAGATCGTCGAAATACGGACTGATAAATAGGTATTAAGATTTTTATTATATTCTAGTCAGTAGCGAGATGCTTTTAAGGTCAAAATTGAAAGTGTCTGCTTCTTGACTATAGTGAATATAAGTCCGAACTAGAATAAACGAGGAAGTCGAATGACCGACGAAATCAAAGGTAAAGACGGTGATGATGACGGCAAGTTATTGTACTGTTCATTTTGTGGTAAAAGCCAAGATGAAGTACGTAAGCTGATTGCTGGGCCTTCTGTTTTTATCTGTGACGAATGTGTAGATTTATGTAATGACATTATTCGTGAAGAAATTCAGGATGCGGAGCCGCAAGAGGAAAGTGATCATCTTCCTACGCCTGCTGAGCTGAGCGCGGCGTTGGATGAGTATGTTATTGGCCAAGATCGCGCTAAAAAAGTATTAGCGGTAGCGGTTTATAATCACTATAAACGCCTGCGTTTCCAAAAGAGCAGCAAATCAGACGTTGAGCTGAGTAAAAGTAATATACTTCTTATTGGTCCTACTGGGAGTGGTAAAACACTGCTGGCTCAAACATTAGCACGTCTTTTGAATGTGCCTTTCACTATGGCTGATGCAACAACCTTGACTGAAGCTGGCTATGTAGGTGAGGATGTTGAGAATATTATCCAAAAACTACTGCAGAAATGTGAATATGATGTTGAGAAAGCTCAGTTAGGCATCGTATATATTGATGAGATTGATAAGATTTCACGTAAATCTGATAACCCATCAATTACACGTGATGTATCAGGTGAAGGTGTTCAGCAAGCCTTATTGAAACTGATTGAAGGGACTGTTGCTTCTGTTCCTCCTCAAGGTGGACGTAAACACCCACAGCAAGAATTTTTGCAGGTTGATACCTCAAATATTCTATTTATCTGTGGTGGTGCATTCGCGGGCCTTGAAAACATTATCCGTGATCGTTCCGAGAAAGGTTCTATTGGCTTTAATGCTATTGTTAAAGGCAAGGATGAAGAGAAAACGGTTTCTGATAGCTTGCTTGAACTTGAAGCTGAAGACTTAGTTAAATACGGTTTGATCCCTGAGTTTGTTGGTCGTCTACCGATGATCGCTACCTTGGCTGAGCTTGATGAGTCAGCGCTGATTCAAATTTTGACTGAGCCGAAAAACAGTCTGACTAAGCAGTATGCTGCCTTGTTTGATATGGAAGGTGCGGAAGTTGATTTCCGTGAATCTGCACTTGATGCGATTGCTAAGAAAGCTTTAGAGCGTAAAACCGGTGCACGAGGCTTGCGATCTATTATGGAAGCAACCTTGCTTGATATTATGTATCAGCTGCCTTCTATGGAAAATGTAAGCAAAGTTGTAATCGATGAGGGTGTTATTGAAGGCGATAACGATCCTATCTTGATTTATGAAAATACAGATCAAGCTAAGGCGATGCCTGACGATTAATTTTGTTTTTATATTTCTTTTAAAAGGATAGCTTTGCTATCCTTTTTTTATGCCTTCTTTTCACAACTTGCTTGGTATCTAATCATTGTGACTAATATCGCTGAGTTCAACCGTCTTGATTTAGAACTTAAGAGAGAGTTCTACACTAGTTTCAAAGAGGCTATGGAGGAGCTGGAGCGCTGCTTTAGTCGTTTAGATACTAAATATGATCAAGAGACCATTAATGAGATGTTTCGTGCTGTTCATTCGGTTAAAGGAAACTCACATATGGTTTTTTTGGATTCTGTTGCAGAGGTTTGTCATAAATTAGAAGATATAGCCGATCAAATTAGGCAGGGTGATTATTTATATACACCGGCACAAGGTGAATTTATGACCTTTGTGTTTGCGCGTCTCGAGCAGTTAATTGCTGAGGCGATCTCGCTAGGTTCTATTCCTGATATTCATGTGGAAATTCTCCTGAAAGGGGGGTCCCATGTTTATGATGCTTCTCTCTCTACACGTGATTCTGTTATTCAGACAACCTTGGAAAGCTTCTCTGGGATTTTAACGAACAGTGAAGACGAAAGTGAGCAGGTACTCAAACGTTTAGCACAGCAAGGGCGCGGCGCTGTGCAGGCGTCGGTTCCTGAGGTTAACCAAAGCTTTGATGGTATAGAGTTTATGGCATCGGTTGCTCAACGGGTGAGTAGTCAATCTATACAACAGCCGGGGGATCAAGAGAAGTTATTAAGTTTGTGCCTTTGGCTGAATGATAGATTGGGCTCAGTGGTTGATGAGGATCAGTTAAGAGCAGCCTTTTATTTTCAAACATTAGGTGCGCGTTTTGTCTCTTCTCCAGTATTTGATATAGCTTTACGGTCTGCCAGTTGGGAAAAGAATAAGGCATTGGAACAGTTGGAATTATCAGCTGGTTTTTTAAAGTTATCGAACCAGTGGGCTGAGGCTGCA
Organism: Neptuniibacter sp. 2_MG-2023; assembly: GCF_030547495.1. Lineage (NCBI taxonomy): Bacteria > Pseudomonadati > Pseudomonadota > Gammaproteobacteria > Oceanospirillales > Oceanospirillaceae > Neptuniibacter > Neptuniibacter sp. 2_MG-2023. The sequence continues at coordinate 109,588 of NZ_JAUOQC010000003.1, read as the reverse complement.
GAGATCATTTTACAGAGTTACGAACGTTATGATGGGCTAGGTCCTTTAGGGTTGAAAGAGGATGAAATTAATCAAGGCAGCATGATCATAGCGTTGATACGTTACTATCAGCAGTGTTATTTCAAGCTGAAAAAAGATCACAAAGTAAAAATTGCTGTGTCTAAATCCTTAAGCCGGATTAACAGTGAAGAGAGTTACCGATTCTCACCTGAGATTGTTCTATTATTTAATCAAATGGTGCATAGCGATGTGTTGGGCGTAAGTCTATAGAATCAGCCTCAGATTTGGGGGGGGGGGCTAACAGCAAGACATAAAAAATGCGCATCAGTAAACTGTATGCGCATTTTTTTGCAGTGTGCCGCTTATCGGTTAGGTAAAACCTTAGTTAGCTTTTCATGCATACCTAATAAGCATTTTTCTGTGCTATCCCAATCAATACAGCCATCAGTAACAGATACGCCGTAAACAAGATCGTCTAGGTTTTCGGGAATCGCCTGATTGCCCCAGCCGATATTACTTTCAATCATCAAGCCAACAATAGATTTGTTACCTTCAAGAATCTGGTTTGCAGCGTTTTCAGCGACAAGAGGCTGAAGAGCTGGATCTTTGCTGGAGTTTTCGTGGCTACAGTCGATCATAATATTGTTAGCAAGACCTGCTTTCTCAAGTGCTTGTTCACAAATAGAAACATTGACTGAATCATAGTTAGGTTTGCCACCGCCACCACGCAGTACAACATGACCATACTGATTGCCTTTAGTATGGACAATTGATACTTGGCCTTCAGAGTTAATACCTAAGAAGCGGTGAGGAGCGCTCACTGATTTAAGAGCATTAGTTGCTACGCTTAAGCCACCGTCTGTGCCATTTTTGAAGCCTACCGCACAAGATAGGCCAGACGACATCTCACGGTGTGTCTGAGACTCTGTTGTACGAGCACCAATAGCAGACCAGGCGATAAGGTCTTGTATGTATTGTGGTGAAATAGGATCTAGGGCCTCAGTGGCTAAAGGCAGCCCCATTTCAGAAAGGTCGATAAGCAACTTGCGCGCAATATGTAGACCTTCTTCGATCTCGAAAGAATCGTTTAGGTGAGGGTCATTAATTAGGCCTTTCCACCCTACGGTTGTACGAGGTTTCTCAAAATAAACGCGCATAACCAAATACAGAGAGTCTTTAACCTGTTCTTGAAGAGCAACTAATTTTTTGCCGTATTCAAGTGCCGCTTCGGTGTCATGTATTGAGCAAGGGCCCACTACGATAAATAGGCGAGGATCTTTACGATCAAGTATGTCACGAATTACAGAGCGGCCCGTTAAAACAGCAGAAGCCGCTTTCTCTGAAATAGGCATCTCTGCTTTTAAAACGTCCGGAGAGATTAGGACGGTATTTGATTGGATATTTAAATCGTCAACGCGTATATCAGTCATTATCACTTTTCCTGCTATAGAGAGCCTAATATCCATAATAAAGTGTCGGAATTGTTGGCTATCTAAACTCTTTGTAAATGTGTCGCCTTTTTTACCATAAACACACTACGGTTATAAGTGTGCATAAGGTCAATTATGCATCTAAATGCATAACAATTGACTATTTAGGGGGAAACAGATGAATGTGTCGTTGCGATTAGCCGTGATACACTGCGCTTCTAATTTTTTACGCTATTTATTTATTCTTTAATGTCGTATTTTTAGAACTGAATTAAATAAAAGCGGTCAACATAGCTATAGAATTTTATCGGAATTGTAGGCATTAGATGGTTACCTCAGTATTTCACTTATTCAAACGCAGCATTTTCAGTCCTCTCCTCTTTGTCTTGTTGCTTTTTTGCACTCAGCAAGCGAACGCTGGATTATTTGATAATAACCCTTTTGCAGAGAAGGGGCCTTTAGAGGTTGAAAAAGCGTTTGTCTTTGGACAGATTCAAGAGGGGAATCAGCTTAGTCTTTATTGGGATATACCTAATGACTATTACCTCTATCGTGATCGAATAGAATTAAAAAGCGGTGCAAATACTAAAATACTTAATCGTTTGAACAGTCCCGCAGAGCAAAAAGATGACCCGCTTTTTGGTCAAGTCTGGGTTTATCACAACAGGGCTGAGGTCACTATTGATTTAGCAAGTGCTAATGATCAAATAGTTGATGATAAACTTATAGTCACTTATCAAGGCTGTTGGGAGGGAGGAATCTGTTACCCTCCAGTGACAAAAGAGATCTCCGTTATAAGTGTTGAGCCTGTTTCTGATAAAACAGAAATGGCAACTGTAGGCGATGCAGAAAACATAGAAACGGATAATACAGCCACGGCTACAGCAACGTCGGAAACGACTGTAGTGCTAAGTGAGCAAGATCAATTTGCCCAGATGCTTAATCAGGGAAATCTATTTGTTACTTTAGGTGCCTTTTTTATCGCCGGTTTAGCCTTGTCATTTACCCCTTGTGTGTTTCCTATGATCCCAATTCTATCCAGCATTATTGCCGGTCAGGGGAAGCAAATTACAGCAGCTAAAGGCTTAACACTGTCTATTGTGTATGTATTGGCTGTATCGGTGACATATACTTTGGCGGGTATTTTTGCCGGTTTATTTGGTGAAAACCTTCAAGCCTTATTTCAAAACCCATGGATTATAAGTGTCTTCAGTTTTATTTTTGTTCTGTTGTCTTTATCTATGTTTGGTTTTTATGAATTACAGCTACCTAATGGCATACAGAGTAAGTTGAGCCAAGCAAGTAATAGCCAAGAGGGTGGGACGATTGCAGGTGTCGCTATTATGGGCTTGTTGTCAGCGCTGATTGTTGGTCCTTGTATAGCAGCGCCTTTGGCGGGTGCTTTGATCTATATTGGACAGACGGGTGATCCCGTATTAGGTGGGAGCGCACTGTTTAGTATGAGTCTTGGGATGGGGGTACCTTTGATTCTCGTGGGTACTTCGGCGGGTAAGTTATTGCCCCATGCCGGACTTTGGATGGATAAGGTCAAGGCTGTATTCGGTGTTTTACTCTTATTGCTCGCTATTTGGATGCTGGATCGTATTGTGCCAACCGTTGTGACTATGTGGTTAACGGCTTTGGTTTTAATTGTATCCGCGGTTTATATGGGCGTGTTGTCTCATGCTAAAAAGGAGACCGCTAGGCTGCAACTGGCTAAAGGTTTAGGCATTGTTATTTTGCTTTACGCTATAGCGTTGATGGCTGGCGCATTAGCCGGTGGCAATAGCTTGATCTATCCTCTTAAGGCTTTTGCCGAATCGAATGCACAAACAACTAACAAACTAGCATTTATTAAAGTTTACACCCCTGAGCAGTTAGTTCTTGAGCTAGAGGATGCTAAAAAGAAACAGCAGCCCGTTATGTTAGATTTTTATGCTGATTGGTGTGTCGCTTGTGTTGAATTGGACGTGGTTACTTTTTCAGATCTATCTGTTCAGCAGGCTTTAACATCATTTAAGGTGATTAAGGTTGATGTCACTAAGAATGACCAGCCCGCAAAAGCATTAAACAAAGCCTACAATATTATAGGCCCTCCTGCTTTAGTGTTTTATGATCGATCAGGAGAGATTGTCCAGAATAAGACTTTAATAGGGGTTGTCGAACCTAAGGAGTTTATAGATCATATCAGGGGGATCTAATTTAGTTCTCTCTTTCCTCTATGGACGGCGCTTTTGCTAAAGGGGGAGGGTATAGTTTACTCAAAACAATAATTACAAATGTGTAAAGGAGGTTTATATGTCGAACGAGTCGAAAAGAATACTCCCTACCTTGATTGCAACTGTCGTTCTAGCTCTCTCTCCTAGTCTAGTGAGCGCTGGTGATGCCGCTAATGGTGAAGTGCTTTACCATGAGGTCGAAATCGAGAAAACAATCCATGGTGAGGCTCATACCGATGCTAATTGTGAAACCTGCCATGATTCGTCGCTCTATATGAGTGAGCAACGTAAAGTGACAACATTTGCAAAATTAGAAGCATTTGTTGAAGGCTGCAATACAAACTTAGATGTCGGCTGGTTTCCTGAAGATGTTGCGGACGTCGCGAGCTATCTAAATAAAGAATATTATAAGTTTGAAGAATAATTTCTTTATAGAAAACTTATAGATCTTTTTACCAAGCCGCTTTTAGCGGCTTTGTGTTTTTTATTCCTTCTGTTCTTATCCCCACTTTAAATAACCTTAGTAAAGATCATTGATACCTAGCGCCTTTAAAAACGGCCCACTTTTTGCTGTATCTCATATTACTTATTTTTAATGATTCTCGTACCTGCTTTTTGAAATAAACAAAATGAACAGCCTTAGTGCGCTTTAACGTGTTTCTTTCCGGTTGGGCTATTGTTTTACAAAGCGAGCGTTTGCGAGGGCTGTAGCCGTATGAGGTGTGCCTATTGTTGTGTTTTTACTGATCGTTTAGGTTGTTGACCTAATAATCACTTATGGAAATTTGCGCTTAGTTATTGGGCTAAGGGCTGTCATTTTTTGCCGTAAGCCGCTCGGCGGTTCTATCTGCATTAGGCAATTATTTTCCGCTAAGTCAGTATCAAAAAATTGAATTTTTGCTGATGCAAGAATAGGTTTTTTGCGCCTCAAATAAAGGTATTTAGTCACTATCAATGATTAGTGTCTGAGGTTTTTTACGTCAAATAAAGGAGGAATGAACTATAGACAGGTTTTACTGGTTTTCTATTCAACCTTGTGGAGAGAATAATGATTATTCAGACGAGTACAGTGCACATGAGTGCAGAGCATGAGAAGACAGAATCTATTGAGTTAACAAAAACAATGGATTTCGATGCGCTATCTGCGGGCTTTTTCAGAGAATTTGAAAGCGCTCAATCGTTGCTTGGTGAGGAGAGTGAAGCACAAAATAACTCAATACTTGTATTGACTGAACAAGGTATGCAGTTCAGAACAGCGAGTGATAAGAATGAAGTAGAACAGCGGCATGAACTCATACGCTCTAAGTTATTTGATAGCCTGATAAAAGCGATTAATCCAAAATATGGGGATGCAGATATAAGCAATAATATAGAGCTGCCTGCGACATCGTCTTATAGCGAAGATATGGGGAGTACTGGTACCGCTATTCCTCAGCAGATGCAGCCTGTACGTTTGCAGATGTCCTTTAAGGTTTCAGAAACTATAGAGGAGTACGAATGCTCCAGTTTCTCCAGTTGTGGGAAAGTAACAACGGCTGATGGGAAAGAGATAGAATTTGATTTAAGCCTAGAGATGGAGCGAAGCTACTCTGTTAGCCGAGAATTTGAGGTGACAAAAAGCGTCGAATTTACTGACCCGCTTATTGTTAATTTTGAGGGCAACTATGCGGACTTATCGGACGAAAAGTTTGAGTTTGATTTAGACGCAGATGGGGATATGGAGTTAATCAGTTATCTATCAGGTAGTGGTGGTATGTTAGCCATCGATAATAATGAAGACGGTATTATTAATGATGGTACTGAGTTATTTGGTGCGTTAAGTGGTAATGGCTTTGCTGATTTAGCGCAATATGATGAAGACGGGAACAACTATATAGATGAAGCCGACTCTATTTATGATGATTTAATGCTTTGGACAAAAACTGAGGAGGTTGATTCTTTAGTATCCATTGCCGATCATGGTATTGGTGCGATTTATCTAGGTTCAAGTGAAACGCCGTTTGATATCAAAGGAAAGGATAATCAACAAAATGGGCGAGTGACCTCCAGTGGTTTTTATATTAATGAAACAGGCGAGGTCGGCACCATTCAACAGATCGACATGGCTGTCTAGGTAGATAATATAGATCAATCATAAGGGGGATGAGTCCCTTATGATTGATTAAGGTATAATGCCGTTTTGTTTAGGCTCTGTGATCACTTTTATGCAACTCACTTCGCAGCGTGAAGTAAACCTATTACGCTTCTTGCTCTTGTTAACAGTCGTACTTCTATTAACGGGGCTTTTTTCCCCTATGCTGACGATGAGTCAGTTTTATTTCTTTGAAAGCTCTTTTTCTGTCGTTGGCGGCTTGGTGAGTTTATTTGAAGAGGGGCAGTATTTTATTGCTATCGTTATTTTAATTTTTAGTGTGCTAGCACCTATAGCAAAAGTACTATTTCTTTTTCATATACTTAAGGCGGGCGTAGAGTGTTCGGTTAAGCAGAAACACTATCTTTCATTGATACATGATTATGGACGTTGGGCGATGCTTGATGTTTTTGTCGTGGCTGTTTTGATTATGACGGTCAAGCTCGGAGCTATTGTATCGATTGAAATTCATTGGGGGTTGTACGTATTTGCCAGCGCGGTCATTTTGATTATGTATCTAACCCATAAAGTGGTTAAATTATTTCATGTCGATCTCTGAAGCTTTCTATCTGAATTTAGCGAAAAGAAAGAATACCCTCAAAGTTTATAACCCTTATCGTGATTGTTATAAACTCGAAAATCTAAAACACTATTTTGAAGCGATGTTTGCATTGCCAGGGCCGCGGGTCATGCTAGTGGGAGAAGCACCGGGCTATAAAGGCTGTCGCTTAACTGGGATCCCTTTTTCGAGCGGTAAGCTCTTCAAGGAAGTAGAGCATCCCTTTTTACAAAATTTAAGTTCACAGTTAACTTTAGATCAGGATTGTCTCGTTGCTGAAAATACAGCATCAGTGGTATGGCGCTATCTAATTGATAAGCCGATAGTGCCTCTTTTTTGGAACTCATTCCCATTTCATCCGCATCCTCCACGTATTCAGAAAAAGAATAGGGCACCTTCAGTCGCAGAGATTGAAGAGGGCGCTTTCTACTTGAATGAGCTGGTTGAGGCTTTTCAGCCTGATATAGTGGCTGGATTAGGGAGGGCGGGAACCTCTTGTGCTCAGAGCGTCTTACCGGAAAGGGATATCTGTTATATCCGCCATCCATCTTACGGTGGGAAACGAGATTTTGTGACAGGGATGAATCAGATTTTGAATATATAATCAGATCTAAGTGTTCAGTTTAGGTTTATATTTAACTTATTAAAATATAATGAAGTTTTAGCAGGATGCAGTAAAGGCTAGCAAGCTTTATTCCGGCATTGGATGCCAAATGATTTGGAAATCTGATGTCTCAATATTCACAATGTTATTTCTTAAGGCTGGCCCGTTATTGTTTCATTTGTCTTTGTATTATTCCCACAGTCGCTATGGCTGGGCATCCCAGTTCATTTTCGAAATCAAAAACCATTTTAAAACAGATATATAGCGACCATAAATTAACCTTTTATTGTGGATGTACTTACCATTCTCAGGGGAAAAAACTTGTCCCTGATCATGATAGTTGTGGTTATAGCCCACGTAAAAGTGCCTCAAGGGCTCAACGTATAGAGTGGGAACATATTATGCCCGCATGGGCGTTTGGGCATCAGCTTGAGTGCTGGCAGGATAGTGGCAGAAAAGGCTGTAAACAAAATAAACAGTTTAAGAGGATGGAATCTGATCTACATAACCTTGTACCCGCAATTGGGGAGGTGAATGGAGACCGTTCAAATTTCAGCTTTGCTCCTTTAAAAGGGGAGCCTAGGTTATATGGGCGTTGTGATATGGAAGTGGATTTTAAAGCTCGTAAAGTTGAACCCTCAGATTCCATACGGGGTGATATAGCTAGAACCTATTTCTACATGCGTGATCAATACCAAATAAAACTAAGCAGAAAGCAGGTTCAGCTTTTCACCGCATGGGATAAGCTGGATCCCGTTGATGAATGGGAGCTGGCACGTAATAACTTAATTAAAAAGATCCAAGGTAATGGCAACCCTTATGTTGAAGGTGCCACGCCTTCGCAGACAACCATGTTGGCCTTAGATACAAAGAGTAAAACACTATTTAGTATTGTGAAAAGTTTATTAAATTTAAATTAACAGGAAGGTTATGAAGGGCGGAAGCCTATTCTTTTAACTGAACAGGTCTATTAAGAGGAATGCACTATGAATATTCTCAATCTAATTCTAGCTATATTGTTACCGCCTTTAGGGGCTTTTCTACAAGTCGGTGCGACTAAGCATCTCGTTATTAATATTGTGCTGTGTTTATGTGGTTGGCTTCCTGGTGTTATTCATGGGGTCTGGCTGGTGGCTACCAATCAGAAAGGCTAAGTGTTATCTAGCTGAGTAAGATGGAAAAGGCTTCGTTTATCGCGAAGCCTTATTTTTTTGTGCAGATCTATTCGAAGAGCGTTTTTGATAAGGTTTTTTCTCTGCTCGTTTGTATCGGGTGTTGGATTTACTGGTACTACTCTCAATATTTAGCTGAGTTTCTGCTTCTATAAATTCCCCTGGCTGTAACTGTGCCAAGGTATGCTGGCCAATGGCGTAACGGATTAAGCGTAACGTGGGGAAGCCTACCGCGGCGGTCATTCTTCTAACTTGGCGGTTTTTACCCTCCGTTATTTTTAGCTCTACCCAGCTTGTAGGAATATTTTTTCGTTCCCTAATCGGGGGTACTCGATCCCATAGGTTATTAGGTTCTGAAATCTTTTTCGCGGTGGCGGGACGAGTAATACCATCTTTTAGCTCGACTCCGTTGCTGAGTTGTTTCAGAGCTTCTTCAGTAATATCGCCTTCAACTTGAGCCCAATAGGTTTTTTCTAATTTAAATTTAGGGTTAGCAAGCTGATGTTGTAGTGCACCATTATCGGTAAGAATTAATAGCCCTTCAGAGTCATAATCTAACCGTCCTGCAGCATAAAAACCGGGTTTATCTATATAAGCTGCTAGGGTTTCTTTACCCTCACCATTAGTGAACTGGGTAAGTACTTGAAATGGTTTGTTAAATAATAAGATTTTAGGCATTACATCATTCTATAAATTGGGTCGTTAAGTGTCTTTATACTAAAAGAGCCTTTAGGTAGGGGGTATTCTACAGAACTGGAAAGGTGGGAGGGAGTTTATTCTGAGTTGTATATCTAAAGTTTACAGGCAGAGAAGGGTGTCGTTGTTTACCGCTTGTGGCTGGGGGGTATATTGATTGGAAAGTAAGAAAGACAAAAAAACCAGCACTAGGCTGGTTTTTTTATTCAACAAAAGGTAGAAAATTTTTGCTATCTATTGAGTTTCAAGCGGTTTAATTTGAACGGCATGCGTTCCTTTAGGACCTGGTTGTGTATCAAACTCTACTTTCTGTCCGGCTTTGAGGCTTTTATATCCATCTACTTCAATAGCAGAATAATGGGCAAAGAGATCCTCATTGTGTTCGTCGGATAAAATAAATCCGTACCCCTTCGAATTATTGAACCACTTTACTTTCCCTGTCTGCATAACTAACTCCCGTATCCAATGCTACATTTGGATTGTTAACCTGAACGTACGACTTTATAACTGCTAAAATAACTATCAAGGCTATAATAGTAGCTAAAGAGTGTTTCCTAATGCTTGCAGGTACAACGAGGATATGACCTAATCCTGCTATAGTGAAGTATAGCACCCCCCAGAGAATGTGTGACAGGTGTACGATCACTGTTCAGTAGTTAATTATAGTGGAAAATTAGAAGATATATAAATGTGTATAAAAAATAAACAAAACATGCCACGAATGTCTAATGAAGAACATGGCCCAGATCACGAGCATAGGGATGATTCAGGCCTAGCAACGCAAGAAGCTAAGCCGGAAGTTAAAAAACCATCGATGTATCGAGTCGTGTTAATGAATGATGACTATACGCCGATGGATTTTGTCGTAGCTGTTTTAATAATGTTTTTTAATATGGACCAAGAAAAAGCTACACAAGTGATGTTATCGGTGCATACTCAAGGTAAAGGTGTATGTGGCATCTTTACAAAAGACATAGCAGACACAAAAGCAGCTATAGTTAATCAGTATGCAAGAGACAATAGTCATCCACTACTTTGTGAAGTCGAGAAAGTCTGAAGAGGAACCGTTATGTTAAACCGAGAACTCGAAGACACGCTCAGTGCAGCTTTCCAGGCGGCAAAAGAGAAACGACATGAATTTATTACGGTCGAGCATCTTTTACTAGCGTTGTTGGAAAATTATGAAGCCCATCAAGTACTAGCGGCTTGTGGTGCTAATTTTGATGGTATTCGTAAAAATCTTGCTGATTTTATCGAAGAAACAACTCCATTATTATCAGATACATTACCGGATCTGGATACTCAGCCGACATTAGGCTTTCAGCGAGTACTTCAGCGTGCTGTATTTCATGTGCAGTCTTCGGGTAAAAATGAAGTCACTGGTGCGAATGTTCTGGTTGCTATCTTTAGCGAACAGGAGAGCCAAGCGGTATATATCCTGCAGCAGCATGGGATTGAACGCATTGATACCGTCAATTACATTGCTCACGGTATTTCAAAAATGTCTGAACATGAGCATGATAATTCTGCAACACCGCTCGAAGGCGACTCTACTGACAATAAAGAGGACAGCCCATTAAGAAAGTATTCCGTCAATCTCAATGTAGAGGCGGAAAAAGGCTTAATAGATCCGTTAGTGGGTCGAGACTCTGAAGTTGAGCGTGTAGTCCAAATATTGTCACGCCGTCGTAAAAATAACCCTTTGCTTGTGGGTGAGGCCGGAGTAGGTAAAACGGCAATAGCAGAAGGTTTAGCTAAACTCATTGTTGAAAGTAAAGTCCCTGATGTTATCAAAGAGTCCGTTGTTTATTCTTTAGATTTAGGCGCTTTGCTGGCGGGAACAAAATACCGTGGCGATTTTGAAAAACGCTTAAAAGGTCTTTTAAATGAGATAAAAGAGCTGCCTAAAGCTATTTTATTTATCGATGAGATCCATACGATTATTGGTGCTGGGGCTGCTTCAGGCGGTTCTATGGATGCATCTAACCTTTTGAAACCACTGCTGAGTTCCGGCCAGATACGTTGTATTGGCTCTACAACTTTCCAAGAGTTTCGAGGGATTTTTGAAAAAGACCGTGCACTCGCTCGACGTTTTCAGAAAGTGGATGTGCTTGAACCAAGCATTGATGATACCTACGCTATATTACGTGGCTTAAAGCAGCGTTTTGAAGAACACCATGAGCTTACCTACAGTGATGAGGCTCTTAAGGCCGCCGCAGAGCTTGCTGGACGCTATATCAATGATAAGCATATGCCAGACAAAGCGATTGATGTTATTGATGAGGCGGGTGCTTATCAGCGCCTTCTACCTGAAGAACTTCGTAAGAAAGTTATTGAAGTGGAAGATGTTGAAGCTATTGTCGCCAAAATAGCGCGTATTCCACCTAAAAGCGTTTCAGCTTCAGATAAAAGCCAGTTGGCTAAGCTTGATACCAATCTTAAAATGGTGGTGCTGGGGCAGGATGAAGCGATTGATACACTGTCTTCTGCAATTAAACTATCCCGTGCTGGATTAAAAGAGCCGAATAAACCTGTAGGTTGTTTCCTTTTTGCTGGTCCAACAGGGGTTGGTAAAACAGAAGTGACTCAGCAACTTGCACGAGTTATGGGGATTGAGTTAGTCCGTTTCGATATGTCTGAGTATATGGAGCGCCATACCGTATCACGCTTGATCGGCGCACCTCCTGGGTACGTGGGTTATGATCAAGGCGGGCTGCTTACTGAGGCGGTTACTAAGTCTCCTCATTGCGTACTGTTACTTGATGAAATAGAGAAAGCACATCCAGAAGTGTTTAACTTATTGCTTCAAGTGATGGATAACGGGACATTAACTGATAATAATGGCCGTAAAGCAGATTTCCGTAATGTGATTCTTGTTATGACAACCAATGCAGGAGCTCAAGATATGAGTCGTGCATCTATTGGTTTCACTAAGCAGAATCATGCAACGGATGGTATTGAAGCGATTAAGAAAATGTTTACTCCTGAATTCCGTAACCGTTTGGATGGAATTATTCAGTTTAAACCTCTGGATCCTAGCATTATCAAAGGTGTAGTAGACAAATTCTTCGCTGAGCTTCAAGTGCAATTAGATGATAAACATGTAGTTCTTCATCTAACGGATGCCGCCCGTACATGGTTTGCCGAAAAAGGCTACGATGAGCAGATGGGTGCGCGGCCTATGAAACGCTTGATTCAGGAAAAACTGAAAAAGCCATTGGCTGAAATGATTCTATTTGGCGAATTAGCTGAAGAGGGTGGAGAGGTTGAGATTGGTGTAGACGCTGAAGGTGAAATTAGCGTTGAAGTTACTAGTTGTGTTTAACCACTGATCCTTATGGAAATAAAAATGGCAGCCAATTGGCTGCCATTTTTTTATTCTTACCTAAGCTAACTTAAACACTTAATGCATAAATTAGCTGGGAAGACGCAATGATATTAACGTGCGCGATAGACAATACGGCCTTTACTTAGGTCGTAAGGTGTCAATTCAACTTTAACTTTATCGCCTGTCAGGATGCGGATGTAGTTTTTGCGCATCTTACCTGAGATGTGTGCCGTTACAACGTGACCGTTTTCCAGCTCAACACGGAACATAGTGTTCGGTAGCGTGTCGACCACGGTGCCTTCCATTTCAATGCTATCTTCTTTAGCCATCAATTCTTTACCTTGTTGAGAGAGGCTCCAGATATCTGGACCTAATAATTGCGCGATATTGTGCCTGAAAATCACTTTTATATCAAAGGGAAATCCGCATATATGTGATTTAAACTAGACTTTGGCCGTGTTAATCGGGTTGAACTAATACCCATTGATCCTCTAAAAGGAGCTCAAAGGGTCTAAATGCGATTTTATAGCTCATTTTTCGGCAGTTTTTTACCCAATAGCCTAGATAGAGGTAATTAAGGTTATTTTGTTGGCAAAACTGTAATTGCCATAAAATACAAAAGGTTCCTAAGCTACGTTTAGGTAAGGAGGGGTCAAAAAAAGTGTAGATCGCTGAGAGCCCCTTTTCGAGTGTATCAACAACACTAACGGCAACTAGCGTATCTGTGGCGTCTCTGAACTCAATAAACTGAGTATGTTCCGCACCCTCAACAAGGAAGGAGGTAAACTGCTCTGAACTTGGCGGAAACATATCACCATCTTGATGGCGCTTATTAATATAGCGAGAATATAGGGAGTAATACTCCTCAGTAAAGGAGGGGGCGTGGGTTGTTGCGTATATATCTTTGTTTTTGGCAAGAATACGCTTCTGGCTTTTACTAAAGCTATAGACCGCAAGGGGGATTCTAACGGATATACAAGCCCTGCAATCATCACAGTGGGGGCGATAAACATGTTTACCACTTCGTCTAAAGCCTAGATCTGAAAGTTGGCTGTAGGTTGACTGATCAAGTTCTACTTGTGGATCGACAAACAGGGTTTTAGCTATCTTATTCTCTAAATAGCTACAATCATGCTCAGGGGTCGCGTAAAAATGTAATGTCCTGAGGTTGCTCAAGGTTTACTCCATTTGATCTGCTGGCAGGTCAAACTGCCAATGCGTTTGTCCAATCTCATCAAGATATTGATCAAGGTATAACTGAAATTCACGCCGGTTTATCTCAGTTGCACCTAATGAAAATAGATGATCATTGCTCACTTGGCAATCGACTAAAGCATAGCCCCACTTTTCTAGTTGTCCGACCATAGTTATAAAGGCGATCTTCGATGCATCCTTTACTTTGCTAAACATGGATTCGCCAAAAAAGAGTTTACCTATAGCCAAGCCGTAAAGCCCGCCGACGAGTTCATCATCAATATAAACTTCAACCGAGTGGGCTAAACCCTTTTTGTGGAGGTTACAGTAAGCGTCTTTCATTTCGTTAGTGATCCATGTGCCATCTTCTCCCCGTCGAGGAGCTGAACAGGCATCGATAACCTTAGCGAAATTACGATTAAATACGACCGTATAATCCTTTTTCTTCAAACGCTTACGCATGCTTTTTGATATATGGATTTGGCTAGGAATTAATACGCAACGAGGATCAGGGCTCCACCAAAGGATGGGTTCGCCCGGGCTGTACCAAGGAAAAATACCGGCACGATACGCGCTGACTAGGCGTTCTTGGCTCAAATCCCCGCCTGCGGCTAATAAACCATTAGGTTCATCAAGCGCCTGCTCTATGGGAGGGAAACTATCTGAAGGATTTTGTAGCCATGGGATCATAGTATTCGTTACAAAAGGGCGGAGTTTGCACTCCGCCGTAGTCTACTTACTTGATTAGATCATCAAGATAACGTTCAGCATCTAATGCGGCCATACAACCAAAACCTGCTGAGGTAATCGCTTGGCGATAGATATGGTCACAGACATCGCCGGCTGCAAATACACCTTCGACGCTGGTTTGTGTTGCTTTGCCTTCAAGGCCTGATTGTATTTTTAAGTAGCCGTCTTTCATCTCAAGCTGGCCGTCAAAAATATCAGTATTAGGCTTGTGGCCAATCGCTATAAATACGCCAGCAACATCTAACTCTGTAGCTTCGTCGTTCTCGGTACTTTTAATACGTAGGCCGGTTACACCAGAATCATCACCGAGGACTTCCTCTAAGGTATGATTCCAGATGATGTTGATATTGCCATTTTCGGCCCGTTCAAGAAGTTTATCTTGTAAAATCTTCTCTGAGCGTAAGCTATCGCGGCGGTGAATTAATGTAACTTCATCGGCGATATTGGATAGATAAAGTGCTTCTTCAACCGCAGTATTACCACCGCCAATAACCGCTACTTTTTGGCCTTTATAGAAGAAACCGTCACAGGTTGCGCACGCTGATACACCGCGTCCGGCAAAGGCTTCTTCTGAAGGAAGACCCAAATATTGAGCCGAAGCGCCTGTGCAGATAATCAATGCATCGCAAGTATACTCACCCATATCGCCTTTTAAGCGGAAGGGGCGATTTTGCAGATCAGTTTCATTGATATGATCGAAAAGAATCTCTGTATCAAAACGCTCTGCATGCTGCTGCATACGTTGCATCAATTCAGGTCCCTGAACGCCATCGACATCGCCAGGCCAGTTATCTACATCGGTTGTAGTAGTAAGTTGACCGCCAGCCTGCATACCTGTGATGACAATAGGTTTTAGGTTAGCGCGCGCGGCATATACAGCGGCAGTGTAGCCCGCTGGGCCACTACCGAGAATGATTAGGTTATGGTGTTGTACTTCGCTCATGGTAATAAGAAACAGATCCGTTAGTGAAATAGATTATAAAACAATGGGGGGATTGACTAAAAAATTCAACCCGCACCTTTCATTTTGCTTCGGCCCAGTAAAAACGTTGCTAGAAATAGTAACATGAAATTTTTATTTCATGGCCTCTCATATAAGCTTTAAATTGTTCCTTTTAAATTGGAATCATTCTAGCTATAGATCGATAACTAAAGAATGCTTAATGATATGCCTGTCCTGCGCTAGCGACAATATTTGTTAATGACCTATTTGAAAACCTCTTTATTTGAGTTTGTTTAGTGGTCTACATAGAGTTTGTTCTAAGCCATCGCAGCTCGACACCTTCAAAGTTGTTGTCTACCTTAAAAAAATACCGGCTCTCGGCTTTTATGGCACAAACTTCAGCTTATCAAGCGTTAGTCATGCATTAATTTATGTTATTGTTAGCCCTCGATTTTCTACAGATATTATGGAGCTTTACCCTTGAGCGCGACCGATAACGGACAACGTTTAAGTTTTACTGCATTGTTAGCAAGAATTAGCCGTGAATCCAGTCTGATCATTATTATTGCGATCAGCATATTTTTACTTATTTCTTTATTGGGGTTTGATCCAAGAGATTCTGGTTGGTCCCATTTAGGCTATCAACCCGAAGTAAGAAACTTTACCGGCCCTGCGGGGGCTTGGTTAGCGGATCTATTCTTGTCTGGTTTTGGTTTGAGTGCGTTTATCATTCCTGTATTGATGATCTATCCCTCCATACGGTTTATTCTGCGCAAAGATCAGAGCGTTATGGATACTGTTCCCTTCTTTATCTTGAGGGCAACGGGCGCTATTTTGCTGATCGCTTCATTTAGTGCTTTATGTGCCACTCATCTGTCTAATGAAGGACTCGAATATCCATTCAGCTCGGGTGGTGTTTTGGGAGAAGCCTTATCTGATTGGTCAGTATCTTGGTTGAGTGTTATTGGCAGCTCAGTCGTGCTTTTTACCTTGTTTCTATTTGGCATAACGCTTCTATTAGAGATGGGATGGGGCACTATGCTTGAAACTATAGGTAAAAAGCTGGTCGATCGTGGTCAACAAGTGTTACCTGAAAAAATATCCCAAGGGCTGGATCTAACAAGAACACAGCAATCAGAGGACGAATCAGCCTTTAGTAATAGGTTTCGTCGTGATACATCTGAACAAACAGATCTCCCTCCTATAGTTACAGAAAGAGTTGAGCCAACATACGCCGATCCACATAGCACTACTTTAGGTCGCCGAGAGGAATCTATTGATGAGGCTATAGATGACATTCCTATTGTACGACCAATCAATACACCCGCAGCAAGCGAGGTTACAGATAACCCTGTCAGTGAAACGGTTAACGCGCCATTTACGCCACAAGTTCAGGCAGAACCGCTATCTGCAGAACGGGAGAATAAGCCGGTCGGTACAACGTCTTCAGCGGTTGTTGAGTCGCCAAAACACCAAGTTAAAGTTGTACCTCTATCTGAAACCCATAAACCCATGCAGGATGACGAATTAGGTTTAGAGCATGCAGTCGAACCTAAACGTAAAGCCAAGCGGAAAATACCGCCCCTAGAGCTACTTGATCCTCCAGAATTAAACACGGATACAGGTTATTCATTAGACGAGATAGAGCAGATGTCTCGTCTGCTTGAGAGTAAGTTAAAAGATTTTGGTGTTATTGCCGAGGTAGTGGAAGTTAATCCTGGGCCGGTTATCACGCGCTTTGAGATCCAGCCTGCGCCGGGTGTGAAAGCCAGTAAAATTACCAACCTTGCTAAAGACCTTGCACGATCAATGGCGGTGAGTAGTGTGCGTGTTGTTGAGGTTATTCCTGGGAAATCGGTCGTGGGGATTGAGATTCCCAATGAATCTCGCTTAACCGTTCATCTAAGTGAAGTCTTAAGTTCTAAACCTTATTTATCAGCCTCATCTAAAGTGACCATTGGTCTAGGTAATGATATTGCAGGCAACCCTGTGGTAGCTAACCTTGCCAAAATGCCTCATCTGTTAGTGGCAGGTACTACCGGTTCTGGTAAATCGGTGGGTGTGAACGCCATGATCCTCTCCTTACTTTTTAAGGCGACCCCTGAAGAGGTGAGGTTGATTCTGGTTGACCCTAAAATGTTGGAGCTTTCTATTTATGAAGGCATCCCGCATCTGTTAACACCGGTTATTACGGATATGAAAGATGCTGCATCTGGCCTGCGCTGGTGCGTAGGTGAGATGGAACGCCGTTATCGTGTCATGGCAAAAATGGGCGTACGTAATTTAGCGGGATTCAACGATAAAATTGAAGAAGCTCGAAAACAGGGTAAGCCGCTATTAGATCCTTTATGGAATGCTGAAGAAAATGGCGAACCATTCGGTACACCCGCGCCAGAGCTTGAGACACTTCCCTATATTGTTGTGGTGATTGACGAGTTTGCCGACATGATGATGATTGTTGGTAAAAAGGTGGAGGAGTTGATTGCCCGTATCGCGCAAAAAGCACGTGCGGCAGGTATCCACTTGATTCTGGCAACTCAGCGACCATCGGTCGATGTTATTACTGGTTTGATTAAAGCGAATATTCCAACCCGTATCGCCTTCCAAGTATCGTCCCGTATAGATTCGCGAACGATTCTCGATCAGTCTGGTGCTGAACACCTATTAGGCTGGGGTGATATGCTTTATCTACCCGCTGGTACTAGCTTACCTAACCGTGTGCATGGTGCTTTTGTGAGTGATGATGAAGTTCACCGCGTTGTGGAAGCATGGAAAAAACTGGGTCAGCCGGAGTACATTACAGAGATAACCCAAGGTGATAGCGTTTCAGACGGCGGAGGTTCAGGTTCATTATTCGATGATGAACAAGATCCGCTTTATGATGAAGCGGTCGCATTTGTATTGGAAACCCGTAAAGCCTCTATCTCTAGTGTGCAGCGTCGATTGAAAATTGGCTATAACCGCGCCGCACGTATGGTCGAAGCAATGGAAGCAGCAGGTGTTGTGAGTACAGCGGGTAGCAATGGTCAGCGAGAAGTGCTGGCACCATCACCTAATGGTGAGATGTAAGATCACCATTATTACTTATTAAGGTTGGTTATGGGTTTTAAAGCATTCACAAAAAGTATTTTAGTGACAACAGTATTAAGTACCGGTCTATTATGTTCATCTATTGCGGCAGCGATGTCAGGGCCTGAAAAATTAACTGAGTTACTGGCAGGCTATGAGAGCTTTTCCGCTCAGTTTCAGCAAGTTACTATCTCAGACAATGGCCGCGAAGCACAAAAAACAGAGGGTAGTGTTCTACTGTCTAAGCCTAACCGTTTTCGTTGGGAAACGCTTCAGCCGTTTCCGCAAGAGATTGTCTCAGATGGACAATATATCTGGATCTATGATCCTGATTTAGAACAGGTAACTCAACGCTCCGCAGATACACAGCAAGAAAGTGCCCCAGCCTTGATCCTTAATGGGCAAATTGGGCAGCTACAAAAAACTTATAAGATCCGTATGATGGAAGATACCGGTGCTGAGCAATTATTTGATCTAACGCCTGTTTCTGAGCAATATAGTTTTAGCCGAATTCGCTTAGCCTTTTCTGATAATTTGATTTCAGAAATCATGTTAGAAGATTCCTTAGGTCAGCGCACATCGGTTGTTTTCTCTAAACAGCAGATTAATCCTGAATTTGAAGCTGAAAGCTTCTTCTTTCGTATACCTAAAGACACTGATGTTATCGTAGATATAGAGGAATAGAGTGGATCTTTTTTCCCAAACACCTGCTTATGAACCGCTTGCCGCAAAAATTCGGCCAAAAACCTTAGCTGAATATTATGGCCAGAAACACTTGTTGGGGCAGGGTAAGCCTTTACGAACGGCGTTAGAGCAAGGGTCGGCCCATTCAATGATATTTTGGGGGCCTCCGGGTGTAGGGAAAACAACCTTAGCTAAACTAATTGCCCATCATGTTGATGCTCATTTTATCACCCTCTCAGCCGTGCTATCCGGTGTTAAAGATATACGAGTTGCTGTTGAGCAAGCTAAACAGCATTCAGCGCAAACGGGGCGGAAAACAATCCTGTTTGTGGATGAGGTACACCGTTTTAATAAATCCCAACAAGATGCGTTTCTTCCTTATATAGAAGATGGGACGATCATCTTTGTTGGCGCTACGACAGAAAATCCCTCGTTTGAACTAAATAATGCACTACTATCTCGCGCGCGTGTTTATCTTCTGCGCTCCCTTGAAGAGAGTGACATTCTTGAAGTGATTCAGCGCGGAATAACTGATAAAGAGCACGGTTTGGGTGATCGTAATTTAGTGATCTCTGAAGATATGATCAATCGACTTGCTCAGGCCGCAGATGGTGATGCTCGACGTTCGCTCAATCTACTGGAAATTGCCGCCGATCTTGCGGTAAAACAAGACGACGGCACAGAATTAATTGATGAGCAGGTGTTAGAGGAGGTGCTTCGCTCTTCGGGTCGCCGCTATGATAAACAAGGCGATCTGTTTTACGACATGATCTCCGCTTTCCATAAATCGGTACGCGGCTCCTCCCCCGATGGTGCGCTTTATTGGTATTGTCGTATGTTGGATGGTGGCTGTGACCCGCTGTATATCGCCCGTCGCTTAGTTGCCATTGCCTCAGAAGATATAGGCAATGCAGACCCAAGAGCGATGCAAGTTGCTTTATCGGCCTGGGACGCTTTTGAACGGGTAGGGCCATCAGAAGGCGAGCGAGCCATTGCTCAAGCCGCTGTGTATTGCGCCTCGGCACCGAAAAGTAATGCGATCTACCAAGCCTTTAATCAATGCTTGATGGATGTAAAATCACAACCTAGTTATGAAGTACCGGTTCATCTGCGTAATGCACCCACCAGTTTAATGAAAGATATGGGCTATGGGGCTGAATATCGTTATGCTCATAACGAGCCGGATGCTTATGCGGCGGGTGAAAACTATCTACCGCCAGAAATTGCCGGTCAACAATGGTACTATCCGGAAGCACGTGGTTTAGAAGTGAAAATTGGTGAAAAACTACGTCATCTGAAAAACCTAGATCAACAGAGCCCTCAGCAGCGATACGCTGAGGAGAGTAAGTAGGAGCGTTTCATATGCAGCATCTCTTCGCAATTGCGATAGGTGGGGCGGTGGGTGCCTTAGGGCGTTATTGGGTGAGTGGTCTTCTTAATAATGCCGAGCATCGAATTCCCTATGGGACACTTACCTGTAATGTTGTGGGTTCATTTTTAATGGGTATCTTATTTGTACTCATATTGGAAAAAGCCAAACTTAGTGCCGAGCTTCGACCTCTGTTAATGGTCGGATTTATGGGTGCGTTTACGACTTTTTCTACTTTTTCACTGGAAACAGTCGCAATGCTGCAGGAAGGGCATGTTATCTCTGCGGTGATTTATATATTATTAAGCGTTCTATTGTGTCTGGTTGCTTTATATGGCGGCCTGTCCTTAACTCGCTTGTTTTAATCGTTCTTAAAAGGTGTTTTAGAAGCTCATGCTTGACGCAAAATATGTCCGTGCAAACCCCGAAGAAGTTGCACAGTTATTAAAGAAAAAGGGTTACGAATTCCCAGTCGATCAGTTTGTTGAACTGGAGAACCAGCGTAAGCAATTGCAGGTGGATACAGAAAACCTGCAAAACGAGCGAAATACCCGATCCAAAGGGATTGGTAAAGCCAAAGCCGCGGGCGAAGATATTCAGCCGCTATTAGCTGAAGTAGCCGATCTAGGGCAAAAGCTTGATGCCGCTAAAGCGGAGCTAAACGAGGTTCAAGCGAAGTTAGATGATCTACTGTACGGCGTACCTAATATTCCTTGCGATAAAGTGCCAGAAGGTGCTGATGAAGATGATAACGTCGAGATTCGTCGTTGGGGCACACCGCGAGAGTTTGATTTTGAACCCCAAGATCATGTTGCTTTAGGTGAAAAAAGCGGCGAACTAGATTTTGAAGTTGCCGCTAAACTAACTGGCTCACGCTTTTCGGTTATGACTGGCAAGCTCGCACGTCTACACCGTGCACTGATCCAGTTTATGCTGGATACACAAACTGAAGATCACGGTTATACCGAAGCGTACGTTCCCTATATGGTTAATGCGGACAGCCTTCGCGGCACAGGCCAGCTACCAAAATTTGGTGAAGACCTATTTAAAGTACCCTTCGGCGAGCGTGAATATTACCTTATTCCTACCGCTGAAGTACCTGTGACTAACCTTGTGCGTGATGAGATTGTTGAAGCGGATCAGCTTCCCCTTCGCTTTACCGCACATACACCATGCTTCCGTTCAGAAGCGGGCGCATCAGGTAAAGATACGCGCGGTTTGATCCGTCAGCATCAGTTTGAAAAAGTCGAAATGGTGCAAATTGTAGAGCCGTCTAAATCATGGGAAACCCTTGATCAGATGACCGGTCATGCGGAAGCGATTCTACAAAAGCTTAACCTGCCATACCGTGTTGTAACCCTTTGTGGTGGTGATCTAGGCTTTAGCGCTGCGCAAACCAACGATATTGAAGTCTGGTTGCCAGGGCAAGGTAAATATCGTGAGATCTCATCCATCTCTAATATGACAGACTTCCAATCACGCCGACTACAGGCGCGCTGGAGAAACCCAGAAACAGGTAAACCAGAACTGGTTCATACCTTAAATGGTTCCGGTTTAGCGGTAGGGCGTACACTTTTAGCTGTGATGGAAAACTACCAAACAGCAGACGGCAAGATCGCTATACCAGAGGCCCTACAGTCCTATATGGGCGGTAAAACAGAGATCTAATACTCTATCAGGATAAATAAAAAACACGCCCAAGGGCGTGTTTTTTTGTTTAAGAGCTTTACGCTATAACCTATAGGCGCTTAGCCCGTGCGCGAAAGAGGGCTTATTTAAAGAGGTTTTATTTCAATACGGGTGTATTGAGGGTGCGCGCGTAGGAGGCCGGTATAACGGGGAAAGCGATAGCATGCTCTTATGCTATTTATATATAGAGCATTCCATCCTTTAGAATGTTATGCAAGGATAGTAAGACAACTCTGTAATTTTCTCCATGGATGAGAAATCTTCGAGCAAGGAAAGCTGATGAAATTCAATACGTCACAATACTTTTTAATATCCTTTCTTGGAGATATATGACAACTTCTCGTGTTTAATCGAGATAATCGGTTATGTTTTAGCTATTAGAAATAAGGATTATCGATGAATGGTGATTGGGGACCTGTAATCGTTATTAAGGGCGATCATAAAGGTAAAATTGGGTATTACGATGACAATGACTCTCTGTTTTCCGATGAAGAAAATATTGACCCCGACTTCTGGGATAGTGACTCATGGAGAGACGTAGAGGGTGTCGAGGAAGAAAACTTAAAAGCATTAGATGTAGCTATCGTTTACTTCGGCGACTTTTTCATAGCTAAAGGGTACTACTTGCTGCCACATGATTATATTAGAGCGGTTACAACAGACGATCTAATGAAAAGGCGTGAAGAGCTTCACGATTTGTGTGGTCGGTTTGCAAGAATACGAGATCCAGATTTAGACGTTGAACCTGAAGAGGAGGATTCATTCTTAAGAGAATTACACTACGTGGATTCAACATTAGTTGATCGCATGATTGAGGCAAGGTATTCAAACGTGGAAAACGGGGCAAGCATTTTCATTTCACATTCATCTGAAGATAAGCCATTTGCAAGATGGGTTGCTACTGATCTTAAAGCTTCCGGGCACAAGCCTTGGCTTGATGAGTGGGAGATCAACGTAGGTGAATCAATTCCGGCGAAAATATCTCTGGGTGTCAAAGAAGCTGATTTCGTCATTGTGATTCTGTCAGAAAATTCGATTAACTCAAACTGGGTCGAAAGAGAGTGGCAAAATAAATACTGGGACGAAGTAAGTAGTGGAAATATACATGTTCTTCCAGTTCTATATAGAGATTGTGAAATACCAGAATTATTGAAAACAAAAAAATACGCTGACTTTCGTAATAGTTACAATGATGGTTTGGAAGATGTGTTATCAGCTATCAATCATCTTGTTCCGAGCGTTGAATAATTCTAACAGCGCATGTTGCCGGACTGGTTTTCCGCTCAAAACCAGCCGCAAATGCGAGCGTTACATTCCTTTAGAGCGTGTCTTACATATAATGTAATTCTATACTTATTTTTAGAAGTGATACTGTTTCCTGACAGAAGACCCACTCAATATCAATTAGTTCTCGCGGCCGATGTCATATAACTAGGTAAGACTATGATATTTTTATGGCATATAATTCACTTGAATGATATTGCTTTAAATCCTTGTATTTGTTGCCTTTGAAGAATTTTCATGTCATTTTTAATATTCTACTAATGTCACTTAATGGGAGTTATTTGTGAGTCTTGATATCAATTCCTTTAGTCTTTGGCCAATTTCTTACGATAGTCCAGTTGTTGATCTAGGCTTCGAGCTTGAGGAACTTAGGGCTTACAGGCCTCACGGGACTACACCAGACTGGCTTTTTTTCCAGCTCAAAGACATTCTCCATTCTGCAGAAAGTTTGATGTCCCTTCGGCTTGAGGGCAATACAACAGAGATAGTTGAGTACGCTCAAGCTAGGCAATGTGGTGATTTTGTAAAGGAGCCGATTAAAGAGATTTCCAATTACGAGAAGGCCTTAACGCATACTATGAGACATCTCGAGAACGAGGGTGACATAGACGGAGATCTTATATGTACACTTCACGAAATTGTTGTGGATGGACTGACACCTGTACAAGCTGGAGGTGATGGTGATATGCATCCAGGTCAATATTCATTTATCAAGGAGGAAGGGGTCAGACGTGTAGGGAGTGAAACAACAGGAAAATATCACTATCCGCCTATTTTTCCAGACAATGCAAAATACATGCAACGTTTATTTGAATTTATCGAAACAGATCATGGAAAGAAATATGATGCAATAAAGATAGGACAGGCACATCAACATTTTGCTTGGATTCATCCGTTCAACAATGGAAATGGTAGAGTTGGGCGATTACTTACTCATGCTATGTTGATCAAAGCTAATTTTAGTGTCGCAGGGTTACTTACCCCATCGTCTATCTTTTGTGGAGATAGATCCGAATACAACGCTCGCTTGTCTGCTTGTGATGACCTATCAAATAATATTTCCAAGGAGGAGTGGCTTATATATGTACTGGGTGGAATAGTTAAGGAGTTCAAAAAAGTTACTAATCTTATGGACTTTGACTTTGTTAAAAAGAAGATCCTACTCTCGGCAATCGATGGAGCCTATGAACACGGGAAAATTGAGCAGAATGATCATAAGATTTTGAAATGTGTATATCATTTGGAAAGTTTCAAGACTGGTGACACCGCAGACCTTGAGCTCGCCTCGGCATATAGATCAAGATTACTTGGCGGTATGCTCGAAAAAGGGCTGATTAAGAAAAAAGCAGAAAAAGGTCGTATCTATCAGGTTAATTATCTTCATCCGCAGCTTATGTATGGGGTGCTCAAAGCACTTGAGTATCAAAGGATGTTGCCTCCGCCTGACAAAATGCTTGCTAGAGCAATTAGTAAGGAGCGAACTAAATTCGAATGAAAGTGTTTTTTTGTTTAAGGGCTTAAAATAAGCTTTTAACTTATTGGCGCTTAGCCCTAAGCGAAAGAGGGCTTATTTGGAGAACCTTTCATTTCTCTACAGGTGTTCTGCGTTTAATAGCGAGCGGGTCAGGAATCTCATATTGACTGTATAATGAGGGAAGCGATAGCATGCTCTTATGCTATTTTTATATAGGATATTCCATCCGTTTGGCCTTTATGCAAGGATAGTAGGACAACTCTGTAATTTTCTCCATGGATGAGAAATCTTCGAGCAAGGAAAGCTAATGAAATTCAATACGTCACAATACTTTTTAATACCCTTTCTTGGAGATATATGACAACTTGTCGTGTTTAATCGCGACCATCTGTCATATATTTAGTTATTACACGTCAACATTCAACATAGGAATTAAACGATAATGAAAATAGGTGCTGCGGGTTTGATGAAACTTGCAGAGATGGTTTGTGGTGATAGCCCTTTCGATTGCTTTCCCTACAGAAGCTCTTCATATTTAACAAGATTCTTTACTGGACTTGATCTTGATTATGTCCATGATGGTTCTACCCGCAGAGTTTGGGTTAATGATGTACTTAAAGAGCTGAATGAACGTCAAACTCCTGTGGCTACTATGCCTTCAGTAGAAATGGTCAAAGTTATTGAATACTTGCTTCACCCGGATCATTTCTTATTTGATGAGAAAGTAGATCGCGAAAAATCTATTGAAGCTGTAGCTACATGCTTAAAAATATATGACCTAACAATAGCGACTCAACCTAATGGTTTGGCTAAACTTTGCCCTATGCATGGTGAATTCGTTTCTACAGCATTTACTGAAGTGCCAACTGAAAAAATTATCACATTCAAACCAAGCGTTTTTCAAGTACCCAGTAAACCTCAAAATGAAAAGCTCATATCAGTTATGATGCCGTTCAGCGGTACATTTTCAGGAACATACGATGCAGTGAAACGTGTTGCTGATCACATGAGTCTTGAGTGCCTGAGAGCAGATGATATTTGGGATAACTCTACATTCATACAAGATATCTTTGATCTGATCTTCTGTGCAAAAGTGGTAGTCGTTGACTTCACTGGCAGGAATCCGAATGTTATGTATGAAACTGGCATAGCGCATACTCTTGGCAAAACAGTTATACCAATTACTCAGTCAATAAACGATATTCCATCTGATTTAGGTCATCACAGAGCTCTAAAATACTTGCCAAATGAAGAAGGCTATAGAGATCTGAGCAACGAGCTTTATAAAAGGCTGAAAGTAATTTATCAAAGTTGACGTGTAATAAGCCCATCCAAGCGACCGCCTTCGGCGGCGCATGATGGGGGCGTTAGTATTTCTAAGGTCTTACAGAAAACATATCTTTTGTATAAGTGCAGGCCAATTAATCGTAAAAAAACAGAAAGGAAGAGGTCAGGTCTTGCAGCATGCATGTTGATTGCTGGAATTAAAGGAGTCAGCTAATATTCCTAAAAACCGCACTGGATGCATCGATAATGAAATTAAAAACAGTATCATGTGTACTTGGTCTGCTAGCTCTCAGCAGCGGGTCAGCGGTCGCAGAAGATTATGCCGATCTATGCGGAAGCAATATTGAAGGCGTGAATCTAGCGATGCCGAAGGATGAGGTTCAGTTAACTTTAGCAAGCGGTGGTTACGAAAAAGCCGCTGATAGTGACGATAGTAGGAAGAAAAAACAGAATCGGCCCGAATCCGTACAATCGTTGCTCTTTCAAACTGAAGACCGGCAACCCAATGCAGATTTCATCCGTTCTGTAAGTTGGAAGCGTACTCTTTCTACCGGACGTAATACAATCTATGCTACCTATGTTGCGCCAACCGATCCGGCTCGATTGGAAGCCTATGAAGCGTTCTGGCGTTCTAAGATAACCGATTATTGCATGCATGAGATCGACACATTACGTGCGACATCCTCAGCCCAGAGTGTTTCGAAAGTGTCGAGAATGAACCCGAATCCCATATCACCTATGCATGAGTTTTGCGAGAACGCCTTGCAGGGAGCGTTTCGTACTAACGGTATAGGCCATGCTCAGACACCTCCAGATGCATTGCATATCACCGATGCACAGGGCTGCAGAGTTTTTACAGAAATGTTAACCTTCGGGGTTTTACTTCTGCTTTCATAATAGGTCTTGAGCACACTCAATAGTGGCTTGTGAAGGCAACCTTAAGCGCGAAGATAAGACCAACCAGCGGCTTGTTGATGAGCAAGGTACTGCACAGCGGCGTCCACCAGCTTAACGTCTGCCTGTGAGGTCAGGGATTGTGCTTGTAAGCTATTACGACACATCACCAATCGACTTAAAATATCCTCATCTGTCAAGGTGACCGCCATGGCCATAGCGGGGCCATTGACGACGATTTCCACTTGGGCATCCGCTTCTAATTTAAGCAAATTGCGTGCGTTATTTTGCGCTCGCTTTAATGCATCTACTGTTGGTGCGTGAATCAATAATTGTGTAACAGCCATGAGGGTATCCTTTTAAAAATTAAAGAGCATTAGCGATCTCTTGAGCCATTTTTTGCAAGCTATCTGTGCCACGATCTCTTGGACGGGGCAGGTCAATGGGTTTATCTAACACCACGTTCGCAGGTGAGCCCGACAAGACAATCACTCGGTCCGCTAAATATATTGCTTCTTCAATATCGTGGGTGATAAACATCACGGCTTTACGCGTCTTTTCCCAGATCGCCAGTAACTGATCTTGTAAATGTTGACGAGTGATTGCATCCACCGCGCTAAAAGGCTCATCCATCAACAACAAATGAGGCTTTACTGCTAATGCTCTGGCAATGCCGCCACGTTGTACTTGGCCACCCGATAGCTGGTGTGGCCAACGCTCGGCTAGCTCATCAAGGCGAGCGAGTTTTAATACTTCGTCTACTCGGTTGCGTTTTTCTTCAGCCGTGAGTTTGAGTCCTGTCAGCCCATAAGCCACATTGCTGCGCAATCGACGCCAAGGCATGAGGCGACCATCTTGAAACACCACGCTGCGAGAGCGTCGGGTTTCGTCTTCTTCCACGTTGAGTGAAATAGTGCCATGACTCGCTGAGGTAAGGCCAGCGACACAACGTAACAGGGTTGATTTACCAACGCCTGAACCACCAACGACCGCTATAAACTCGCCGTCTTCTATTTGAAGGTTTAAATTGGCAAACACGGGGTCAGGATTGTTACCGTAGTGATAACTTAGGTCTTCGATCTTTAGGATGGGCGCCATGTTAACACTCGCTTTTCAATGAAACCAAACAGGGTATCGCTCAAGGTGTAAACCAGAGAAATAATCAGCATGTAAACCACAACCACTTCGTAAGCGCCTACGCCCGCGGCTGAATTCATCTCTTGTCCCATGCCGGGGACGCCCAACAATTCAGCGGCGATCAAGGTCATCCAAGCTTGTCCGATACCAGTGCGAATGCCCGAAAAAATACCCGTGGCAGCACCCGGTAAGGTTACTTGAAAGGTTTGACGTAAATGGCCATTTTGACCAAAAGCACGGGCCAGTTCATAAAAACGAGAATCCACATTGCGTACCGCAGAATAGGTTGCAAAGTAGTTTACCCAGAATACACCTATGGCAATCACGAAGGCGGCTCCCGCATGGCTTACTTTAAACCAAGCAATGGCAAAGACCACCCAGGCCAATGGCGGAATGGGACGTAGAATCCGCGCGAGCAAAGCATGTAATGCGTCTAGCAGCGATGAAGACGCCGCTAATGTACCCACTAAGAAACCAAGAAATGTACCAATCGCCAAGCCCCATGCGTAATGAACTAAACTTGAGAGGACTGCTGGCATCAAGCGTTCGGATGTCCACTCATCAGCCAGTGCTTGTGGCAGTTTAAATGGGTCAGGAATGGTGCCAGCTGCCGCCCAGCCTGCCGCTTGTGCGTATTTCCACAGCAGCACAAATGCGGCTAGACCTAATATTCCCAGTAAAACACGCCCCCATCGAGAGCGTGTTAAAGGGTGAGTGTGTGATTCCATGATGTGGAATTACTCCCTAATGAGTTCGTTATAAAAACGAACATCAAATAGTGCGTTTAGGTCCACGCTTGCTTTAAGTGTGCCTTGGCTGGCTTGAAAATCATGCATGGTACGGGTGCCATCAATGATGGCGTTCGGATCTGCTTGGAACTGATCGTGTGAGTTCTTTAATGCATTTAGGATAATTTGTTTCGGTAAACGACCACCACCGACGTATTTACCAACCGCTTTAGCTGCTTGTTCTGGGGCGTTACGCAGTTCATCGGTGGCGGCGATGTGTGCTTTCACTAATGCTTTCACCAATTCAGGGTGCTCATTGATCAATGATTCACGTACGGCTAGTACAGCGCCAGGCTGATGAGGGAACATACCCGAGCCAGAAGCGACGACTTTTGCAGCGGATTTTTTATCACGAATAATGCTGACGACTGGCTCTAAAATAGCTGCGCCATCAACCGCTTCGGTCATCAGTGCTTGTTGTACCTGTGCTGCGCCTTGGTAAATAATATCGATGTTTTGCTTAATCTCATCACGGCTCATACCCAACTGGTTTTGCAACCAATACTGTAAGACGGTTTCGGGTACTGAACCCCTAGGGAAGGTGGAGATAACGGCTTTATGGCCTTTATCCGCTTTAAAGCGAGCAAAGGCTGTTTTTGGATCACCATTATCAAAGTAAGGAGACAGTTCGCCTAATGCGATCATGCTGATTTGTTCAACAATGTTAGAGGCAACCACTTTAATGTCTGCCCCTTTGGCACGAGCAACCATGGCTGGCCCAATACCAAGATAGGCAACATCTAATTGACCGGCTAAAAGCGCTTGCACAATAGCGGGGCCATTTTGAAATTGGAACAACTTAGGATCGCTAACGCCGGCGTTTTCCAAAGTGTCGCCTTCCAAAACAATAAACGCTTGGGAAATCGGAATAATGGGCATATAGCCAATTTCAAGGTTTTTGTCGGCCGCAGTCACTAAACTACTCCAGCCACACAAGAACAAGGTCATCAGGGCCACGAATCGGGACATTAGAGCACTCCAGAGAATTAAAATTTGAGTATGGATTATATATAATTCAAAAGAATATTAAAGTTTATTTAAATATCGTTTTGGAATAAAGAAATAAGCTATTTATGGGAGGGAATAGGTAGGGAGAGGATTAGACGGACATTTTACATAAATGCATAAACGGGGTCAGGTTTTAATTTTTCAACAAGCTAACGCGGTCGCTCTTTGCCGTTCTTTATAGTGCCAAGGGGCTTTGCTCGACGGGTTCCAGCTAAAGGTTGGCCTCCTGCAGGGGATGGCTTGGGGTAGGAGCCCACCCTGTAAGCGAAATAGAATAACCTAGGACAGATCCTATTGGGAAAGGGTTTAAAATACCTGTCTCTATGATGTGCCCTTTATAACTCGACCGATTAAGTGTCTAGCAGACTATAAAACAGACGGTGAAAAATTTTAAAGCCTCTGTTCCTGTGCTATCTTCCCGAATGAATTGTAGTTCGCTGTTGTTGATGCCAGCAGTGATATTTCGGATTAAGTTGAATGAAAAAACAAAAAAGCCAAATCTCAGTACCACAGTACGCCATAGCGTTTGATATAAGCGCATGATGATCAATAAAACGCATAAGCGGTTATTCATACTACTATCTATAATGCTTTTTGTAGCAGATACGTTGTTCGTCACTATTAACTACATTAGTGATAAGCGCATCATGCAGCAGAGCTTGAAGCAGGATGGTCAACAGCTTAAAAGATCATTTGAAGTCGCATTAACCATGACGCTCAATAACATGTCTCAACTTTCGACGTTTATTGCTAGCTCAACGGAGGTGCAGCACTTATTTGCCCAAGGCGTACAAGCGGTTAAGGAAGAGGGAGGAGGTGCGGGAGGTCCTGAATCAGCACGTTTACGAGATCTGTTATACGACAGCGTGTCGCCAGGGTGGACCAAAATGATGGAAAAGTATCAGGTGCGTCAGCTGCATTTTCATCTAGGTCCCGGTTCGACCAGCTTTCTCCGTATTCATAAGCCTCAGAAGTTTGGTGACAATATGGATAACCTTCGCCATATGGTGGTCGATGTTAATCGTGACGGTCATCCTCGACAGGGCTTTGAACTGGGGCGTGTATATTCAGGGCTTCGAGGTATAGTGCCGGTTTTTTCCGATAGTGATTCCACACGTCAAATTGGCGCTTTAGAGGTGGGGACATCGTTTAAAACCTTGATTGATTTGTTGGGTTCTTCCATTGGTGGCGATGTTGCGGTGTTGCTTAACGAGGCCAATGTTGAAAATGCTACTTGGTCTCGTCCAAACGAACCTGAGAGCAGAACGCCTTGCGGCTGCTTTATTGAAGCGACATCATCACCAGCGCTGAGTGCTTTGTTAGCTGAGCGAGCGAGTACTAAGTGGTCTAAGCCGCCTAAAAGCGTGCGTACGATTTTAGTTAATACGGCAAGTGGCCCTGTTGCTTTGACGGAATTTTCACTGTCAGACTATGTTGGGGAGCGAGACGGCAGTGAGACGCCTGTGGGCCGTATTATGATCTGGAAATCGGCCTCTGATGTTATACAGGAGTTAAATCATAATACTTGGATTAACATTATCTATGGGATTATAGGCTTTCTAATAATTGAACTGGCTCTTTTTTTGGGTATTCGATTGGCGTTAGGTCAACTTAAGCAGACCGTGGATGAGCGGACGCAGGAAATACAGGTCTTGAATAGGCAATTAGAGGAAATTGCACATCAAGACATGCTTACAGGTGTTTCTAGTCGTCGCTACTTTATGATGCGGTTCCAGCAAGAGCTTAATCGTAACCAGCGCTCGAAACAGCCCATGACATTATTGATGGTGGATGTAGATCACTTTAAAAGGGTGAATGATACTTGGGGCCATCAGGTTGGTGATCAAGTGTTGTCCGATCTAGGTCACTTGATGATAGAAAACAGTCGCAACTATGATGTGGTTGGTCGCTATGGGGGAGAGGAGTTTTGTCTTTTGTTACCGGGTGTTGATGCAGTAACCGGGTTACAAATGGCTGAAAAACTACGCGAGCGGGTTGAACGTCAAATCATAATACCGGGTAGTGATGGTATACATGTGACTATTAGCATCGGTGTTGCACTTTATGCCGAGGGTCAAAGTGCTGAAGAGTGGATTAACGCGGCTGACCAAGCATTATATAAAGCTAAAGATAGTGGCAGAAATCGATGCCTGCTGGCTGAAACGGCTGACTAGAACCGCGATCAACAATGTAAAAGTAATAATGGGGCTAGGTTGTTTCTTAATATATGCTAGGTGATTAATAATATGATTTAATCGTTAAGCGAGCCTAAACTCTACTTGGTTTCGACCCTGTTTTTTAACGTTGTAAAGGGCATCATCAGCACGTTTTATTAAGCTATTTATGCAATCACCCTCTTGATAACGGGCTACACCGAAACTTGCTGTAATCGTATGGACTGTAGTGAAATCATACTCTGCTATTTTTATACGCAGGTTTTCAGCCATTGATGATCGGTTTTTATGGTCTTTTATTGGAGCAATAATTAAGAACTCTTCGCCGCCCCAGCGGCCTAACGTATCTGAAAGTCTGATCGATTGTTTCATGAGTAATGCTAATTCGTTAAGTACAACATCACCCACATTGTGACCATAAGTGTCATTAACCTGTTTAAAATTATCTATATCCAAGATAATGACTTCAAATGTTCCTTGCATGCGTTTAGCGCGATGGTACTCTTTTTCTAATGTTTTACTGAGCATATGGCGGTTATACAGCCCTGTTAACTGGTCTGTATTAGATATTTCTTCTAGCTCTGATTTCTGTTCAAGGATGTCTTGGTAGTGGCGTAGGATAAACCAGCCCATGAGCCATAATAGGGCAGTGAGAAAAATAGAAATAGCGACTTGTTTATACCAACTTGCTAACCAGTCTGTATTAGCTAATCCGACGATCACGGTGAAGGGTAGATTATCTACTTTGCGTACATTATATAATCTGTCTGTACCATCTAGCGGCGAAGTATGGGAGAAGGATTGATTTTTCAGCTGTGACATCATGAACTGTTCTAAAATAGGGGCGCCAGCTTTTTTACCTAATGCTTGTGGAGACTCAGGTTGTCGTGCAAGTAAAGTGAAATTTCTATCTAATATTGCAACAACACCGCCCCGTCCAATATGCACTTTTTTTACCCATTGGGAAAAAAAGCTGAGATTAAGACCTAAACCTGCAAGTCCTTTGTTATCAGGAAATTTACGGGTTTGAATAACCATCATTTCACCAATGTTACTCATAAACATATTTGAAACATAAGTGTCTAATTTAGGGTTTTTCATCGGCACATTGCACCATTCACGTTGGCTAGCATCAAATCCTACTGTTGACGGGGTGTGAGTCATAATGCATTTATTATCGTTTAGACCGACACCATTTGAGTAAGGCAAGGTTTGACGTTTTTTATCTATAAACTGTGAGATACGAGCATGTTCAATGGGATCGTTTGTGGGGTAAGTTAATGCGGTTGTTGGAACCTTATCGATAATATCTCGTAAGATATAATCTGACGCATTAAAAGCGCCTTTTATCCACTCACTTATTAGAAGGCTTGTTAGGGTAATATTTTCTTTAGCAAGTTTTTTTTCTTGAGAATAGGAATGGTATAGAAAAATACAAAAAAAAGAGGCTGTACTAATAGTAAAAATCAAGTAATAAATAAATAATTTCTTTTTCATTATTTGCCTGTATTTAATTACTACCTAGTCTCAGTGATTTAGCAAGGATAAGTCCTTGTTTTAAATAGGGGGTAAGAGTGAAATGTTCTCTATGCTCGTGTGCTATTTAACGGGCTATTAGGTATTAATTTTAGGCGGCTTATAGTTATAAGTCCATAAAAACCCGCATAGGGTCAATAACCCGGTGGATAGGTTTTTCTTTTTCTGTAAGTGACCTGAGGTTAAATCAGCGGGGGCGATGCGCTTTAAACTCAGCAGCCCGCACAGCAAAAAGCTCCTGTAGGAGCTCAGCCCGTGAGCGAAGGTAAGCTAGCGTAAATGCTTTGCGATATATAGGATAAAAAGAGTTTCACTTTTAGTGAGGAGTTAAATACCTAATTGGGGAATGAAAAATAGCTATGACTGAAATTAAAAGACCGATCAATTCGCACAAAGCTTATCATGCTCATATTTATTTCGATGATGCGTCAAAGGTAATTGCTCAGACGTTATGCGAAGAGTTAGGTGTCAAATTTAATTTAAAAGTGGGCCGTTTCCACGAGAGTCCTATAGGCCCTCATCCATGTGGGAGCTGCCAAATTACGTTTGGCGCAAGGACGTTTGAAACCTTTATAACTTGGCTCGATGAAAATAGGAAAGGCTTAACCGTGCTTGTCCATGGCGTCACCGGCGATGATTTTAAAGATCATACAGAGTTTGCATATTGGTTAGGTCAGCCAGTCGAATTGAGTTTAGGTTTTTTCGAAAACACCTAAAGGCTCTAGCGATCTAAAATCAAAACAGGTTTAGCTACCTAATTGATCGGACAGAACATAGGTTTGCGTAAAAGTTGACAGAACGCAATAGAATTGCAGTAGTGCCCCTCACATCTCATCCAGCCAGTTATAATGAATCCTGATCTATTTCCTAGATTGACTTTCTATATATACGGAGATGAGCCATGAAGAACTTTCCTGAACACTTTAAAGAACTTAGTAGCTGGATGGAAAAGCTTGGTCTGGAGATTCCTGGCGCAATGCAGGGGTTTTCAGCATTACATGAGTCCAGTCTAAAACCCGGTGCATTAGAGACAAAAACAAAAGAGCTGATTGCTTTAGGTATTGCTGTCACTGTTAGATGTGATGGGTGCATATCCTTCCACGTACATGATGCTTTGAAGGCGGGTGCCAGTAAAGAAGAGGTCGCCGAAACAGTATCCGTTGCTATCCTTATGGGCGGTGGACCATCAGTTGTTTATGGGATTGAGGCGATGCAAGCGCTAAGTCAATTCCAAGAGCAAGGCCTATAAATTTAGCCTTTCGCAATAAGTAATCAAAAGGGACGTTGGAAGGTACAGCGCCCCCTTTGAATGCGAAGTCCCATCAAGCATAGATTTTATGCTTAGTAGGAACTCACCCCGTGAGCTAAAAAAGGTAGATGTCAGTTTCTTGCTTGGGACAATAAACGAAACCGTTCTATTTTGAGATCTGTCCTAAGCTCCTCTTAAAACTCCCTCCTTAATATCTCCGAAGTTGAAGCATATCACTTAGAAATTGGGTATTTATTCTATGATGCTGTACCGTTGTTATATGAGAAAAACATCAACGGAGGATAGATAGATGAAGAACACCTTAAACTGCCTGACTGACAATTTAGTATTTCATAACCCTCCTGAGAGCACAAAATATAAAGCAGTAACTTATAAAGGAGGGAATTCATGATTGAAATCAGCTTCCTGTGTTCATTATTTTTATTTTTAATCATTGGGTTGTCCTCCATGCTTAAGAGTAAAAAAACAACTGAAGATTATCTGGTCGCAGGTAAGTCTATACCCGCTTGGCTTGCTGGGCTTTCTGCAGTGGCGACAAACAACAGTGGTTTTATGTTTATCGGCATGATTGGGTTGACCTATGCGACAGGGCTATCTTCTATTTGGTTAATGCTGGGCTGGATCGCCGGTGACTTGATGGCCTCTCTGTTTACGTTGAAGCCTCTGCATGCTGCTTCACGCAAAAATAAAATACACTCTTATGGGGAGTTGTTAGCGCATTGGCATGGGGGTGAAAATCATGGATTACGTCGCTTAGTGGGTTTGCTGACGCTCTTTTTTCTTACGCTTTATGCGGCCGCTCAGTTTAAAGCGGGAAGTAAAGCAACATCAGTGCTGCTGGAGTGGGATCCGACCTGGGGTATCTTAATTAGTGCGGGTATCGTCCTTTTATACAGTGCCGCTGGTGGATTGCGGGCTTCTATTTGGACTGATGCCGCTCAGTCATTTGTAATGTTGATCGGCATGGCAATGTTGATTACTGGAGGCATTGAGTTGGCGGGAGGATGGACATTAGCATTAGATAAGATGGACAGTGTTGATGTCAACTTTCTTGGCTGGTTCCCTGATAAAGACTGGATTGGCATCATGCTCTTTATTGCCGGTTGGGTATTTGGTGGATTCGCGGTGATTGGTCAGCCCCATGTTGTCGTGCGTTTTATAAGTTTAAAGGACGAGTCGCAAATTAACCGTATGCGTTGTTACTATTATGGCTGGTTTACGCTTTTTTATGGGGCAACCATAATGGTGGGTTTGTTGAGCCGTATAGCTTTCCCAGAGAGTGCTAGCTTTGATTCTGAGCTGGCGCTGCCTACTATGGCGCAATTGGTATTGCCTGATATATTAGCCGGTATGGTGCTTGCGGCATTGTTTGCGGCAACGCTGTCTACGGCGGATTCACTGGTTCTATCATGCTCTGCCGCGGTTACCCGTGATTTTGTTCGGCTACCGGGGAAGATGCATTCACTCTGGGCCGCAAAACTCACCACGGCAAGTGTTATCACTGTTGCCGTCATTATTGCGTTAACGGGCGCTGAGTCGGTATTTTCTTTAGTGCTTGATGCTTGGGGCTTGCTCGGTTCAGCTTTTGCGCCTTTGATCGTTTTACAGGCCTTAGGGAAACGTATTCCGCAGCCGGTATCCATTAGCATGGTTATTGCTGGTGTTGGGGTCTTTCTTTTATGGCAGCAAGTGGGTTGGGGTGGGGCTATTTATAGTGTCGCGCCGGGCATCCTAACAGGCTTTTTTGTTTATATCTTATTTAAGCTGGTTGGGTCGGAAAGAAATACTGAATCAGTCGCTAATGAAAACTAAAATAGAAAAGTAAGGATAGTTTTTAAAAGCGGTTAGTTTTAGGCACCACGGTGGAGTTCCCACTGTGGTGTGCCTTTTTTGTAAAGGCTGAAGGGCTTTATATCACGTTATAGGGCTGGGTTAGTGCCTAATTCTTCTTTATTGCTGAATACTACACAATCACGCCCTTGTGCTTTAGCTTGATAGAGGGCTTCGTCAGCGCGTTGGAGCCATGTATCTATAGTTGTCTTTGGCTGCCAAGCGGCAACGCCAAATGACACGGTTATAGCGCTCCCATCTGGTGTTTTGAGTTCTTTTTTTATGGCCTTTTTCAGGTTTTCAATAAAGGACTTATGTTGATCATCATTAATTCCCGAGATTAACAAGACAAACTCTTCTCCGCCAAACCGATAGAGACGATCATATTTGCGTATATGAGATGTGGTGATTTTAACAAAATCCTTTAGTACTTGATCACCCACTGCATGACCATATTTATCGTTTACCATTTTAAAATGATCTAAATCTAAAATGGCTAAAAGCTGTTGAGTGTCGTTGCGCTCAGCGTTGGCTAGAGCCGCTTGCATATCTGTGTTTAGAGCGCGGCGATTAAAGGCATCAGTCAACGGATCAACGGTATTGAGCGTTTCTAGTAAGCGAAATTGCATTGCGCTGTGGCTGGCATAAACAAAGGTGCTTAGTGAAAGCATGATGATTGTGACTGCGTAGGAAACAAGTGATATAACGTCAAACGCGTTAGAGAAGACTGTTAGGGATATGCCTGCCACAACATTAATCAATAAAGCCTCAAGGGGTTTTACTAAAATAAAGGTGCTGGCAAAAACGGGATATACCCAGAGAAAGCTATCTATTCCATTTTCGATAATAACAACAACGACCCCAATATTAATGAAGGCGGCGATTATTGCACTGACAATACGGATTTTTTTGGAGTAGGAGGCATAAACGACGAGTGCGATAAGGCCAAGTATGATCATTATATCCATAATGGCAGCAGTAACATTCCCAGCCATATAACGGATGACTACAAATGGAAAAACGCCCAACACTGCTACGAAGCTAAGTAGCATTAATAAGGAGAGTTGATATTTTTCCTGTAGCTGATTGATCATAATCGTGCTCGAGTAAAATGGATTTCATGCCTAAACGTTAGTACGTACACAAGGTAATGCTTTTTACTTATAGTCAAAATTTACAGTTAACTTGTGTTTCATCTTAAACGGGGTTGTTATTAGTTGGAAGTCGTTGCGGATAACTGACCTATTCAATGGTAAATAACTATACCCGTCTCTGTCATGTTGCTTTCGCCGTAGAGCGTACTCTATAGGTTATTATGGAATATAATGCGTAGTTGCTGTAAAGATGATTATACCTTAAGTATGCTGATCTTATATGGGATCAGATCTGCTTTATATGTAGCGCTTATTGGCTTTGCAACATATTAACCTAAATGGATGTGTGTATTGTTACGAGGGCTAAATATAAAAGAATATATAAATCAAATAGCTGGGTGTCTGATATGATGCCAGTACTAGAGGCATTAAAAATCGTAAGTTGTTCTGATACGTGGGATGAGAAGGGATTCATTATTCTTTCATTGTTGTGCTGGAAGTCTTGGATGGTGCCTAGTTAGTGGAAATTAGTATAAATTGAAATTTAAGAGGGAAGCGGAATGAGTAATGACCTTATGCCAGATTTTAAGGAAATCACACAAGATTCGAAAAATATGGCGTTACTGTCATGGATTGGAACGTTCTTTTTAGGCTTTATTCCAGGGTTGATTCTGTATGTGATCAAAACGGACGATGCTTATGTTCAGGACCAATCGAAAGAATCATTAAATTGGTCGATAACGGTAATGATTGCCTATGTAGCAGCTTTTTTGTTGAGCTTTATCGCTATTGGTGTCGTTCTTTTCCCTATTATCGGTATTTGCCATTTGGTTTTTTGTATTATGGGAGCGGTTTCAACGTCAAAAGGTAATCAGTTTCGTGTGCCTTTCGCGATTCGGTTAATAAAATAACTTAATCACTTTGCTAAAAGCGTGATGATGAAAACGTCGTATTTAGGCTGATATATACGTTTACATTGCTAGAGATAAGGCCAAGTCTGATGGTTCTTTCCGTTACGGCTTAGCCTTTGTTTTTATGCCATATAGCTTGTTTTATCTAATCAAATTGTTTGTAAATGACTTAGCGTTTGAGGTGTAAGCCTTGATGAAATTTTATGTTTTTCTCCCCCTGCTTTTTTTATCCATCTCTTGTTCGGAAATAGGGAAGGCTCCTAAACGGGTGTTTACGTTTAGTGGTTCAACTATTGATCTGTCTACTGAAATAGAAGGTGACTGGGACAAGGTCTGCTTATTAACACCTTATTCTAGTAATCAAGAAGCGGAAAGGCTTATCGGCTTTGAGTTTGATATAGAGTCAAAGAGTAATATTTATGAATTGGATAGCATCACCTTATTTCTAGTTGTCAAAAGGCGACAGGTGATTGATTACTTTGAAGTGCCGCGTAACAGTATAGATTTTTCAGCTAGAGAGGCTGATTGTTATCCGCGAGAAAAGGCGTGGTTTAACATTGTGACCGATAGTGCTGGTGGTTATAAGATATAAACCTATATAACGATCTAACTAGGTTAAGAAGGCTATGAGAAAAGTTTTAATATTCGGCAATTCAGGATCAGGAAAATCGACCCTTGCGAAAGCAATCAGTCGGTCTGAAAGCCTTTCTCATTTAGATCTTGATACATTGGCCTGGAAAGAGGAGATGCCGCCAGAAAGGCGATCCCTAAGCGAATCATCATTAGAGATAAGCGGCTTTATGAATACCTATAATGGCTGGGTAATAGAAGGTTGCTATGCTGATTTACTGGAAGTTGCGTTGCCATTTTCGAACGAAATTATCTTTATGGATCTACCTATAGCTCTCTGCATAGAGAACGCGCGTAATCGTCCTTGGGAACCTCATAAGTATAGTTCTAAGGCGGCACAAGATAAGAATTTAAATATGTTAATTGATTGGATCTCACAATACTCAGATAGGAACGATACTTTTTCTAAGTTGGCCCATGAGCATCTATTTAACAGTTTTTCTGGGGTCAAAAAAAGGGTGGTAGAAAATCAGTCGATTAACGAACTTTATAATTCAAGAAATATAAAGAAATAAGGTTGAGAGGGAGCCATGCTTGTACAAATAGTCGACCCAATCTTCAAGTGTGCAGTAGATGAGGAGGTGTTTATTTCACGCTTACATGGCATGAGCACTTATCAATCTGTTATCAGGCGGAATGATACTTACCATCTTCGTTTAGCGGGACCTTTAGATAAGACTGAAAATGACGAGCTGCAAGAGATCTGTGATATTTGGGGTGCTGATTTTAATTTGGTCGAGGAGGGGGTGTGAAGCGTTATAAACATAGAAATAACCTGCTTAGATCTATTTTGAAAGGAAGCATATGTCATACCCTATAGATAAAAAACTGGTTGTTGCCGTATCCTCCAGTGCGTTATTTGATCTATCTGAATCGAACTCTGTCTTTGTTGAGGAGGGGCCGCAGGCCTATAAAGACTTCCAGAAGAAGAACTTAAATAAAGTACTCGATAAAGGCGTCGCTTTTCCTTTTATTAAACGCTTTTTACAGATTAATAAGCGCTTTCCAGATAAAGAGCCGGTGGAAGTTGTTTTGCTTTCACGAAACTCAGCTGCGACGGGGAAGCGTGTTTTCCGTTCGATACAGCACTACGGGCTTGATATATCTCGTGCTGCTTTTATGGAAGGGAAATCTCCATACGAATATATTCCTGCTTTTAATGCATCTCTATTTTTATCCGCAAATGAAGAAGATATTCAGAATGCTATAGATTCGGGATATCCCGGCGGGGTTGTGTTGCCGAGTAAAAGTATAAATGACGACGATAGTGAGATACTTAGAATAGCCTTCGATTTTGATGGCGTTATTGCTGATGATGAATCTGAAGCCGTATTTAAAGGCGGAGATCTTCCCGGTTTTTATGATTATGAGGTTGAGAAATCAGAGATACCTCATAAGCCGGGCCCTTTAGCCGATCTATTTAAAAAACTATCCTTTTTACAAGAGCTTGAAGATAAAGAGGTTGAACGTGATCGGGATTATCAACGTATCTTGACGACCGCGATTGTGACGGCTCGCAGCGCTCCGGCTCATGAAAGGGTCATCACAACGCTGGAAGACTGGGGGGTTAGTGCAAACGAGATCTTTTTTCTTGGTGGGATGTCAAAAGATCGAATTCTTTCAAGACTGAAACCGCATATGTTCTTCGATGATCAGCGTAGCCATCTGGAATCGGAAGCGGGGGATATCCCAATGGTTCATATTCCGTTTGGTATAGCTAATAAAAACCAGTAAATAGCGGCTCCCTGTCAGCTGATATCCTCTGTTTGTAAACATCGAGTAAGCATGAAAAAGGCCGCATAATGCGGCCTTTTATATTTATTAAGTAAGATTATTTAATAAATAGCATTTCAGCATACTTAGGCAAAGGCCAAGCGTTATCCGCAACGATAGTTTCAAGCAGATCCGCATGGGCTCTAATGCTGTCCATTAGAGTACGAATTTCATTCGCGCAGAATTTCATATGATCTTCTACGGTAGGGAAGTCATGCTTGGTAATGGCAATAGATAGGGCATCTACATCAGCCATCATAGCGTCCGCAGCACTTGCTACTTTTTGCGCAATGCTATTATCAAGTGTCACACCCACATTTGATGCTGTGGCAATGGTTGACGTTAGTTCTGATAGGTAAGTGGCAGCAGCAGGATAGATAGAAGTTGTTGCCATATCGATCACTAACTTAGCTTCTACTTCAATCGATAAAATGTACTGCTCAGAATACACTTCATAGCGGCTTGCTAGCTCAACAGGTGATAGTACCCCTGTGTTTTTAAACAAGGAGATAATTTCTTCTTCTTGGAAAACAGGTAGGGCATCTGCTGTTGTTGGGATGTTTTTCAGGCCACGTTCTTCTACAGCGATTTTGTGCCACTCTTCTGAATAGCCGTCGCCGCCGAATATAACATTACCATGCTCATCCATAAGATCTTTTAGTACAGAAAGTACTGCAGAAGCTTGATCTAAACCTGATTCTAACGCTGTTTCAAGTTTGCCTGCAATCCAATCGAGGGAATCGGCAAGCATTGTATTCATTGCTACCAACGGCCCAGATACAGACTGTGATG
This sequence comes from Neptuniibacter sp. 2_MG-2023, assembly GCF_030547495.1. Classification (NCBI taxonomy): domain Bacteria; kingdom Pseudomonadati; phylum Pseudomonadota; class Gammaproteobacteria; order Oceanospirillales; family Oceanospirillaceae; genus Neptuniibacter; species Neptuniibacter sp. 2_MG-2023. Next base: position 67,869 of record NZ_JAUOQC010000003.1, on the reverse strand, counting down.
AACCAACGGCTCTGAACTCAAAGCGGTTACCTGTGAAGGCAAACGGAGAGGTACGGTTTCGGTCGCCTGGATCACGAGTAAAGGTAAGAATCTGGGATAAGCCTAGATCCATCTCGCCACCGCAAACTGTTGGTTGTAAGTCGCCTGCTTGAATCTCTTTAAATACTTTTTCTAATTGGTCGCCCAAATAAACCGATAAGATTGCCGGTGGTGCTTCATTGGCACCTAAGCGGTGGTCATTGGATGCCGTCGCAATGACTGCGCGTAATAGTGGGCCATATAAATGTACGCCACGGATAACCGCACCACAGAAGATAAGGAAGTTTAAGTTTTCTTCAGGTGTGTGGCCTGGATCAAGCAAGTTACCTTGGGTTGAGTTACCTACAGACCAGTTTACGTGTTTACCAGAACCGTTAATGCCCGCAAAAGGCTTCTCGTGTAGTAAAGCAAGGAAACCGTGTTTTTTAGCGGTATTTTTGATGATAGTCATCAATAACTGCTGATGATCGGCGGCTACGTTAGCTGCTTCAAAATATGGTGCGATCTCAAATTGGCCCGGTGCTACTTCGTTATGATGTGTTTTTGCAGGGATACCTAGTTTAAACAGCTGGTCTTCAAAGTCCTGCATAAAGACTTGTACGCGCTCAGGAATTGCGCCGAAGTAATGGTCGTCAAACTGCTGACCTTTTGCAGGTGATGCTCCAAATAGCGTACGACCGGCAAGTAGTAAATCTGGACGGCTATTAGCAAAATTTTCGTCAACTAAAAAGTACTCTTGTTCAGCGCCACAGCTAGAGTTCAGCGTAGCAACATCTTTTTCACCCATAAGTGAAAGTACTTTTTTAGCTGCTTTATCCATCGCCGCATTTGAGCGTAACAGTGGAATCTTCTTATCTAATGCTTCGCCGGTCCATGACATAAAGACACTAGGTATCATTAATGTCGCGCCGTTTGGCGTATTCATAATGTAAGCAGGGCTGGTTGGATCCCAAGCAGTATAACCACGTGCGGCATTGGTTATACGTAAGCTACCGTTAGGGAAAGAGGAACCATCAGGTTCGCCTTTGATAAGTAAGCTACCTGTAAATTCGGTGATAGCAGCGCCGTCAGCATTGGTAATAATAAAACCGTCATGCTTCTCAGCTGTAGCATTGGTCATGGGGTAAAAAATATGGGAGAAGAATTTGGCACCTTTGGACATAGCCCAATCTTTCATGGCAGCAGCAACAACATCAGCCGTAGCAGGGTCTAAAGGCGATCCTGTTTGCACGGTTTTCTTCATTGCTTTAAAAGCGTTTTTCGATAGCGCTTCTTCCATTTTGGCTAGATTAAATACATCGCTAGCCCAAATTTTACTTAATGGTTTTGGCATCTCCACATCTATAGGTTTGCCGCTAGTGATTGCACTGATTGATGTTAATCTTGATGTGTTACCACTCATTATGTTACCCCGAAAAAGTTATTCAATTCGTTAAACGCAGCAATCAACATATCCATAAACAGCGACTATATTGATTTGATGCTCAATATGCTTTTTATAAAGCAAGTACTAGACCAAGTAAGGGATTGCCTGTTAATTCCTTAATAACATGTTGTTTTTTAAGTAAAAAGTTTAATTTTTCGATAGAAGGGAAAGTGTTTAAAAACACTGTGCGCACTAATTAAGTGCATTAAGTGTTCTTTATTGGTGCATTGTGACCGATATTGTGCATTATGGGTGTTTGTGAAGGAAATTACGCCCCTTTGTAGTGCAGCAAGGGCTGTGGGGCATACTCTATTATGTTTTTTAGTTTCTATCCTGTTGATTATGTTAAAAAATTAAAGCTGGCCGCGATAGTGGCTGCTGTAAAGTGATGATGATAAAAGTCCTATTTGAATAACGACTCTTGTGGACCTAATAGATCCTTAAGCCGCTATTAAATAGGACTCCTGTCCTTTGTGTTTGTTACTGCGAAGGTATGCACCTTTGCCTTTTTTCGCTTTAACAACCTGAGTTTTGAAAACCCGTGAGGTGACTAAAGCCGCTAAATGATTGCTACGAATAGTACCTCTGCCGGTTTCTAGGGAGCTTGTATGCTTGACTCCCTCTTGGGTATTTTGGGTGTTATGTTTTTTCATGTTGAGTCCTAATGATTGTTTAATTAATAAGTTGCGTGGAACAGTCGGATATTACGCCTCTGTTTACGGAATAAATAGAGTGTAGCTCGCTTTTTTAGCTAAGTGATTATGTGATTTTCTTAAGCATTTTAGCGGGCACACCGGCGACCAGTGTTTGTTTAGCTACATTTTTTGTTACAACTGATCCTGCTGCGATGACAGCGCCTTCATCTATAGTCACGCCGGGTAATATTGTTGCTCCCATGCCTATCCAAACATCTTGAGCAATTGTGATTGCTGCTGCTTCAGTTGTACCTTTCTTTCTCTCTGAGGCCAGCAATGGATGAGTTGTAGTGCTAATAACCACATTGGGGCCTATCATCACATTGTTGCCAATAGTAACGGGAGCTGCATCAAGGATAGTACCGTTATGGTTGATATAAACATTCTCTCCAAGCTGGATGTTATAGCCATAATCGCATTGGAAGTTAGGTTCAATCGTAGGCTTGAATCCTTGGCCTAATAATTTACTTAATTTCTGTTGGCGCATGCCTTTTTGATCTGGGTGTAACTGGTTATATTCGAAGCATAGAGCTTTGGCGCGTTTGCGTTCTTTTACAAGTTCAGGATCAAGTGCGTTGAAAGGTAATCCCGAGAGCATTTTTTGTTTTTCACTTATCATCGTATGTGCTCAGCGTTTTAGGTTAAGACTTAGGCTGAAGAGCTTTCTTGCTTGTTCTAGATGCTACATAATGCGCGCTTATTCATTAGGTTACAGCGAGCATTTCTTTGCAGTTACTCAAGATCGATTGTTTAGGCCGTGAGCTTCGTTTAGAAGGATCTATGGCCGGTTGGCAGGCATTGTACTGGGATAATCAGTTGGTGTCTCAGCATGATGCTAACGCGGACCCTTCCTCATCCTCTGTACATAGTTTCCAGTTAAAAGCGGGGGAGCAAGAGCTCAATTGCGTGCTTCAGCTTGAATTAACATGGCAGCCATTTGCATTAAGTTATTCATTGCAGTTGAGTGATGGTTTAAGGGATGAGCTTATCAGCCAAGGTGAGCGGAGTGAAAAGGATATAGAAGCTCAGGTGATAGAGCCTCGTCCAAAGCAGCCTAATAAAGTGAGTTGGTTAGGTATAGGTTCCTTAGGGTTAAAGCTCTTTAAAAGTGCAAAGGTTCTGAAAGTCCTTTTTGCCGCAGGTAGTTTGGCAGCATATACTTGGCTGTTTTCTATTCAGTTTGCGATCGCTTTAATTCTTTGTTTAGTGTTCCATGAATATGGTCATATACGTGCGATGAAGCGCTTTGGTCTAAAAACTAAGGGGATCTATCTTATTCCTTTTGTTGGCGGGTTGGCTTTATCGGATGATCGTATTAATACCCGTTGGCAGGACGTTTATATATCGATTATGGGGCCGTTCTTTGGGCTATTACTCTCCTGTGCATGTTTGCTTGTTTATTGGTTGACCGGCATGGAGCTATTTGCCGGATTAGCTGCTTTTAATGCGTTATTAAACCTTTTTAACTTGTTGCCTGTTTTACCTTTGGATGGTGGGCATATTTTGAAGAGTATCGCTTTTTCAGTGAACTCCGTTATAGGCTTAGTTTGCTGTGCTTTAGGTGCTATTGCTGGGGTGGCACTCAGTTACTATTTTAATATGACATTGTTAGGTTTTTTATTAGCGATTGGCAGTATTGAGATTGTGTTTGAATGGAAGCGTCGACATATAAGCGATCTGCTACCTTTAGATCGTTATGGTCAGATTGTATCGGCTCTTTGGTATTTTAGTACGGTTGGGGGCTTATGCGCGGTTATTTGGGTGTTGGCGCAGAGTGGTAATGAGGCGTTGGCACTACCGATGAAGATCCTTGGTAGTTGAGCAACGGGATAGCGGGACGGTAAATAATTGAACTTTACAGAATTGAGTCTGAACCCTCTTATCGTAAATGCAATCGAGAGTGCTGGTTATAGTGAGGCGACGCCTATTCAAGCGGCGGCGATTCCTGTGATTATGTCGGGTCGTGATCTTTTAGCTGGGGCACGAACGGGCACAGGTAAAACCGCCGCTTTTGCTTTGCCTTTGCTCAATAGAATTCTCAGCGAGCATGAGACTCAAAACCATACTGATGACCTTAAAAAAGTATTAAAAATCCTTGTCTTAGCGCCCACACGTGAACTGGCTCAACAGGTTGATGATAGTTTTAAAAAGTATGCTAAGGGTAGCGGCTTTAGGTCAGCGGTTGCTTATGGTGGGGTCGGTATAGCCACTCAAGTTAATCAAATCAATAAGGGGATTGATCTTCTTGTTGCGACCCCCGGGCGATTACTTGATCTCAATAAAAAGCGGGTGGTTAATTTATCGACTATCGAAGTGTTAGTGATAGATGAAGCCGACAGAATGCTGGATATGGGTTTTAAGGATGAGATTAAAGCGGTAATGAGTAAATTGCCTAAATCTAGACCTGAGGCAACAACCCGACAGACATTGTTATTCAGCGCAACCTTGAGCGATAGCATCTATAAATTTAGTAAAAACTTATTACATAAGCCTGAACTGGTTGAGGTTGATCAGCGTAATAGTCGATCTCTTGATGTGCAGCAGGTTGTTTATAATTGTGATCCTGAGCGTAAGTTGGCTTTAGTTTCTCATCTTATTGCTAAAGAGGGATGGCTGCAGGTCTTGATTTTTAGCCGGACAAAGCAGGGTGCAGACAAGATTGCTGCGGCATTAAGCTTAACGGGTCTTTGTGCTGAGGCTATACATGCGGATCGTTCACAAACATCTCGTGAACAGGCCTTGTCTGATTTTAAAAAGGGCTTAGTTAATGTGCTGGTTGCTACGGATGTGGCGGCACGGGGGCTGGATATTCAGCAGTTGGAGGCGGTGATTAATTTTGAGATGCCGTATAAACCAGAAGATTATATACATCGTATAGGCCGCACAGGACGAGCAGGGCATCAGGGGAAAGCGATTACTTTACTGATTGAGGAGGAAAACTATCTTTTAGAAGAGGTTGAGGTTCTTCTTGATGAGCGCTTACCACAACAGTGGTTAGAGGGGTTCGAGCCAGATTTTACTCGGGTGATTGAGGTAAATCGAAAGAACTCAAAAAGTGCACAAAAGCGTAGGGCAAAAAATCGAGCTTTAGGTAAGCGTTGATCGCTTAAAATAAAAGCCCCTGCAAAATGACAGCTAATCTTTTGTAGGGGCTTTGGTTCCAGCTAAGGGGTTTTAACGCTTATTAGATTGAAACGTTCAGCGCTTTTACTGTTTCGATATTAATGTATTTATCCGTAGGCAACTGATTGTCGCGTTGGAAATCATTAACCGCACTCATAGTCTCGCGTCCTACAACACCATCAATATTACCTGGGTTATAGCCTTTGCTAGCTAAAGCGCGTTGAATATCCATAATCGTTGTACGCGTCATATTGGTTTCACAAAGAATCGAGCGCCATTCCATATAGCCATCTTGATCTATTTTGCTTAATGAAACGGTTTCGTACTCTGCTGGAATTTCTGTACGGTTCTCGCTAGCTGCTGACGCTAGTTTGGTCACTGTTACAGTTTCGTATTTAGCAGGGATTTCAACTTTCTGCGTTGTCGCAGGCGTTGCTACTACAGTACGTTTGATTGTTTTGTACTGGGCTGGTTGCTCAGTTAAACAGATCTTATTCCCTGTGCGTGTTGCTTTAGGGTGTTCATGGTTGTGTACTTCGTGCCATACAAAGGAAACATCACTGACTTTCTTAGTGACAGGAATATCTTTGTATTTAGCCGGTACCGTTGTACGCATCTCTTTTGCTTCAGAAACAAGTTCTTGTACTCGAACGGTTTCATAAACAGCAGGGATCTCAATCGTGCGAGTGGTCGCAGGTGAAGATAGAACGCGTTTAGTTACCGTTTTGAAGGTGTCAGGTACTTCAACTAGACACATGATCTCGCCGGTTGCCGCATCGATTTTTTGGATTGGGCCTGTGCCTTTTTTCCAAATCGTGTGGGCTGGTACATCAACTACTTGTTCTGTCACAGTTGAGTACTGAGCTGGGATCTCTTCAATACGTGTACTTGCTTCTTTCACTAGTACTGTTTTCTCAACCCAACGGAATTCAGCTGGCTGAGTTGTTACCACTTCATATTCTTCTTGAATAAGAACAGGTTCATTTACTTGCTCAAATTTAGCAGGCATGAAGTGCTCGTGGAAACACATACCCGGCTGTGCTGCCGCTAGATCGATTCCATGTTCGCTTGCTGCATCAAGTAGTTTTTGGCTAGCTGGGGCGCTGCCTTTTTGTAGATCGGTCAGCCACTGTGTGCTGGCTTCTTTCACTAGTTTTTGTTCAGTCACTGTTTCGTATTGAGCAGGAACGGCAATCATCTTATAGCTAGCAGGCTGAATAAGTACTTGTTCAGTTACTTTTTCATAGGATGCTGGGATGATGTCGACTTTCTCACTCGCATCTTTAACAAGTAAGGTTTCTGTATAGTTTTGATAGGTTGGCTCTACCCAAACACGGGCATAGCATTCGCCGGGCTTAGCATTAGGTGGAAGAAGTTCTGAACCGTCTGGTGCTTGCTGAGTTTCAGCTTCACGTTTCGCTACGGCTTTTTCTCGTTCAACGAGTTCTTTGTTTCTTTGTTCTAATTCTGTTGCTGAGTAAGGAGATGATTGAACTTGTGGATTGTTTCCACTACATGCTGCTAACAAAATAGCGCTTGAGATGAAGCTGAGTTTGATTATACCTTTACTTGTGATAACCATGGTTCCTCCTGGATAGGGTTTACAAGTGTCGACCTGGGTATTCTAGAGCGTGAAACTTAAGGGAAGCTGTACAGCTCTATCAGCAACTCATGCTATTGAGTATAAAGAGACTATTGTCTTATGCATACAAGCACTTCGTATGCCTCTCTTATTTTAATGAACTGTTCTGGGTCGCCTCCTTTATCGGGATGGTGCTGTGAGGCTAGTTGTTGGTATCTTCGTCGAATGCTGTTTGTATCTGTGCCTTCCTTTAATCCTAAAGTGGCAAGTGCATGTTCTGCTTCATCAATCTTGTAATAACGTTGCCAGAAACTATCCAGAAGAGTATCGACACTTTCTTGATCGCTTTTTAGAAATTCATTCCAGTCAAGATAGTAAGAGCGTATACCTTCGTCAGCGCTTGGAGAGGTTAGCGTTTTATCTACTTTGTTTTGTCTGGGGGTGAGTTCTATTTTTAATGCGGAGATAGATAGGGATAATCCCTCTTCCCAAAAAACAGGCTGCAGTTGATAAAGGACATTCATTACTAAAAAGTGGCGACGGAATAAGGTTAAATCAGAGGAAGGGTCTGTGGGTAGCTTTAAGTCGTTATCATCAAAGGCTAACTGCTGAAAGAGATCATATTCGCTGATCGCTTGCGGAGAATTCCTAAGGATTTTTGCGATAGGTAATAATAAAGGGTTATGTTGCATAGTGTCTGGATAGATTTGAATGTGTCATTCAGCATAAAGTTAATAGGTACTCCTTTCTAGTCTAAGTGTAGGTTATTTATCTCTTTTAAGGTTTATTATGCAGTTGGCAACTATTTACCTGTTTTAGGGCTTAATCTTATTTAGTCTCAAGAGTAGAATCGCGGGTATAAATTTAATACGGAAGATTATATGAATTTGGCTGACAAAGTTCAGGCGTTGTATGCGGAATATGGTGCTCTGAAAGGTGTAACAATTGAGATCTATAAGCAGCTTATTGCGGTTAGTGTGAAGAATAAAGCTGCGTCGGCCACTATTTTTCTTCAAGGAGCGCAGCTTGCTGAATACAAACAAGCGGGTGAGCGTCCTTTGCTTTGGTTAAGCGATCAATGCGACTATCAAGTGGGTAAGCCGCTTCGTGGGGGAATTCCTATTTGTTGGCCTTGGTTTGGCGATTTAGCTAAGAATCCGGATCAAGTAAAAGATCAAATATCACTGGATGTTGTTCCCGCTCATGGCTTAGTTCGTGAGCAGGAGTGGCAATTAGTTGATGTGAACTTAATTGATAGTGAAACCACCCAGATTAAACTGGAATTAGATGTACAGCCATCTGATCTTTGGCCGTTTCCAGCCTTATTAAAGTTAGAGGTGACTGTCGGTCGCTCTCTTTCTATGAACTTTGAAGTAATAAATACAGGGGATAAGGCATTTTCCTTTACCTCGGCACTGCATAGTTATTTTAGTGTTGCCGGTATTGAGGGGGTTGAGGTTTTAGGGCTAGAGGATGTGGAATATATAGATACATTGAAGGATTGGCGGCTTAGTTGCTCTAGTGACCCTTTACGGGTTTCATCTGAAATAGATCGTATCTATAAGAACTTGAGCGGTGTTGTGCTGATTAATGATCCCGGTTTTGCACGCCAAATTGAAGTTACGAGCCGTAATGCGCCAGACCTTGTTGCTTGGAATCCGTGGACTGAGAAAGCTAAAAGGTTAAGCCATTTTGCCGATCAAGCGTTCCATAAGATGCTTTGTTTGGAAAGTGCGCATCTTTTAGATAATTTACAAACCTTAGCGCCCGATCAATCTTTTTCAATGGGGTTGAATTGTCGGGTCTCGATCACTTAAATAGCATTTTTAAGTCGAACGTCAGTACTTGGAGTAACCAGTTAGTCTGCGGTTTTTTAACCGATGTTGACTGGGGTTGTTTCTGGGTACTGGCGTTTTTTTCCGCCTTTAATTGTTCTCTTCGTTCAAAGGCAGCATTCGCTACTTTGGCGTAAGATGCATACTGTGCACTGCTAAGGTGTAAGCTTGAATTACCTGACCGACTAACGGTTCTATGATTTGTTTTAGGTGAACTACACATCGCTTAATCTCCACAATCTGATAGTGACTATGATCAGATAAAGGAAAAAAAGTTCAATAATTGTTCATCTGCGTTGTGTATTTGAGTTGTGTGTTAAGAACCATCCGTGGCCTTAGCGCGTTAAGATGATTGTGCATCAAGCTTTTCAAGTTGTTTAAACTGGGTTATACCGCTAATTTGATCTTCTGCATGGTGGTTGACATAAAGTACGGTGGTGTCGCCACTGGTGCATATTTTTTCAATCAACGCTAAAACAAGCTGGCGGTTGATATCGTCTAAGCCTAAGCAGGGCTCATCTAAAATCAACAGCGTAGGGTGTTTAACCATTGCACGTGCGATCAGCAGTAAGCGCTGATCACCGAACGAAAGCTGATTATAGGGCTCGTTAGCTCGATCTTTCATGCCGAGCAGCGCTAGCCACTGGTCTGCAACCGCTTTTTGCTTGTCTGTACTTTTTGTATAGACCCCAATGCTGTCATGGAAACCGGATAGAATGACGTTACGCAGGCTTATGCTGACACGGTATTCCCACTGTAGGGCGGTGGATACGTAGCCAATATATTGTTTGATCTGCCAAATCGTTTCACCGTGTCCACGCTGCATACCAAATACAAAAATATCATTGGTATAGCACTGAGGGTGATCGCCTGTGATTAAGTTGAGCAAACAGGTTTTGCCACTACCGTTAGGTCCGCTTAATTGCCAATGCTGACCCGCTTCAATGGTCCAATCGAGACCGTCGATAATACTGGCATCGCCGTAAGCGACTTTAATGTTTTTTAGGCGCACAAGTGGATCTTCGGGATTGAGTGCGGGCGGGCGATCAGAGATATCTGTAGCGGGAACGGAGAGCTCTGTTGTTTTTAGATGGAGCAGTTGGTAAAGATCGTCGTAGGCTTGTTTATTATTGATATCAACGCTGTGTTGAAGCTTGCCGTGATCGGTGTAGGCAATATGGGTAATAAAGTCGGGAATTTCGTCAAAACGGTTGAGCACGAGCACCATTGCCATGGAGTCGATCTTGCTTTTTAACAGGTCTTGCAGCAATTGCATGGACGCAGCATCGAGACCATCAAAAGGTTCATCAAGAATAATGAGGTCAGGGTTGTTTGCTAATGCCCGAATCAGCATGATCTTGCGCGTCTCGCCCGTTGATAGCTTTCTAAAGCTACGATCCAACATCGGTTCTAATTTGAACATGGCAACTAGCTGATCAAGTAAGGCGCTATCAAATTCAGGGTAAAGTGCTTTGCCTTCTTCAAGGATCTCTCTGACGGGGGTGCCTTCGGATATTACATCCATGATGTCAGCATCGTCTTTTTTCAACTCACGCTCAATTAGCTCGGCTTGGGCTTCAAAAGATACAATTTCAATATGCTGAGGTAGACCTGAAATGGAACCGCTGATGCGATCGCCCGCGCCGGCCAAAATAGCGGATAGGGCAGATTTACCCGAACCGTTAGCGCCTGTGATAACCCAGTGCTGGTTTGGCTCAAGTGTCCAGTTAATATTGTTTAAGGTGAAGGACTCACCAAAGACTGCCGTATAGTTTTCTATTTTGATGCTATTCATTTCAGTATATGACGGAAGTATTTGGATCAATACTCTACCGCTCCTTCGTCAAAAAAATGCGGAACAACTTATGTTTATGCGAAAAAAAAGCCAAGACCAAAGGCCCTGACTTTTATTTTTCTATAAAGAAAAGTGCATAATTATCAAATAATTATACGATCTTCTTCATGTCAGCCATATGGCCACGTAGAACTGCACCAATGGCTTCTACTGGATGGCTACGTAGGGCAGCATTAACTTCAATCAAGCGTGCGTTATCAACACCTGTGTCTGTTGTATCTAGACCTTTACCGATAACGTCAGTTTTAATGCCTTTCATGAAATCAGCCAATAGTGGTAGACAAGCATGGTTGTATAGGTAGCAGCCGTACTCAGCTGTATCAGAGATTGTAGCGTTCATCTCATAAAGCTTCTTACGCGCAATTGTATTAGCGATAAGCGGTGTTTCATGTAGTGATTCGTAGTAAGCAGATTCAGCAATGATGCCTGCAGCAGTCATTGTTTCGAATGCAAGCTCAACGCCGGCTTTAACCATCGCAACCATAAGGATACCGTTGTCGAAGAATTCCTGTTCAGAAATTTCAACATCGCCTGCAGGAGTCTTCTCGAAAGCAGTCTCAGCAGTTTCTGCGCGCCAGCCTAGAAGGTTTTTATCATCATTCGCCCAGTCTTCCATCATAACGCGTGAGAAAGTACCGTCGATGATGTCATCTTGATGCTTGTTGTAAAGTGGGCGCATGATCTCTTTCAACTCTTCAGCAAGATCGAATGCTTTGATCTTAGCTGGGTTAGAAAGACGATCTAGCATGTTAGTCACGCCACCGTATTTAAGTGCTTCAGTGATCGTTTCCCAACCATACTGAATAAGCTTAGATGCGTAACCAGGATCAATACCTTCTTCAACCATTTTGTCGAAGCAAAGTAGGGAACCTGTCTGAAGCATACCGCAAAGAATAGTCTGTTCACCCATAAGGTCAGACTTAACTTCAGCGATGAAAGAAGACATTAGAACGCCTGCTTTGTGACCACCCGTACCTACAGCGTATGCTTTTGCTAGTGCAAGACCTTCGCCTTTAGGATCGTTGTCTTCGTGAACAGCAATAAGCGTTGGAACACCAAAACCACGAACGTATTCAGCGCGAACTTCAGAACCAGGGCACTTAGGTGCAACCATAATTACTGTTAGGTCTTCACGGATTTTCATGCCTTCTTCCACGATATTGAAACCGTGAGAGTAAGATAGGCAAGCGCCTTTTTTCATAAGCGGCATGATTTCGTTAACAACAGGTGTGTGCTGCTTATCAGGTGTTAGGTTCAATACAACGTCAGCTGTTGGGATAAGTTCTTGGTAAGTACCAACAACGAAACCGTTTTCTGTCGCGTTTTTCCAAGACTGACGTTTTTCAGCAATAGCGGCTTCACGAAGCGTGTAAGAAACATCTAGACCACTGTCACGTAAGTTAAGACCTTGGTTAAGACCCTGCGCACCACAGCCGATCACTACTATTTTTTTGCCTTTAAGCGCTTCAACACCATCGCTGAACTCGTCCATAGACATAAAACGACATTTAGCTAGCTGTGCAAGCTGCTCACGTAAAGGTAGTGTATTGAAATAGTTGTTAGACATTTCCAAATTCCGTATTAATTATGTCAGGCTTAACCTGACAGGTGGTTTATTATGGCGCTACTCTAATAGAATTAAAGTGTCGCGTAAAATGATATATATGGGTTGCTCTGTTGCATTTATTGCAATACAAAACTGCATCAAAACAGGTTGGGCTAAATAATAGCGATATTTTGAGCAGGTGCCAGTAGAACCCGCAGATATTGGGTCGATTGTGTGAAAAATGTTCGTTTTATTAAGTTATGATCAGATAGTAATCAACCTTTTACCTCTATTTCATTTATTTTGCATTTGCGTGAAATAGGGCTTGCTAAAGTCTAATCCGGTCTATATTATTCGCCCCACATTGATGCGGGGTGGAGCAGCTTGGTAGCTCGTCGGGCTCATAACCCGAAGGTCGTTGGTTCAAATCCAGCCCCCGCTACCAAATACAGAGAAAGCCGATTTAGTTAGTTCTAAGTCGGCTTTTTTGCGTCTGAAGCTTGCTTAAATTAATACTAAGACAAGAGATGCTCGTCGGGCTCAGCGCTTGTAACCTTGGGCGAAGGTCGTTGGTTCAAATCCAGCCCCCGCTACCAAATACAGAGAAAGCCGATTTAGTTAGTTCTAGGTCGGCTTTTTTGCGTCTGGAGGTTATGATTTTTAAAGGATGTAGCTTGGTAGCTCGTCGGGCCCAGCGCTTGTCAGCTCTTGTAAGACCAGGCGAAGGTCGTTGGTTCACATCCAGCCCTCGCTACCAAATACAGAGAAAGCCGATTGAGCTATGCTAAATCGGCTTTTTACCGAAGGTCTGAGTTTTTAGCCCGTTAATTTAGGGCGGTTTATGAGTTGAATGCTTGGGCTAATTTACGGTAGCTATCACAGCGTTTTTCAAAACTGTGGGTTACAGCCACAACCATCACCTCGTCTACATCATAGTAGTTCGCTTGCTCTTCTAATTTAGCCCTACATTCACTAGGTGTGCCGGTGATGATGCTATCCCGTGTTTCATGGAAGTAAGCTTGATCAGAAGGTGAGAGTTTTTTCATTAGGTCTAAGCAGACCTCAGGTGGTTTAACCTCTTCACGAATGCCATGGCGAAAAGCTAAGACTTTCCAATAGGTATGGGAGGAAGCTAAAAGCTCAGCTTCCTCTTTTGTCTCTGCTGCAATGGCGGCACTGGCGATAATCGCGGGTCCCGATTGGGGGGCACTTTCTGTGCGTGGTCGATACAGTTTGCGATACCGTTTAATAATGTCCGCGGAACGCTCGTGGGTGCCAATAAAGAGGGCTAATACAAAACCTAATCCCATGGATGCCGCTAAATCGATACTGCCATCGCTTGAACCTAAGGTCCAAAGCGCTGGGGAGCTTCCACCCATAGGTGTCGTTGTGAGGTCTGAAAATGGGTGTTGGTTTGCAAACTGATAATCGTCAATAAAAGCGGTTAAGGCTTCTAGTTGGCGAGGATAATGGTCAGATGCTAATGGGTTGTGTGGATAGGCTAAAGCGATACTTGACGCTTCCGAGCCCCCCGGTGCTCGGCCAATACCTAAATCGATTCGACCAGGATGAAAGGCTTCTAGAGTTTTAAAAACTTCCGCAACTTTGTAAGGGCTGTAGTGGGAGAGCATAACGCCGCCACTACCCACTTTGATTTGTTTGGTGTTGGCGGCAATTTGGCCAATAACAATTTCTGGGGCTGAGCTGGCATAAGCGGGGGTTGAGTGGTGCTCAGCAATCCAATAGCGGTGATAATTTAGTTCATCCGCTAACTTGGCTAATTTTATACTGTCATTTAGTGCATCAGCTTGGTTTTTCCCATCATGAACAGGGGACTGATCGACAATGCTTAATTTGATATTAGCCATTCAGTTCTGTTTCCTTTACTGCAAATTCTGCAATGGTTGTATCTTGCGCTTCAGTGGCACCTGAGATACCGATCGCACCGATCTGAGTGCCATCGACAAAAATGGGATGCCCTCCGCCAAAAGCGATAAGGCCATCGTTAGAATTTTCCATGCCTAAGAGATTTTCCTCTCTAATCAGTTTGCCGAAAACACCGGATGGGATAGGGAAGAGGCTTGAGGTTTTTGCTTTGCCAACCGCTACATCAATTGATCCTAAAAACGCATTATCCATACGGCGAAAAGCATTAAGGTGTCCACCTTGATCGGTAATAGCGATACAAACTTTAACACCAAGTTCCTCTGCTTTTTGTTCTGCTTTTGTGATTAATGTAGTGGCTAATAATTGGTTCATGTTCTTATCCTTTCTCTTCCATTTTCTTCATGCGGTAAGCGAGAGTCGGTCTAGAAATACCTAAAATACGTGCGGCTTCTGATACATTGCCTTGGGCGTTGTCTAAAGCATAATCTAAAAATTTCTGTTCAATATCTTCTAGTGAACCGCAATCATTAAGTGCTTCTTGAATCCATAGTGTGGAGTGTTGTTTTGCATCATTTTCGGATGAATCTATTAAATGTCCATCCTCTGATAATGTTTGGCTTGCTTTAAAACTAAGGGTTGGGAATAAAGCCGTTGCACTTATCTCTTCACCGCTGTCGGTAAGAATAAGTGCCCGCTCAATCAGGTTTTCTAATTCTCGAACATTACCCGGCCAGTCATAATTCATCATTGCCTGCATGGCTAGTCCTGAAAGGCCAGCGGTTCTTTTGCTGTAGTAGGCGTGATACTTTTCAAGAAAGTGTTCAATCAATAAAATAAGATCTTCGCTACGCTCTCTTAATGGCGGTATATGAATCGGGTAAACATTTAAACGGTAGTATAGATCGGCTCTAAAGCGCCCTGTTTTAACCGCTTCCTCTAATGATTCGTTGGTTGCGGCGACTACACGGACATCAACTTTTCGGGTTTGACTATCGCCAACGCGCTCTAGTTCACCTTCTTGTAAAACTCTTAAGAGTGCCGCTTGTGCGCGAGGGGATAGCTCAATCACTTCATCTAAGAAAATAGTCCCTTGATGGGCCCGTTCAAATTTTCCTTCTCTGGAATTGCTTGCCCCTGTGAATGCTCCTTTTTCGACACCAAAGAGTTCTGATTCTATAAGGTCAGGGGGGATGGCTGCGCAGTTTACCGCAACAAATTTTTTATTTTCTCGGTTACTTGCATCATGAATTGCCCGTGCAACCAGCTCTTTACCTACACCGGTTTCACCGAGTAGAAGTACAGTAACATTGGCGTCGGCTGCTCTGTTAGCTAATTTACAGACATGCTGAAAGCCGGGGGATTGTCCGCGGAAGTTACCTAAAGTCGATTTTTTATCAACTTTATGGCGTAAAACGGAGATCTGAGATTGAAGTTCATACAGCTCTTCAATAATAGGCGAACGACTAAAGTATTTACGATAGGTGGCTACATCGTCCCATTCTTCAGCGGGTTTACCTACGAGTAAGCAGGTGTTGTCACCACAGCCGCGGCAAGTGATCTCTTTAAAAAGTATCTCTCGACCAAGTAGAGCTGATGTGAAGGCACTGGCCTGTCCAATAAGGCTCCAGCAAACCGGTTCTTCAAGTTGTCCTAACTCTGTGCAGAACATTTCAGCTTCATAAGAATCATGCATGATGTATTCAGCATAAAAATGTCCACTGGCTTGGTCGACTTCAAGTTGTTGTTCATCAACACGAACAAAGCCTTTAAGGGAGTGAAGGCTAAAACCAGTCCTAATAAGATCTAAAGGTTCTTTGGATTGGCTGAGTCTAAGGGCAAGTTGTGCGTCTTTTTTGCCAATACTATAGCCCAAGCGCATAAAAAAGCCTTTAGCGCGCTCCAGCCCTAGGGTTTCTATCTGCTCTTTACGAAACTCTGCAAGCGCGATCAATTGCATGAGTAGTACTCGTTGTTCGTCCAACCAGATCTGTCCATCTCGTTCATCAAAACGAACTTGTTGGCAAAGCTGTGGATTTACTGGCAATTTTAAATGATCCATACGATCCCCAATTGGCTTTTCGTTTGATTCTATAATATCTCGTATATAAAATTTACTGGTATAATTGAGAACTTAAATCCTATAAATGGGACAATGTGGATGGATTTTCATAATCTTTATCTTTTCGTCAAAGTGGTTGATCGTGGTAGCTATATAGCTGCGGCTAAAGAGCTGAATATGCCGAGCTCTACATTGAGTCGCCGTATACAGCAGCTCGAAGAGCAGCTGGGCTATCAGCTTTTGTATAGGAGCTCACGTAAGCTCTCTATGACAGAAGCCGGCGCATTATTTTACCGACGCTGTCAGCCATTATATGAGGAACTTAGTGATGCAACTCAAGGCTTAGAGGGGGAGCTGACATCTCCCCAAGGAAACTTAAAAATCACTGCACCAGTGAGTTTAGCTAATGAGTTGTTAAATGCATGGTTTTTTGAGTTTATGGAGTGTTACCCCAAGATCAATATCGATCTGTTACTGTCGAACAGTAATATAGCGCTAAAAGAGGAGGGGATTGATATAGCTTTCCGTATTGGAGAGATACATATCGCAGATTGGATATCCCGTTTTTTGTTTACCTCCCGTTTTTCATTATGTGCAAGCCCTCGTCTAATTGAGCGTTTAGGTCATCCGACCTCGATCAACGAGTTAAAAGATTATCCGTTAATTTTGTCGCGTCGCTCTCCTATTTGGAATTTTACCGATAGATATGGAAATACCTCTGAGTTTACCGGCGAGGCTCGGTTGATCTTTGATGAGCTACAAGGTGCCGCTGAGGCAGTTGAAGCGGGTATTGGTGTGGCTTGCTTACCCGATTATATTGTTGGCGAGGCATTAACAACGGGGCGCTTGATTACCCTTCTACCTGAATATGAGCCGGCTGGGCGAGAGGTGAAAATGGTTTATCCCCATCGCCAATATCTGCCAACCAAAGTTAGATTGTTTATTGACTTTATTTTGGCGAAAACGGAAGAGGAGCGAAAGGTTATGGCTGCGACTTAGTCTTCGACCTTTTGACAAAAAAAGCCCTGCAGGCGCAGGGCAAAGGTGTAGATCAATGCTCGTTTACAAGGACGATGAAGTAGTGAATGTTAATCTTAATCTTAGCCTAGCTCTACTTGCCTAATTTTTTAGCGGACTCTCCCGCGATACCGAAATGCTGTTTAGGCATCTCATTAATCATAATACGGACGCTAGGTTTAGGTGCATCTAAGGCTCTAACGCAAGCATCAGTTACTTCGGCTATAAGGCGCTCTTTCTGTTCATCAGAACGTCCTTCCATAATGTTGATCTGTATAATTGGCATATCTTCCCTCAGCTATAAAGCCATGATTTTAATAGACGCGTTACTCTGGGCATAACGACATAGGTCATCAACAACACTTGGGCTACGACGATTGTTAATGTTTTAAACCAAAAAGACATTGGCTCTAAAATGGGAGCAAACGCTAAGTTGATTGCGACAACAAGAACATAAACGACAATGATTAATATCAGCGCCATTTTGTGAGGAGAAGGGTGCTTTTGGATGGGTAGTTCAGGTAGATCAAACCAAAACTCAAGTCCTGTTCCTCGTTTTGTTACCGCTTCCCCTTCAACTAAACTTTCAAGTTTAGCTAACCATTCGCTTCTTGTTTCAGATTGTTCCCAATGCTGACAATTAGCATAATTATCAAAGCGATAGATAATGACGTATTCATGGTTAGTTGCTTGGCTCGGTCGTAAAACATTTGTTCCCAGATGACCGGGGTAACTAGATGCAGCATTGATCACACCTGAAACCCAATTTTCATACTCGGCCTCAGAACCTAACTTTACTTTACGTGAGATGCTGACCGTAATGGGACCTTCATCTCCCGGTTGGCAAACCGTAGGTTTAGTATTTTCTGCTGAATTCATCTAGTTACCCCTTTTAAGTATTAACTATACGAACTTACCACTAACAGTACCTAAGTCTTGATAGCGCACTGTAAAGCTATCGCCTTTATTAACTTGGACGGCCGCGGTAATTGCTCCGATCATAATAAAGGTTCCGGCAGGGATTTCTTCCCCTCGTTCACCTAACATATTAGCCAGCATTGCAACGGAGGATGCTGGGTGTCCTAGTACGGCCGCACCGGCACCTACTTGAACCACTTCACCGTTGATCTCCATTACCACACCAATATTTTTCAGATCTAAGTCTTCAGCTTTAGCCATAGTGCCACCGGCGACAAAACGGCTTGATGAGGAGTTGTCAGCAATAACGCTTTTAAGATCAAATTTAAAATCCTTGTAGCGTGAATCAATGACTTCCACTGCCGGCATAACAAAATCAGTTGCGCGTAGAACATCCGCAATATGTACACCTGGGCCCTTTAGGGGGGCTTTAGTAACAAAGGCTAGCTCAGCTTCTATTTTGGGATGGATCAGTTCATCAATTTTGATTTCACCGCCATCAGGAACAGAGAAATAATCGGCAAGGAAACCATAGCAAGGGTGTTCAACGCCCATTTGAGCCATTTTAGCCCATGAGGTTAACCCCATTTTCATGCCAACAATTTTAGTGCCGCGGGCCTCTTTACGGCGACGCATCTCCCATTGAATATCGAAGGCATCTTCGTATGTCATATCAGGGAAATCATCGGTTATTTTAGTGATTTCGTACGCTTTTAACTCGGCGTTTTCACAATGTTCGGCTAGTTGTTCAATTTGTGTTTTTGTTAGATTGCCCATTAGATTAATCCTTTTTCTTTAGCCATTGTTAGGGCCAAATCTTCAATCATATCTTCTTGGCCACCCACAGTACCGCGACGACCGAGTTCAACTAAAATATCCCGTGCTTGGATACCATATTTGGCTTCTGCACGCTGAGCAAAGAGAAGAAATGAGCTATAAACGCCCGCATAACCTAGGGTTAATGCATCACGGTCAACACGTATAGGTTGATCCATTAGAGGGACGACTAAATCTTCCGCAACATCCATAATCTTATAGAGATCTACACCATGATTAGCGTGCATACGGTCAAGCACAGCGACAAACACTTCGAGTGGTGTATTGCCGGCGCCGGCGCCTAAACCGGCTACAGATCCATCTATGCGGTTTGCACCCGCATCAACTGCCGCTAATGAGTTAGCTATAGCCATCCCCATATTGTGATGACCGTGGAAGCCGAGTTCTGTATTTGGGTTTAATTCAGAGCGTAGTAGACCGATCTTTTCGGATACTTCGTCGGGTAGCATGTAACCTGCGGAATCGGTGCAATAGATACAGTTAGCACCGTAGCTTTCCATCAATTTTGCTTGTTCTAGTATTTTCTCTGCAGACACCATATGCGCCATCATAAGAAAGCCCACTGTATCCATATCCATCTTAGCGGCCATGCCTATATGCTGCTCAGATACATCCGCTTCTGTACAGTGAGTCGCTACACGTATAGTGTTTACACCACAGTCACGGGCCATTTTAAGATGATCGACGGTACCAATGCCTGGCAATAATAATGCAGACACTTTTGCGTTTTTCATTTTTGGTATGACAGCGTTTAGGTACTCTTCGTCGGTATGGGCTGGAAAACCATAGTTCAAAGATGAGCCGCCTAAACCATCACCATGAGTGACTTCTATTAGAGGGATTCCGGCATCATCTAAGCCGGTTGAAATAGCAACCATCTGCTCTAATGAAAGTTGATGACGTTTAGCATGCATTCCATCACGCAGACTCATATCGTGAAGTGTTACGTTTTTACCTGTTAAGTCCATTGTTTTAGCCTCGTTCCGGTAGCGTGATTGTTCCGTTGTATGCCTCTTCTGCAAACATCTCGGCAGTACGAAGTCCCGCTGCTGTCATAATGTCTAAGTTGCCTGCATATTTAGGTAAGAAATCACCTAGCCCTTCAACTTCCATAAAAACGGATACTTTATTACCATCAAAGATAGGGCCGTTTACTAATTTATAACCCGGCACATACTTTTGAACCTCTCTGACCATGTTATGAACAGATGTAGTGATTGCCGCTTGGTCGGGTTTCTCTTTAGTTAGACAGTGCACTGTATCGCGCATCATCAAAGGGGGCTCAGCTGGATTGACTATGATGATTGCTTTACCTTTATCGGCACCCCCTACAGCTTCAACTGCACCGGCAGTAGTGCGGGTAAATTCATCAATATTCTGACGGGTTCCTGGGCCAATAGAGCGAGAGGAAACAGTCGCAACAATTTCACCGTATTCAACCGCTTGCACTTGTGAGACCGCTGCCACCATAGGGATGGTTGCTTGCCCACCACAAGTCACCATATTGACGTTCATCTCTAATTGAGAAGCGTGCTTCTTTAAATTTACCGGCGGGACGCAGAATGGGCCAATAGCTGCAGGCGTTAAATCCACCATAATCACGCCAAGCTCATTTAATTTACGGCTATTTTCTGCGTGTACGTAAGCAGAAGTTGCATCAAAGGCGACGCGAATATCGTCCTTTATCACTTGATCTAACATACCGTCGATGCCTGTACTAGAGATTTTTATTCCCATCTCTTTTGCGCGCTTAAGACCTTCTGATTCAGGATCTATACCTACCATCCATACAGGTTCAACCCACTCAGAACGTTGCATTTTCATCAACAGATCGGTACCTATATTACCTGGACCAATAATGACTGCTTTTAATTTCTTACTCATATTAATATCCTCAAAGTCAGTGTGGTCGAGTTAGGTAAAACGAACAGATGCAGACCCAATACCGCCAATACTGACCGTCATGTAATCGCCTGCTTGAACAGGTTCTAGGGGTACAAGTGAGCCTGAGAGTATGACTTCACCCGCTTTAAGTGAGATACCGAACTCGCCCAAGGTATTCGCCAACCAAGTGACACAATTAACAGGGCTTCCTAGTGCTGCCGCACCGGCTCCGGTGGAGATGATTTTGCCGTTTTTTTCAACGACCATGCCGCAGGTTGATAGATCTACTTCACTTGGTTTTACTGCACGATCACCTAGTACAAAAAGGCCACAAGATGCGTTATCAGCTACGGTGTCTTGGATTTTTATTTTCCAATCCTCAATGCGCGAATCGACGATCTCAAAACAGGGCATAACGTAATCAGTTGCCGCTAATACATCAGCATTAGTGATACCTGGGCCGATAAGATCTTTTTTAAGAACGAAAGCAATTTCACCTTCGGCTTTTGGTTGTATAAGTCGCTCAGATATAGGCATCTCTTCACCTTGGCTAAACGCCATATCATCGGTGAGATAACCAAAATCTGGTTGGTGAACATTCAGCATGTTTTGAACGACTTTAGAGGTAACGCCAATCTTTTTACCGATAATTTTAGCGCCGGCTTGTACGCGTCGATCCACCATACGTAAAGAGATGTGATAAGCATCTTCAATGGTTATATCGTCAAAACGTTCAGTAAAAGGCTTTAATGTTTTGCGTTCGGTGAGCGCCTCATAGAGCTCATCACCACATTTCTCTATCTGTTTTGGATTCATTTTATTTCTCGTATGCAAGTTGATCACCTTCTTTTAAAAAGGTGGCAATTAACTGATTAAACCGCTCTTTGTGTTCAATTTGAGTCCAATGACCACATTCACCAAAAACATGAAGTTGAGATCGACTGATCAAGCGGTTTAATGTGAAGCTATTCTCAAGCGGAATGACTTGATCATCTCGGCCATGAATAATGAGAGTTTCATGCCTGAGTGCACGAATCTGTTGTTCTTCACTCGTCATGGCATCGATCCAACGCTGCCTAGGGGCTGGAAACATTGCAGAATATGATCTCTGTACACCTTCACGTATGCTTGCTTGATAACGAAGCTCTGCGAGCTCATCGGTAACAAGGTTTCGGTCAAAGGCAAAGATATCTAACATTTTTTTCATTGATTCTAGTGAGGGCTGATAACCCCAAACCTGATCCAGTCCTTGGGTTAAAGTGAAGGGAACACCGACACTTCCCATCAAGACTAGGCGACGTATGCGGTTGGGGTATTTAA
This sequence comes from Neptuniibacter sp. 2_MG-2023, assembly GCF_030547495.1. Classification (NCBI taxonomy): domain Bacteria; kingdom Pseudomonadati; phylum Pseudomonadota; class Gammaproteobacteria; order Oceanospirillales; family Oceanospirillaceae; genus Neptuniibacter; species Neptuniibacter sp. 2_MG-2023. Next base: position 45,846 of record NZ_JAUOQC010000003.1, on the reverse strand, counting down.
TGGCTATAGCCAGTGCAAGCGCCCCCCCAAATGAGTTGCCTATTAAATCGGTTTGATCAATATCTAAGTAATCTAGTGTATCGATTAGGTGCTGAACCCATAGGTCCATGGAGTAGTGGTTGTGGGTTGAGCCTTGGGTGTAACCAAAGCCCATTAGGTCTGGTGCGATAACACGCCGCTCTTTTGCTAGAACTTGAATGCTAAGGCGCCAATTGGCCCACGCCGTTACCCCTGGACCTGAGCCATGAAGTAGTACAACGGGGAAACCTGTCCCCTGGTCATGTACATTAGTCATAACGCCTTTAATATCGGTGAGTAAACCGATTTCAGGGTTATTGTTTGTATCGGTTGCAATCATGGCTCAGCTCGTGTCTTAGAATTTAATGCAGATGTTTTTAGTTTCGGTGTAGAACTCAAGGCCATGAACACCCCCTTCACGACCAATACCTGATTCTTTTGCACCACCAAATGCGGTGCGAAGATCGCGTAGGAACCAGCTATTAATCCATACCAACCCAACTTCTAGTTGCTCGGCTATACGTGATGCTTTAGCTGAGTTTTCAGTCCATACCGCTGCAGATAAACCGTAGTTGGTATTGTTTGCTAAATGGACAACTTCATCTTCTGAATCAAAAGGGCGAATATGACAGCAGGGCCCAAATACCTCTTCTTTAATGAGGCGAGCGTCATCAGGAAGGTCTGTCCAAATGGTAGGTTCTACCCAAGCTCCAGCATTTAGCGCATCGCCCATCTCTGGGACACCACCACCAGTAACGACGGTTGCACCTTCTTCTTCGGCTAGTTTGTAGTAGGAGAGGACTTTATCTTTGTGCTCTTGACTAACGAGTGGACCAAAATCAACGCTTGGATCTTCAGGGCGGCCCATTTTTAGTTTCTCTACGCCTTCTTTTAAGCGTTGAACAAATTCATCAAAGAGGGGACGTTCTACATAAACACGTTCAGTACCTAGGCAAACTTGGCCGCAGTTTACAAAGGCCGAACGTAGGGTACCTTCAACAGCTTTGTCCAAGTCACAATCCGCGAAAACAATCCCAGGGTTTTTACCGCCACACTCCATAGAAATATTACGTAAACCAACAGAGGCAGCGCGCATGATAATTTCGCCGGTACGGGTTTCGCCGGTGAATGTAATTGCATCTACATCTTTATGTTCGGTTAAAAAGGCACCGGCAGAGTTGGGGCCGAAGCCATGAACCACGTTGTAAACCCCTTCAGGTACACCGCATTCATTCATCACTTCACCGAGCAGGGTGGCGGTCGCTGGCGTTTCTTCAGAGGGTTTGACCACGACAGTATTGCCGCAAGCTAAGGCTGGGCCGACTTTCCATGTCATTAACAATAAAGGGAGATTCCAAGGACTGATGACGGCAATAACACCTTTAGGCGTGCGATGCCCGTAGTTCAGTGCGCCTAAGCCATCCGGTGTATCCATGTGGAAAGCTTCAGTGGGATGATTTGCCACTGTTTCCGAAAAGGCTTTGAAATTCGCCGCGCCACGGGGAATATCAATGTGGGAGGCAATTTTCTGAGGTTTACCTGTATCTAAACATTCAGCTTCGAGGAACTCATCAAAACGTTCGTTAATACGGTCGGCAACTTTGTTAAGTAAGGCGGTACGTTGAGCTTGGGTCATTTTCCCCCAAGGTCCTTTCATCGCAGATTTTGCTGCGCTAACCGCCATGTCAACTTCTTGTAGGCCTGCCTCATGGACAGTACCAATAACACTGTTGTCTACAGGACAGCGGTTCTCGAACGTTTTACCGCTGCTTGAAGTAACAAATTGACCATTTATAAAATTCTTAAATTCTTTCATTCTTTTTCTCAAGCTAAGTAAAAGGATTCAGTGGTTGATACTGATTCAGTAATGACAGCTTCTAATTGAGGCATTAAAAGCTGCTGTCTATGTCTAAGTTAAGACAGTTAAAAAGCGTTCATTCAGAACACGATCATGGTAAAAAATAGCTTTGCCTAATTGCTCTTCCTGCCAGATCACGGTTGGGTGATCTGGATAGTGGTAATCACCACCACAGAAGACTTCAGAGCGGTTGCCACTTGGATCAAAGAAATAGATAGTTTTACCGTGAGTTAGACCGTGACGTGTGGGGCCAATATCAATGGAAACGTCTCGCATAGAGATAAGATCTGCAGCACGTAAAACATCGTCCCAAGTCTCAAGCAGGAAGGAGGCATGATGGAGCTTGCCGGGTTCTGGGCATTCAATAAACGCAATATCATGGGCTTTACAGCTACATGTTAAAAAGTTGGCGATCCCTGCTTCGTCAGCATTGACCACTTGTTCAGCAAGATCGAAACCTAAAATGTCAGTGAAGATCTCTGTAGTGCCTGCGATGTTTGGGCCATACAGCAAACCATGATCAAAGCGTACTGCTTTCATTCCTTTTAAGCCTTCAGGCCAAGCTTCTGGGTTAACAGGGTTAATACCCCATTTTCCGGTTTGCTCTTTATTTGCGAACAGCTCAAATTTATGGCCTGTTGGGGTATCGAAACGTACACGACGACCACAGTCTTTTAGGTCACCGGCCGGAATATCCTCAACCTTACAACCATACTTAATCAGCTCCGCCCGTAGATTATCGACGCTGGCTTCATCGACACATTTAAAGGCAAAAAAATCCATCCCTGGCTCATCGGCTTCACGCAAAACAACTGAAAACTTATCTATTTCAGACCAAGCTTTTAGATAGACACGGCCTTGTTCATCGCGATCCATCTCAATAAGGCCTATTAAGTCTCGGTAGTGGGTAAGTGCTTCTTCCATATCCAATACCCGTAACTGAATGTGCCCTGGGCGCATAACACCTTTTTTCATGAAACTATCCTCAATTATTATTTTTAAACGATTACCTGTTTCGATGTGGGGGTGTGCAATACTTCAATTTTAAGATCGCTTGTCGGAAATATTCGACAGGCCAGTACAACCCCTTTTTGCAAGTCTTCATCTGTAATATGAGCTTTGCTCATCCGCTTAGATGAGAATGAACCGTTGATCACCCTTATTTTGCAGACCCCGCAGCCGCCGCCACGGCAACCCACATCTATACAATGTGAATTGATAGTTTCCATACCGACTAACAGGGCTATTCCTGAGGGGCATAAAAACTCCTGTTCTTGATTAAGTACCTGAATCTTATGTTTAGTTATTATCTGACTCATGTATTCGCCCCTAACCAGATTGGCGCTTTAGATGTAGATCTGTGATCACTACTAAGCAACCGATGTGCCAGAGATATAGAAATACGTTTGTTTTTTGTTTAACTAATTGATAAGTAAAGTTTATTTTTTGATAAGTGCGTTTGCTTTTGAAAAAAAAGCTAAAGAGTTTTTAAGGTAATAATGACCAAATGATTAAATAATCAAATGGGGTGTAATGAGTTGATGAAGTGATTAATTGGGAGGAGGGGGCGAGCTGCAAGGGTGCAGCCCATATTTAGATCTAAGAGAATAATGGCAGAAGGTTAAGCCTTAAAAGGCGTTTTTAATGGGTATCAGAACGGTTAGAGCTAACCTTTTTGAGTTTGTAGGCGAGAGTCGGGCGTGATAGGCCTAATTTTCTGGCGGCTTGGGATACATTATTATCAGATTGTGACATCGCTTGGTTTATCAGTATCTCTTCAAATAGATCCATATTGAAATCGCGATCTAGCAGCTCTTGGGCGTACCTATTGAGATCATGTTCATGCTTTGGGAGTTCATCTTCTTCGCAGATATCCCCTTTTTTGTTAACGATGTTCAAAGGATGAGAAGGTTCAACGAGAGAGGGGAAGAAGTTCTCTAAGCTTATTAACTGATTATTGTCGGTTAAAATTACACCTCGCTCTATCATGTTTTCTAACTCACGGATATTGCCTGGCCAAGCGTAATTTATAAACGCATCCATGGCCTTGTCTGATATTCCTAAAGTTAGCTTGTGGTACATGCTGTGATACTTTTCAAGAAAATGTTCAACAAGAGCGGGGATGTCTTCTGTTCTTTCTCTAAGCGGCGGGATGAGAACAGGAAAAACATTTAAGCGGTAGAAAAGGTCAGCCCTAAATCGACCTTCTTTTACGGCATTTTCTAAATCTTCATTAGTTGCTGCAACAATGCGAACATCTATTTTTATCGTATTCGTGCTACCGACACGCTCTAGCTCGCTTTCTTGTAGTACTCTTAACAGAGATGCTTGGGCGCGCGGAGGGAGTTCGATTACCTCATCTAAAAATATAGTGCCGCCATGGGCTCGTTCAAACTTTCCTGCACGAGATTTAGTTGCACCAGTATAAGCACCTTGCTCGACACCAAAGAGTTCCGCTTCAATAAGGTCTTGAGGGAGCGTTGCACAATTGACGGCAACGAACGGCTTTTCGGCACGATCACTACTGATGTGTAGACCTTTTGCTACAATCTCTTTACCTACACCGGTTTCACCTAATAGCAGTGTTGTTACGCGGCTTTGGGATGCTCGGTTAATTAATCTACATACTTTTTTAAACGCTGGCGATTGGCCAATGGACTGGTAGATCTGTTCGTCATCGCTTTGTAATCCTATGCTTGATTTGAGCAAATCCACTTCGGATTGAAGTGCAATGAGTTGATCTATAATGGGGTCAGGTTTTAAGTAACGCTCAATTTCAGAGGGGTCATCCCATTCTTCAGCGGGCTTCCCTATATTAGTACAATGAGAGTGACCACAGGCGACACATTCTGTTTCTTTAAAAAGGATCTTTTTCTGCATGTAGTAGCTGGTATACCCACTTGCATAACCGAGTAATGTCCAGCAGACGGGGTGATCGCTAGAACCGAAGTCTGATAAGTGAATTTCCGCTTCATAAGACCCATGCCAGTCAAATTCGCCATAGAATTCCCCTTTATCAATATCGATTTTAATATTGATAGGTTTAACCTGAACAATCCCTTCGATTGTGTGCATCTGTGGGCCGACAAGAAAAGCATCTTGGCTGCTGAGATCGGGTCGTATTCTTTTTGCGAGTTCAGCATCACGTTGACCTGCTTCGTAGCCAAAGCGCATAAGCATAGCTTTTGCTCTTTCTACACCTAAAGTTTCAATAAGCTCTCTACGCAGATAGCCCATAACGCCAGAATGAATAAGAATCATTCTTTGCTCGTTTAACCAGATTTTCCCATGCTCTATATCAAATTTTAGCTGGGCAAGTAGATCCTCTGAGGAGGGACGTGGTAATTCTCTACGTTGCAAGTTATCTGGGTTATCGGTGAAGTTTGACAAGCGATGTAACCCCTATGATTTTTTTAGTCGATAAGCCATTTGTGGCCGGGTAATACCTAAAATACGCGCGGCTTGAGTAATATTTCCCTCTGCTTTTTCCATCGCACGCTCAAGTATTTGTTGCTCAAAGTGAGTTAGATCAAAATCATAGTTAAGGAGTTGATCGATTACGGTGTCTTTAGATGGATTGTTATTTTCCAAACAGCTTAATTCCCCTGTTTTGCTAATAATATTCAGAGGGTGAGTTGGCTCTGAAAGAGAGGGGAAAAATGAACTCATATCGATACTACGGTTATTATCGGTAAGAATAATGCCGCGCTCAATCATGTTTTCTAATTCACGGATGTTGCCAGGCCATTTGTAGTGCATCAGCGCTTGCAACGCTTTTTCTGATACGCCTAATGTCTGCTTGTTGTATTTAGCGTGATACTTTTCAAGGAAGTGATCAACTAAAAGGGATATATCTTCGGCCCTTTCTCTTAGTGGAGGGATTAAGACAGGGTATACATTTAGACGATAATATAGATCTTCGCGAAACTTACCTGCTTTGACGGCATCAGTTAGATTCTCGTTTGTGGCTGCAACAATACGCACATCAATTTTACGTAGTTGATTATCACCTACACGTTCTAGTTCTCCTTCTTGGAGTACACGTAATAGGGTGGCTTGTGCTCTAGGGCTTAATTCCGCGACTTCATCAAGAAAGATGGTGCCGTTATTTGCTCTTTCAAACTTACCTTCTCGCGACTCGGTTGCTCCGGTATAAGCGCCTTTCCTAACACCAAAAAGTTCAGCTTCAATAAGGTCGGGTGGTATGCATGCACAGTTGATAGCAATAAAAGGTTCATTAACCCGTTGACTACTTTGATGTAGTGCTCGGGCGACTACCTCCTTGCCTACGCCGGTTTCACCTTGGAGGAGAACTGTGACAGTACTATCTGAGGCGCGTTGAATCAGGTGGCAGACATGTTTAAATGCCTCTGACTGTCCTACTGAGTTGAATAATATTTCATCTGAAGGACAGCGGTGGGCCTCGAAGTTTTCTTTTAATGTGCTGACCTCATAACGTAGGGCAAAAAGCTCATCGGCGATAGGGTCGGGTAGTAGGCAACGTTCTAGCTCCTCTTGATCTTCCCATTCAGTGGCGGGCTTGCCGACAATTTTGCAGTGATCCGCGCCTGTACCTGCACACTGGGTTTCTTTAAAGATAATCTTGTGGCCCATATAGTATGTGGAGAAACCACTGGCGTAACCGAGTAAGGTCCAGCAAATTGGCTCCTCTGATATACCAAACTCATTGATATGCACATCTGCTTCGTAGGAGTCATACCAATTAAATTCGGCGTAGAACTGTTTGTCGGGAAGGTCAAATTCGAGTGCGACAGGTTCGACGCGTACCATACCTTTTATGCCATGAAGCTGAGGGCCGACAAGGAACGCTTCGGATTTAGTGATTTCTGGGCGAACCTTATGTGCTAGTTCAGCATCTTTCATTCCGCTGTTATAGCCAAAACGCATCAAAAAACCTCTGGCGCGTTCTATGCCTAGGGAGGCGACTAATTCTGTGCGTAAAGAGCCCATAACAGCAGAATGAATAAGGAGCATTCTCTGCTCATCTAACCAGATTTTCCCGTTTTCGTGGTCAAACTGTATTTGAGAAATAAGATCTTCAGGCGTAGGAAACTGCAATGCCGGTTGTTCGCTCATTCAAGGACTCGCTATATTTATTTTTTTTATATGCTGCTAGCTATATTTAGGGTGACTTTAAATAATGAATACTAATTCTTGTAGTTTGTCCCCTAATACATTAGACACCTAGATGGCATCGCTAAGTGGTAAAAAATAATAAGAGCTTTTATTTATAAAGCACCTTACTGGGCGGTTGTTAAGCAAGAAGCATGCACAATCTGCAAAGCAGTGTTTACCTCTTTTAGCCCCCAGGGGTTGTTTATATGTCTCATCATTTCATCACTATTTCATACTAGCCTAACCATTTCGTCACCCTTTAGATAGAGGGGATCGTATAAATAATTCGTCGCAAAATAAGTCTTTGTTTGCTTGATTTTGTAACGTTTTAATCCAAAAAAATATTTATATATCAAATGGTTATATTGGTTTTCTTTTTCTTTTTCTGTTTTTTGTTTCCGATTGTGGCACAGCCTTTGCTGATAGCTGTTCGACTATGGCCCAAAAGGTGATTGAAACAAAATGGAAAAAGCAGAGCTAGATGTGAACAGTCAACAGAGCAACGCTTCGTTTGAACAGTTGGTGAAGTATGTTCGTGTTCGCAGCGCTGAAGGTGCTCGATTTGTGGAGTTTGATTTTGCCATCGGTGACCCAAGTCTGTTTGTTGAGTTAGTAATGCCTCAAGGGGCGTTTGAACACTTTTGTTTAAACAATAAGGTCGTTCATATGACAACTGAGCAGATGCAGGCCGTTGATGCCGAAATGGATAAATGGCGCTATGGCGAAGAAACGCTGATGGCCCGTAACCACAATCGCACAACCCAATAACAATAAACTCGTTTTGCTGGGGCACAACCGCATGACTATTGAAATAAAAACAGCAACGCTAGAACCCGTAAGAAATACTTATGCTCATATTGAGCGTCGTTTCGGCGATAAACCAGCTACACGCTATCAGGAAGCAACCTATGACGTGCAGTCTGAAAAGTATTTCCACTACCGACCGCTTTGGCAGCCAGAGAAAGAGCTGAATGATCCAAGCCGTACCGCTATAAAAATGAAGGATTGGTATGACTTTAAAGATCCCCGTCAGTTTTATTACGGTGCTTATGTCCAGCAGCGGGCAAAAATGCAAGAGGTGGCTGAGAACAGCTATGCCTTCTTTGAAAAGCGCAATTTAATGGCCTGTCTTCCTGATGGAATGGAAGCGAAAATCATTAAATACCTCATTCCTCTCCGACATTTAGAGCAGGGAGCCAATCTAAATAATATGTACGCCTGCTCTTATGGTTACGGTACTGCGATTACGCAAGCCTGTTTGTATAACGGCATGGATCGATTGGGTATCGCTCAATACTTATCGCGTATCGGCTTAATTATTGATGGCAATACAGGTGATTCTTTAGCTGAAGCTAAACAGGCTTGGATGAACGACGCTATCTGGCAAGGTATTAGAGCCGCCGTTGAAAAGATGATTATCACAGAGGACTGGTTTGAGGTTTTGGTCGCTCAAGATGTGGTACTTGATTGTTTAATGCATGAGCTTTTCTACGTGCAATTTGATCAATGGTTACAAGATAACGGCGCTCAAGATATAGGCATGTTAACTGAGTTTATGCAGGTTTGGGCTAAAGATAATAATCGCTGGATTGACGCAACGCTAAAAATTGCAGCGGCAGAGTCTACTGAGAATAAGGCACTTTTAGAGACTTGGGTGAGTGATTGGAAGCAGGTCATAAGTGAGGCGCTTTCTCCGCTCGCTGCAGAGATGTTAGGGAGTGATGCTTTGGCATTAGCCGAGTCGGCGCTTGATAAACGTTTAATGAAGGCAGGCCTATTTAAATAGGAAGGGTTCTAAAGATGTCAAAAGTATATATCGCATTACAAGACAACGATGAGTCTCGTTATATCGTCGAGGCCATTGAGGAAGATAACCCTGAAGCAACGGTTATTCATATGCCTGCAATGATCCGTATTGAGATGGATGGCCGGCTTACCGTATTGAGAGAAACTGTAGAAGAAAAGATGGGACGTGACTGGGACATTCAAGAGTTACATCTAAACCTAATTACACTCGGCGGCAACGTTGAAGAAGATGATGACAGCTTAAGTCTTCATTGGAATGAATAAAAATAAGGTTTGAATCATGGCTAAGAAACTAAATATAAAAGATAAATATCGCCTGTTGACCCGTGACCTCGATTGGGAATTCTCCTATGTGGATCGTAAAGATGCGTTCCCGTTTGAAGAGTTTGAAGGCATAAAAATTACTGATTGGTCTAAATGGGAAGATCCATTCCGCTTAACAATGGATTCTTATTGGAAGTATCAAGCAGAAAAAGAGAAAAAGCTTTACGCAATTTTTGATGCATTCTCACAAAACAATGGCCACTTAAATGTGTCTGATCCCCGTTATGTGAATGCGCTTAAATTGTTTTTAACGGGTGTCTCGCCACTTGAATATCAAGCTTACCAAGGCTTTGCCCATGTAGGTCGTCAATTTGGTGGTGTGGGTGCGCGTGTTGCTTGTCAGATGCAAGCGATCGATGAACTACGTCACGTGCAAACGCAGATTCACGCGATGAGTCACTACAATAAGTTCTTTGATGGCTTCCAAGACTATAGCCATATGCATGACCGTGTTTGGTATCTGTCTGTACCTAAGTCATTTTTTAATGATGCACGTGCGGCAGGCCCCTTCGAATTTATGGTCGCGATAGGTTTCTCATTTGAGTACGTATTAACCAATCTGTTGTTTGTGCCTTTCATGTCTGGTGCTGCTCATAATGGTGATATGGCCACAGTGACCTTTGGCTTTTCGGCGCAATCTGATGAAGCACGCCACATGACTTTAGGTCTTGAGGTGATCAAGTTCCTGCTTGAACAACATGAAGACAATGTTCCTATTGTTCAAAAATGGATTGATAAATGGTTCTGGCGTGGTACTCGATTATTGACCATTGTGGCGATGATGATGGATTACATGCTGCCTAATAAGGTGATGTCTTGGAAAGAAGCTTGGGAGGTCTATTTCGAAGAGGCAGGTGGATCTCTCTTTAAGGATCTCGCGCGTTATGGCATCAAAATGCCTAAATATGCAGAGACTATAGAGAAAGAAAAAGAGCATGTATCTCATCAAGCGTGGTGGATCTTCTATACCCACGGTCATGCTGCAGGATTCCATACTTGGATCCCATCCGATGAAGAGTTGGACTGGTTGTCTGAAAAGTATCCCGATACTTTTGATAAGTATTACCGTCCCCGTTGGGAGCTAGCTAAAGAGATGGAAGCTAAGGGAGAGCGTTTCTATACCAAAGCGCTGCCTCAGCTCTGTACTACGTGCCAGATCCCTATGGGCTTTACCGAGATGGATGATCCTACTCAGGTGTGCTATCGCGATTCGGTTTATAAAGGTGATCGTTACCATTTCTGCTCCGACGGCTGTAAAGATATTTTTGATGATGAACCTGAAAAATATGTCCAGTCATGGCTGCCGGTTCATCAAATATTCCAAGGTAATTGCGGCGGTCCGGATGTCGAGAATGTTTTAAGTGATTTCTACCGGATGAATTTAGGTGAAGACAACATGGATATGAAAGGCTCACCTGATGAGAAGCGCTGGAAGCAATGGAAAGGTGTTGCCTGATCAGGCGACAAAATAATTAAACGATCGATAGTCCCTGACAAGAGGGACTATCGTATTGATCGGGAGAATAATAATGCCTATACATGCCATAACACCTGAATACAAAGGCGAAGTATTAGATAAATTAGAAAATTTTAACGGCAATCAAGTAGTTTATGTAGGTTGGGATCATCATTTGATGTTTTGCGCTGCATTTGCCTACCCTTTGCCCCCTGAAATGCCATTTAGAGCCCTGTTAGACGATGTAATGCCTGAAGCATTTAGCCTTCATCCTGAGTTTTCTAAAATTAATTGGGATAAAGCAGAATGGTTATTAGATGGTCAGCCATTTATTCCTCAACTCAATGCATCATTAATAGATCAAGGGATTGGTCATAAATCATTATTACGTTTCCAAACGCCCGAACTAAAAGGCGTTCAGGAAGCGGGTATCTAAAGCCAGTTTATAAGGTGGAATACTATGACTTATGAAGTAGTTGTTGAGCCGACAGGTGATGTGATTGAGGTGGAAGAGGGCCAGACTATATTAGATGCAGCGCTTAGGCAGGGTGTTTGGCTACCTTTTGCCTGCGGTCATGGCACTTGTGCAACCTGTAAGTGCCAAGTAACCGAAGGTGATGTGGATCTTGGTAATGCATCGCCCTTCGCGTTGATGGATATAGAGCGAGAAGAGGGGAAAATCTTAGTCTGTTGTGCAACACCCGAATCGGATTTAGTGATTGAAGCTGATATAGATGTTGATGAAGATTTTGAGGGTTTTCCTGTTAAAGACTTTATCGGCACCGTTTCGGCAATTGAAGATCTATCACCGACGATTAAAGGTATACATTTTACCCTTGATGATGAGATCGAATTTCAAGCAGGGCAATATATAAACCTGAGCATTCCAGGAGTGGAAGGATCTCGTGCATTTTCTATTGCTAACAAACCTTCTGATAATAAAGTGCTTGAGTTGCATGTGCGTTTAGTCGAAGGGGGCGCGGGTACTACGTATCTGCATGAACAGCTGAAGGTGGGTGACACTTTAGAGCTCTCTGGTCCTTATGGTCAGTTCTTTACACGCTTGTCTGATAGTCAGGATGTTATTTTTATTGCTGGTGGATCAGGTTTGTCGAGCCCACAGTCGATGATTTTTGAATTGATCGAGCGTGGCGATAGCCGTGAGATTTATCTCTTCCAAGGCGCACGCAATGTTGCGGAGCTTTATAACAGAGCTATTTTCGAAAACTTAGCAAAAGAGCATAGTAATTTTCATTATATTCCAGCGCTGAATGCGCCAGAGCCTGATGATGATTGGCAAGGCTTTACGGGCTTTGTTCATGATGCCGCAGATGCGCATTTCAATAGCCGTTTTGATGGTCATAAAGCTTACCTTTGTGGTCCACCTCCTATGATCAATGCCGCGATTACAACGTTGATGCAAGGGCGTTTATTTGAACGCGATATCCATATGGAACGTTTTCTAACGGCTGCAGATGAATCTGAAGATCAATCTAGGTCTGCTTTATTTAAGCGCATCTAAACGTCTGTCTTCTCTTTTTTAAACCAGCGCAATGCTGGTTTTTTTATTTCTGAGCTTTGGTTAGGTCTTGGCCATTGATTGATAGCCTGTCATTAATGATTTGATTATCCCTCTTTAGGTTATTTGATTATTTGATGAATGAGGAGGTTTGTGAAGTCGATGACTTTGTGGAATGAAACTCAATAATAATCACTAACCAATTGAATATTAAGTATTTTATTTTTATCTAAATAAGCTGGCACGGTGGTTGCTCTATTCTAATCGTCGAGGTGTATATGCACCTATAAATACAGTTTTTGGTGATGTGAATAAAATGACGTCAATAACTAAAAAAAGATACGTCGATAATCTTAACTTTTATAAATCGTCAGGGCCGGCTTTAGCGAAGCTTGAAACAACAGGGCTAGCGCTGATCATTTCTCTATCGTTAGTGGGCTGCGAAGCCCCACTTAATCTTGAAGGGGTCGAAGCCGAGAAGCAAAAGCAAGTTCGCCGTACAGACCAGCTTCAGGGCATTGCGGCCAATGCTACGACGCTAGTGGTCGTTGGTTCGGATGGTCTTGTTCTAACCAGTCCTTTAGATCAACTATCTTGGACCCGTCATCAACTTGATGATGCACCAGCGCTCGTTGATGTTGCTGTCTGCCCTGATCAAAGCTTTGTTGCGCTAAGTATCGACAAGCGAGCTTGGTTTAGCGCCGATAATGGTCTTAGCTGGCAGTCTAAAAAACTCCCCACCCCGGAAGACCTTCTTGATCTAACTTGCGCACCTGATAACAGTATTTGGGTCGTAGGTAGCTTTTCTACTGTCCTTAATTCTACCGATAAAGGTGAATCATGGCATGAGACGACTTTAAACGAAGATGCCATGTTGACGGGTATTCAGTTTGTCGATCAAAACACGGTCTTTATCAGTGGTGAGTTTGGTTTAGTCAGTCGTAGTGATGATGCGGGCATGAGCTGGAATACACCGGAGATGATTCCCAATGACTTCTATACCCATGCGGCTCATTTTACTTCAGCCTCAGAGGGCTGGGTCGGTGGTTTAAGTGGTCAAATTCTTTATACAGAGGATGCGGGGGTTAGCTGGGAAAAACAACTAACGCCGACTGAATCGCCTATTTATGGTTTTTATTCTATAGGGGAAAAGCTCTTTGCCTTTGGTGATCACTCAACACTGTTGAGTTTTACCGGTCAGGATTGGGCAGAAATAGATACCCATGGTCGTCCGGTGTATTTGCGTGATGTCACACAACTACCGTCAGGAGATTTCCTCTTGGCTGGAGGCTCTGGGTCTCTGTTTTCTTTAGCTATTCAACCTATATCTGGTAAGTAGAGGCCTTTATCATGGATAAGCAGTCCACTAAGGCTCATAAGGCCACCCATTTTTTACATAACTTGGATGAAGCAGTATTTGCTTATCCTAAGTTAATTCTAAGTTGTATTTTACTGGTGACGCTCTTTTTCGCGTACCAGATTCCGAGTGTGAAAATGTACTCGGATTTCGCTGACCTGCTGCCGCAGGAACACACTTACATAGAACTTCACAACGAGATTAAGGAGTCCTTTGGGGGAGCCAATGTTGTGATTGTTGGGGTGGAAGTGGAAGAGGGTGATATCTTCAGTAATGCTGCCCTCGAAAAGATCCATCGTGTAACTCAAGCTGTAGATAGCTTACCTGGTGTTAACCATAACCTTGTTGCCAGTGTAACTCACCGTAACTCCCGTAAAGTGTGGATGACGCCGGAAGGTAACGTCAACTCTGAGTCCTATTATGATCCTCAGGGTGGTGAAATGAATGTGGAAGCCCTATCGGAGCTTCGTTCCGACGTGTTGGCTGATCCTAGAGTGTATGGCCCATTAGTATCGCCAGATATGAAAATGGCGCTGGTTAAAGCGCAGTTAAATGAAGGCCAGTTGGATTACGTTAAGACCTTTAATGAGATCCAAAGCTTACGTGATGTGGAAAACGCTGAGGGCTTTAAGATCCATGTTACTGGCCAGCCTATGCTCGTTGGTTGGGCGTATCAGTACTTAGATCAGATCATAGAGATCTTCCTGTTTACAGCGCTGATTATGTTGTCATTGCTGATCTTTTACTTCCGTAAAGCCTACGGGGTACTGATTCCTTTAGCCGCGGTGATCGTTTCCTCTATTTGGGGGATCGGTATTATTTCGTTGTTTGGGTATAACCTTGATCCATTAGGGTTGGTAATCCCATTCCTTATCTCTGCCCGTGCCATGTCCCATGGTATTCAGATAGTCGAGCGCTACTATCAAGAGCTGAATGATCATTCAGATCATCATGCTGCCGCTCGAAGTACCTTTGAGAATCTATTCCGCCCTGGAAGCTTAGGTGTAGTATCTGATGCCATAGGGCTGCTGTTAATTGCGATAGGGTCTATTCCACTTAATACCAAACTGGCCCATTACGCTTCCCTCTGGGCGTTATGCATTATTATTACCGTATTGCTAGCAGTTCCTCTTTTACTATCAATCCTTCCTAAGCCTAAAAACACTGAAGTTAAACACAATATATTTCGTAATGTTGGCTTTGCTTGTGCTGAAATTATTAGTGATAAACGCTCAGCAAAAAATGCCTTATGGATAGCGGCTTTCTTTCTTGTGGGAGGCTGGTACTTCTCCTCTAAAGTTGTGATTGGTGAGTCTGAGCCGGGTTCGCCGATTCTCTATCAAGATCATGATTACAACCAATCATCTAAAGCGATCAATGATAGTTTTCCTGGTTCAGAGGAGCTCTATATTGTGGCAGAGACCTCAGAGAAGGGCGGTATTAAACGTCCAGAAGTCCTTAAAGCGTTAAGTGAGCTTGAAAACCACATGATGCTTGATCCTGAGGTTGGTGGGGCAAAAGGGATTCCTGATTTAGTAAAACAGGTTAACCGTTTACTGCACAATGATGATCCCCGTTGGACCCAGATCCCTGCAGATCCGCAATATGTAGGTGGACTTATGTTTACCTACATGATGTCGAGCCCCATTCCTGGAGCGTTGAATGAGTTTGTCGATACCGATGAGCGAATCGCCAATCTAGTTTTCTATTATAAAGATCACCAAGGAGAAACGATCCGTCGTGCCATTCACACGGCTAAAGAGTGGATTACCGCTAATGAAGGCAAAGTTGAAGGACTTACGATTCGCCTTGCTGGCGGCACCATTGGCGTGACGGCAGCGATGAATGAAGCGGCCTATGAAACCAACCTATGGGTTTTACCTTTAGTCTTTATTCTGATCTTCCTCATGGTGATGTTTTTCTATCAGTCATTAGCGGCGGGCACCATGATGTTTATGGCTATGCTCTTTGCGACCACCTTGACCTACGCCTATATGGGGGTAACCCAAATGGGTATCAATATTAACACTGTCCCCATTATTGCGGTGGGCGTAGGTGTAGGTATCGATTACTCAATCTACATGATGGATCGCATTCGCTCCGAGATGGTGAAGCTGCAAGATTTAAATGTAGCGGTGAGAGAGGCGATCCGCACCACTGGGCTAGCGATCAGCTTTACGGCCATTACCTTGATGGCGGGTATCGTGATGTGGGTGTTGTTATCTGATCTTCGTTTCCAATCCGATGCTGCGTTACTGCTGATGGTTATGGTGGTGCTAAATGGCGCGGCAGCCATGTTACTGGTACCTAGTTGGATACTGGTCTTTAAACCTAAATTTATCTGCAAGGCTTACCAAGATGATGATGGTGTTCTTCATTCGTGAAGCCACCACATTCGGTCTGCGTTGTTGTGAATACTTGCTGTATGAAAACTTAAAATAAAAAAACCTGAAGGGGTTTAGTGATGACAAAAAAAATAACAACACTTAACAAAGTAGCCATTGGGGTGGCTACCGCGATAGCAATGAGCTATGGCCCAACCGTATCTGCGGGAGAAGCGCAATGGTCCGGTTATGTTGAGAATGCTACCTATTTTCGCGATAAAAAAGGACTGTCCAAATTTAGAAATACTGCACAGGCGGAGTTTTATAAACCTGTCGAGTCAGATGGTTGGAGCAATGTCAGCATCAACGGTGTGCTTCGCGCTACCTATGATGGGGTATACGACTTAAATGATGGAGAGTTTGGCAAGAATGCAGGTGAAAACTACTTAGGTGAAAACTGGCATGATAATAATACGGCCTCTTCATCGGCAGTATTAAACCCAGGTGTTGCTTTTCCTTGCGAAAATGACCCAGCCTTATGTAACAATCTAGATGGTTACATGGATCAAGATGAAAATGACGCTAAGTTCTCAGATTTTAACGATGAACTAGATTTTATTCGTGAGCTTTATATTACTGCGGATAAGCAGCTGGCTAATGGCGATATTTTCAATGTGACCTTTGGTAAGCAACAGGTTGTATGGGGTAAAACCGATCTGTTCCGTGTTTTAGATGTGGTCAACCCGGTGGACTATTCCCGTCATAATATCTACGACGAGCTTGAAGATATTCGTATTCCTCAGTGGATGTTGACGGCTGAATGGCGTATGGGTGCCAACAACATTTTTGATGATCAGAACCTACAGTTTATCTGGAACATTGATAAGTTCCGTCCTCATAACTTAGGTACTTGTGGTCAGTCCTACAAAATGGTTGATGCAGGTTGTTTCTTTGCCTCGTCTATTCAAGGTGGCGGCCCTTACATAATTAACGATGTAGAAGAGTATGACTGGAACCTGAAAAACACCCAGTTTGGTGTGAAATGGGAAGGGGTGTATGGGGATGCAACGTTCTCACTTAATGCTTTGCATTACCGTCAGCAACTACCTTCTATTCATGCGCTAGGTGCGCCAGGCGATAACTTTGGTTTGTTCGATATTCACTTCCCGCGCGTTACATTGCTGGGCGGTGCGATTGATTATTACTCCATGAATATGGATGCCACATGGCGCCTTGAAGTGGCTTATACCGAAGGGGAAGAGCAGCCAAGAGACACAAACGGTTATAAAGAAACCGATATGCTGCGTTATGTAATTGGGTTTGATAAAAACAAGATCATTCCTTCTTTAGGAACACGTAGTGCTTTCCTCATTTCTGCTCAGTTATTTGGTGAGCATATTCTCGATCATGAAGTGGATATGCCTAACGATGAAGATAACTGGATCGCAACGGGTTTATTCAAAGGTTTCTATATGAATAACCGTTTGAGCCCACAGATCATTGTTGCTCATGATTTCGCGGCGAAAGCGACCGCTATTGCGCCAAGCATCTCATTTACACCTGATAACCACTGGATGTTTAACCTTGCCTTGAACGTGAAAACTGGCGGCGATGAAACTTTCCCTTGGAGCGTGACAGGTGGTGACGCGGGTGGTGGTCAAACTGAACCTTTAGCGCGTTTCCTAAATGGACCAATCGGTGTGGCTAATCAGGAAGATGAAATCCAGTTCACTGTGCGTTACAGCTTCTAACAATAGAGAATAATAAAGGTAGATAACGATGTTGAAAAAAACATTAATAACTTTAGCGGTTACGGCAGGGTTAAGCGTAAACGCACAGGCGACACAAATTTCTGAAGAGGTTATTCAGGAAGCGTTTCACCCTTATGCAAACTCATTACCTAAGGCCGATATGGTTAAGCCAGGGATGACTATTAATGCAGGTAATGTTGATTCAGTTAAGGAATACCTTGATCCTGCAATGTATATGTTCATCAAAAATGGTGATTATGAAATGAAAGTGGGGGAAACGACCTCATTTGATCTCCATAAATCTTATGTCGACGCTACACGCAAATACTCAGGAGATGTAAAGTTAGGCTCAAAACCGGGTGAAATATCAGGTTCTGTTGCTGGTCGACCTTTCCCTCAGGAGCCATCATTAGATGACCCCCGAGCAGGTGAGAAGCTAGCTTGGAACTACAAGTTTGGTTACAACTGGGGAGATTCCTCCGCGATTTACCCGTTCTATTGGAAATACCGCGATATGAACAGTGGTAAAGTAGAGCGTACAGTAAAAATGAACTTCCACTTTTTGAATTTCACTCACCGAACGCAACAGGAACCATTCCCTGAAATTACGCCCAACCCATCCAATCTGTTTCGTGGCATCTACGTTCAAGTGTTAGAGCCGTTTGATGTGAAAGACACTCAATTACTGATCCAGCGATTTGATGATGATCTTAAGCGTGATAATGCCTATTTATACTTGGGTTTTCAGCGCCGTGTGCGCCGCTTGTCTTCAGGTCAGACAACCGATGCCTTCCTAGGTTCTGATGTAATGATCGAAGACTTTGAGGGTTATAACGGTCGAATTAGTGATATGAACTGGACTTACAAAGGCACCAAATACATTTTGTCGCCGATGTATAACCATAACGAGATGGTGCTTGATACTGAAACTCACAAAGATGATGACGGTTATCAGGTGATTAAATTTGCTGGTAAAGGGGGATGCTTCCCAGAGATAACTTGGCAGCTGCGTAAGACCTATGTTGTAGAGTCTTCACCTGTTGATCCGAACCATCCAATTAGTAAACGTGAACACTACATGGATGCACAGACCTTCATTATCCCACGTAATATTACCTACGACCGCAAAGGCGATATGTGGAAAAGTTGGACTATTGGGCAAGCCCATCCTGATCATCACTTACCTATAAACAAAGGTACTGGTGTTGCTATTGATGATAGCTTCTCCATGGTTGATATACAGGCTAATCATTGTACGACAGGTCAGTTTAAAGGGATTGTTGATCCTGAGTTGACGCCACCAAGTAAAATGACAGTACAAAACTTACGCGCATCAGGCCGTTAAGTTTTTGAGGTTGTTATGGTCCCCTTCTTCACCTTAACAACCTTTCTATCACAACATACTGCTTGAAGCAGGATGCTTATTTTTTTAAGCCAAGGATGGCTTTTATTTTAAGCTTATTGCAAATACTCCCAACTATAGGACAGTGAATCATCACTTAAATAATTTGAGTGATTGTTAATGACCTATCTCATGATATTCATAACGCTGTCGGTATCTGTTATTCAAATCTGACGTAGAACAATAAAAAATGAATAGATTTAAACAAATGTCCATTAGCTTACGGATTACCTTAGGTTATATGGTGATGATGTGCCTTTTAGCCATGTTAGGTTTTTCCTCTGTCTTTAATATCAGCAAACTTGCATCTGCTTTGCAGTTTGTATCGGGGCCGGCGCTTCAAGCATCAAATGGAGGTAGTGATACAGCCTTCAGTCTGCAAGCTGAAGTGTTAAAAACGCAGCAAATATTACTTAAGCAAATTGATCCTAAAAAAGGGTTTGCAGAGATAAAAGAGTTACATAAAGCGGGCCAAAAGGGTTTTTCTCAAGTTTTAGAGAGTGGTTTAGTTGATCAATCGCTATTGAAGTTATCCGCTCAGCAAATGGATGATTATAAAAGCTTAAATGAGCGTGCGCTGTCCTTATATATCCGTGTTGAAAAAGAGAGGAGTGATCTAACAAAGCTGACTGATATAGTTCTAGAAAACGTAATGGTTTCTCAAGAAGACACCATGATCTTAATTGATGAGCATTATAATAGTCGTCTAGAGGCCGAGCGCTACCGTGATTTAGATTTACTTCTTTCTGAAGTTAAAACCTTAATTCTCTCACGCAACTATGTGTTACAGCAGTTTTTCAATGGAGTGGAGATCGAAAAGCAGCGCAAAGTGATGGCTGAACAATATAGATTATTAGAGCCAACTTATCAGCGTTTGCTAGTGATGTTGAGAAACCTAGCACTAACCGAACATGCAGTGAATATAGAAACATCCCTCGGCAAATTATTACAACAATATGAGCAAGTGGTTAATGACTACTTAGTGTTTAAAAAAGTACAGGATTCCTCATTTAATAAAGCGCAGGCTTTACTCAGCAACTTATCCAAAATAAAGGATCAAGGTGAGGAGAAGATATTAGAGAATACTCATTCTGTGGTGTCTCTTGTTGAGCAAGCCAAGGAGTTTATTTTAGTTGTCGTGGTTATTGGCTTGTTAGTGGGTGTTATTGCAATGTTATTTGGCTACCGGACGGTAGTAAAACCACTAGATGCTATTGCTGATAACTTAGATAAAATTGGTCGTGGCGATGGCAATTTAAACGTAAAACTTAGTGAAAAAGGAGCCAAAGAGCTACGTAAGCTTTCCATCGGTTTTAACGTTTTTGTGAATAAAATTAAACATACGGTTATTGGGGTTAATGATGCAGCTAAAAATCTCTGTAGCCAAACAGATAAACTGGTTGTTATCAGTGATACCACACGAACCGTAATAAACGAGCAAACAACAGATACTGAGCTTGTGGTTGAGGCGATAGACCAACTTGCCATTAGTACCTCTGAAATTGCTGAAAGTGCGGCTCATGCAGCTGATGCAGCAAAAGATGCGGATGCATTTTTAGAGAGCGGTAAGCATGAAGTCTATGCCATGATTCAAGCCATTCGCAGTCAAGTAGAGCAGCTGAATAATACAAATGCTGTAATGGATAAGCTGTCACATGATTCGAAGCGAATTGGTGATGTATTAAGTGTTATCAATGATATTGCTGAACAAACAAATCTATTAGCTTTAAATGCTGCAATAGAGGCTGCACGTGCGGGTGAGAAGGGCCGAGGTTTTGCAGTTGTTGCTGATGAGGTAAGAACCTTAGCGAGTAATACGCAGCAAGCGACAACGACGATTCAAAACGTTATTAAAGAGCTACAAAGTGCCTCTAAAGAAGCTGACTCATCAGTGGTTTATACACTAAAAATCGCAGAGCAAGGGGTTATTCAAGCTGAGAAAGCGGATGATATTTTAAAGAAAATTACAGAGGCTATAGGGACGATTAACAGCGTTAATATACAAGTTGCCGCGGCGACTCAGCAACAGGCTGTTATTACACAATCGATAAAAGAGAATATCTATTCTGTCAGTGGGAAATCAATAAAAACGAGCGAATCATTCGATGAAATTAACGAGAGTATAGAGGTTATCATCGCTGTTGTTGACGGTCTAAATGATGGCATTAAGCAATTTAAGCTCAGCTAAGCGACGCTTAGCTCTAAGTTAAGAGAATAGGGCGCTTTCAAGGAGGCGCCTTTTTTAATTTTCCCTCTAATACCCTTTCAATCAGTAGATATTAGCTACGCGATTAACTAAATAGGTTTTACTCTAAATGTAGATTTTAAGCTTAGGTCGTTTTTTCATACTTAATTAAATCAGAGTAAAACTGAACCAATTCCATGGAAGTTCCGTATAGCTGATTAATTCAAATGGGTATGGGAACGGCTAATGTTTTCAGGTATCTCTCAAAATGTATGGGTCAATTTGATCGGATTTAATCTGATATGGATTTTATCTATTCTTTATAAAAATGAAGCGGTTCTTGTCGTAAGCATCTTTTTATTACTTCACCTATTACTCCATACGGATCCCATAACTGAAGCCTTTATATTGGTCATCGTTACTTTGCTTGGTTATAGCTTGGATAGTGTGATGACATTATTGGGCGTTTATTGGTTTGAAAATAATAGCGCAAATGATCTTAGAATCTTTGCGCCATTATGGTTGGCATTACTCTGGTTATCATTTGCGGCCACGTTGAGACAAAGTCTAAGCTTTTTCTCTAACAAACTTAAACTAAGTGTAATTGCGGGGGGCTTTTCTGGAGGTTTCTCTTATTTTGCTGCGGCTAATTTAGGTGCTGTTAGCTTTCCGCTAGGCAACTTTGTAACTGTCCTAATGGTTGCAGTTATCTGGGCCTTTCTATTTCCACTACTGCTCGTCTTAACCTCTTACATAGAGAGGGCATTATGCACAGAGTATTGATCGTTTTCTCTATCTTCCTGTTTTCTAATGATAGCTATGCCGCGCAACTACCTTCCGCTTGGCGGGTTGTAGGTTCAGCGGAGTTAAAACTGTTGTGGTTCCCTATTTACAGTGCGCAATTGAAAACCCCTAAGGGTGTGTTTTCTGGCACGGATCGCTCTGTGTTGCTGTCTCTTGAGTACCATCAAGATATAGAAAAAGCAGTATTACTGCGTGAGACGGAGAAAAGTATTAAGCAGACAATATCGCCGGCTGACCGTGAAAATTTATTATCAGATCTTGCCATTATGTGGCCGGACATTCAGAAGGGAGGTCGCTTTGCTTTTTTGATTGATAAGGATGGATATGGTCACTTTTTTTATAACGATGGGTATCTAGGTTCACTAGACAAACCTGAAATAAGCCAAGTCATTATTAATATTTGGCTGTCAGATAAAAGTAGATATCCCGATTTAGCTAAACAGCTTAGGGGAGAGTAATTTTGCATCGATATTTTACTAGGATGGCCTTTATGATTTTCATTCCTTTTATTACAAGTTGTGCTGTAAATATTGAACAGTATGAAGAGAGTCAACCGGCATTAGATCTGAGTGAGTTTTTTGATGGCCATTTGGAGGCGTACGGCATTGTGCAGGATTATAAAGGCAAAGTAAGTCGCCGTTTTCGTGCCGATATACTAGGGAAATGGGAAGGTGATAAAGGTGTACTTGATGAGTTGTTTTTCTTTACTGATGGGGAGGAGGAACATCGATGCTGGCAGTTAAGCAAGCAAGGGGATCACTATACAGGAACCGCAGGTGATGTTATTGGTCGTGCGGAAGGTCAGGTGGCAGGCAATGCTTTAAATTGGCAATATACTTTATCTGTACCCGTGAAAGGTAAAACGTGGAAAATTAATCTTAATGATTGGATGTATCTTGTTGATGATAAAAACCTAATCAACCGTGCAAAAATGTATAAATTTGGTTTAGAGGTTGGGCAAGTTACTCTCTATATACGAAAAGTCTCGTCATTACCCCATCGTAATTTAACGAATGGCTGTGAACTTTAATGATAGGGGGTCTGTTATGAATCATTACAAGCCTTTGCCTTGGCAAAATGTTTGGATTACAGGAGCCGGAAGAGGAATTGGACGTGCGCTTGCTATCCTATTAGCGGGTCAAGGGATGAGAGTTTATGCCTCCTCTCGAACTGAAATTGAACTTGAAAAATTAGTCGCTGAGTATCAACACTTACCCGGTGAAATTATTCCTATAAGATTAGATACTCGCTGTGTCGAAGAACTTGAACAGCTGATCAATGAGTGGGATCAAACAGATTGCTTTCCTGAATTAGTTATTCTTAATGCGGGAACTCACGATCCCTTTTCAGCCGCTGAATTTAGCGCTCAGCGGTGCAAACACTTATTCGATATAAACCTGCAAGGCACGATCAATTGCCTAGAGCCTGCTCTCCAGCGAATGCTCAAACGAGGTAAAGGGCAGATTGCAGTGATGGCATCTGTCGCGGGATATAGAGGTCTACCCACAGCGGCTGCCTACGGTGCTAGCAAAGCGGCTTTAATTCATCTGTGTGAATCATTACGGTTAGATCTGAAAAACACGCATATAAAGCTTCAGGTTATAAATCCTGGATTTGTTAAAACCCCGCTGACTGATAAAAATGAATTTACGATGCCGGCTTTGTTGGCTCCAGATGAGGCAGCGACAGGCATACTCAATGGTTTATTAAGCGATCATTTTGAAATTACCTTCCCTAAACGCTTTACCTTTATACTTAAACTCTTACGTATTATTCCTTACCGTTTATATTTCTATTTAGCCGGTAAAATAGTGAAGTAACTTGTTTCTTTCATCGAGTAATGGAAATAAAAATGAGTCCTTGGTTAACGAACTATATTACTGTCCTTGAGTCGCTTAGTTCTGCTGATTTACCTCGGTTGCGAGCATGTATCTCTGAGGACATTAAATTTAAAGACCCCTTTAACGACACGAGTACTCAGAATGAGTTTATTGCGATTATGGATGATATGTATTCACGTCTTGATAACATTCATTTTAAGGTCCACAGCTCAGCAGAATATGAACGTGAAGCTTTTATTGAATGGACCTTCTATGGAGAATCGAAACTGACAGGGACATTTAGTTTTGTTGGTACAAGTAAGTTAATATCAGATCAAAGTGGAAAGGTTACACACCATTTTGACTATTGGGATGGTTCGGCGTTAATGGAGAAAATCCCACTGATAGGCTTCTTTATTCGCCAATTAAGAGGCCGCTTTTCACATAAAAACTAACTTTATAAAAACGCCGAATAGATTAGTTGGTTTTAGTGGGGACTTGCTACATAAATGGATTCATTTTGAATAGATTAAGCTTTTTCTGTATATCACTGACCACCGCCTGTTTAGTGAACAGTGTATCTTTGTATGCAGATTCACTTGCTCCGTTTACGAGTGATGGTTGCAGCGCCTTTCCTGATGGAACCATGCAACACCGCCAGTTGTGGTTAAAATGCTGTACGGCGCATGATTACGCGTATTGGAAAGGGGGAACCTATCAAGAGCGAGTACAAGCAGATAAAGCTCTCAATCATTGTGTTACCGACGTAGGTGAGCCAGAACTCGCATTATTAATGTTAGCGGGTGTGCGGGTTGGAGGCACTCCTTTTTTCCCTACAACATTTCGCTGGGGGTATGGTTGGCCCTATCCTCGAAACTATAGGGCGCTTACTCCCGATGAGTTGGAGCAAGTTCGAAAACTTTCAATGAAAGCGTATATAAACTATCAACTGGAAAAATAGATCTACGCTTTAGTTTTTTTTTATCTATTTTAAGCTATTATTTTACCACTGCTTATAGTTAGCAGTTCAGCATCAAGGATTGTGCTGTCTCTTCATAGAGTGTTTTCTTTCCTTGTGTCTTTTACTTGTTAGTGGTTTAGGCACATTCTCACATATGCATTTATGTTGTGCTTTTTCCTTTGACCTGTATTTACAAATAGAGTGGTAGGCTATTCATAATAACCTTATGTCCCGCCTGACATTTATATATGAAGTTATAGACGTATCACTATCAAAAAAATAATTTAGAGCAGGATAGGGAATATGAAAACGTGCGCATTGGTCATCGGACATAAAAAAAATTCACCTGGAGCCGTTAATGAGCGCCGTAAACTCACTGAATTTACATTTAATGAGGCGCTGGCAAGTGAGATCGAGCGGGCGGTTGTAGGGGTGAATATTCAGCGGGTTTATAGACGCACATACACATCACTACCTGATGACTTAAATGAGCTAGACCCTGATTTTATACTTAGCCTTCACTGCAATGCGTTTAATAAAAGCGCTTCAGGGACAGAAGTGCTCTATTACCATCGTTCAGCCTTAGGTAGACAAATGGCTGAAATTCTACAGCAGCAGTTAGTTTACGCGCTTGATTTGCCCGATCGAGGCGTTAAACCAAAAAACTCTGAAGACAGAGGAGGTTATCTTTTGCAAAAGACTTATGCGCCTTGTTTAATTGCTGAACCTTTCTTTATAGACAATGATCAAGATCTTGAGGTGGCATCGACCCATTATTCCGCTCTGATCGATGCCTATGCGAGAGGGATAGAGGAGATGGCTGAACTTATCAGTTAATATCTATCCATCGGATAAAACTGATCTGCTTCATTCTAATAATTGCTACACCTATTTGTTAAGATAGGTGTAGATAATTTTATTGAAGGGGATTAATTTGTCTAATCAATTATTAGAAACTTTGTGTGATTTAGTAACGGAAGCCCATACGCGTATTCAAAAGAACTTTAGCCACCTTGATCCAATTGTTGGGGTTAGCCAGAGCATGAGAAAGAGCGGGGTTCCAGCTGATGCGATGACTATCGACTGTCTAAGGTCAGGTAAGCGTATTATTATTGTATTACATGATGAAAGCCCAAATTTAGTAAACTACCAGTTTGCCTATAGAGATAAAGATCCCTTCAATGAGTTTGAACAACTGGCATCCAATGAACTATCGGAGCAAATTTTGTACGACTGGATGCACAGTTATTTCTTAGCTAATGATAAGTGAACCTTATAAGGGCGCTAGCCTTTAGCCTATTGCAAACTATCGTGTTGCTGTATTAAACGGGGTAGTTGCATTGCTGTTTACCCAGATTTCTACACGACGGTTTCGTTCTCTTCCCACTTTTGTTGTATTGGAAGCTATTGGTGCCATTTCACCTAGCCCTATAGTATTTTTAATATTGATCCCGCGCGATATAAGTGCAGATTCTACCGCTTTAGCTCGCTGCAAAGAGAGGGATTGGTTACCTAATGGATCGCCAATACTGTCAGAAAAGCCGATAAGCATTGCTTGCTGCCCTGGATTTGTTTCAAAAAACTGGACTACACGTTCTAAATCGCGCACCGCTTTATTATCTAAAACAAAAGTACCACTATTAAAACGAAAGTTAAGTGATAGCCGCTGTGCATTCTTAACCGTTTGAATGTATTTTTGTGGAAGGTTATCGGTCAGCATAGGTTTAATGTTATATACATTTTGTGAAATAAACCCTGCCTGTTTAACGACTTCTTGACCCTCTTTTGATAAGGCAAACTCTATAAATTTATGGGCCTCTGATTGAGTATTAATTGTGCTGGGTTCGTAAATATATAAGCGACGAACAAGAGGGTAGTCTTCTGTAGAAATCGTGAAGGATGTTGGGTAGATAGGTTGGCCGTGTTGATCATCAGATATAGCGAGTGCTTTAGCTCGCAATACATAAGGAAGACCAATAAACCCAATCGCTCCAGGGGTTTTGCTAACGAGATCAGACAGTTCAACGCTTGATTCTATGCGTGTGGCATCCGCACTTAGGGTTGCGCCATGTTTTTTAAGGATCATAGATTTAAACGAATCCCATGTTCCCGAGTTACTATCACGTGCAAAGATCGCTACATCTTGGTTTTTACCACCTAGCTCTTTCCAGTTTTTAATAGTGCCTGAGAAAATTTTGGCCAATTGCTCTGTATTCAAATCACTAATAGGGTTATTGGGATTGATAATTACAGCGAGTCCATCCATGCCAATAATATGCTCAGTGCTTTTAGAGCGAAGGTCACCGTACTTAGCCGTTAATTGTTTGACCTCTTTATCTTTAATGCGCCTTGATGCCATGGCTAAGTCGGTTTTACGATTAGCGAGGGCTTTGAATCCGGTGCTTGAACCATGAGCATAGATAGGTATTGAGCGTTGAGAGCGATCCGATTGGTTATAAACCTCTAAATTCTTTTCAACATCAATATGAGATTCAACGAGTTTAAAGTCAGTAGCCCCTTGGCTTTTATAAAAGGCTTTGATTAATTCTGGAGCTAATACTTCTCCAATGGTATTTGAACCTTGAATGCGAAAGGCTATATTGCTTGCTTGGCTTTTAGTTGCGGGCTGCGATGGTTGAATCTTATTTTTATAGTTTTTAATGATTGAGGAGGGGTCTTGCTGACCTACTATCAGGGGAGCTGCTGCGTCCCTTATAGCTTTAGCGGATTCTATCGTAACTGTTTTTTTGATCGCCGGTGCTTGGGTATTATGGGCAAGAGATTGCACCTCAGTTGTTTTGTCAAACAGCATAAAACTAAGGCTAAATAAGAGAATAATAATAACGCCAGAAATAATGTAGATAGGTTTGTTATTATGATTAAGTACTTCTATGCTAGTTTCTGGTGTGTTGCTAGATGGAGTAACAGGCTCCTCCTGTGGAAGCTCAACTTCTTTGATGAGCTCTAATTCATCAGTGGTTAAAAGATCAGTGTAAATTTGTTGTAGCGGTTTGCTAATTGGAAGCTCTGTAATATCAACATTGAGTAAAATGGAGCGTCGATACTCTTGATCATGGGTGAAACGATGTAGATCTATTTTCTCATGGCCTTGGCGCTCAAGTTCACGTTTGAGTTTCCAAATTAGGTCAAAAACCGTTGTTTTCACAGCACTATTCTCATCGATGGACAGGGTTTTAGGAGGGGGTAAGGCGGCTGATTCTAATAACGGAACATTGCCGGAATATGACAAAAATAATTTAGCGCTAATTGGCTTTTTGCATATGTAAAAACTTTGTCGCTAGATATAAATCGGAAGAGGTTAAAATGAAAAAACGGATTTTACTGTGTAGCTTTATGATGAGCTTATCCCTCTGTTCTATTGCTGATGAGATGTATAGTTGGGTTGATGAAAACGGAGTTAAGCACTTTAGTAATAAGCCACCTCAAGGGGATGAGAGAGAAACTGTCCGAGGTGAGGTCAATTTTGGTAAATTGAACGGGACTCAGCTTAATACTATGCAGCCTTTTACGCGGCCACAGTCGACAGATCCTGCTAAGCCAACGGAAAATAAAGCAGAGAATAAAAGTGTTGATGAAACCAAAACACCTGTTGCGGATGATGTAGATAAGACAACCCAAGGTAAGACAGACAAATCTAGTTTACAGAGCCGAGCTCAGCAGCTAGAAGATTATAATAATGGCGGTAAGGCCGAGCGGATTAAGGAGATTAAAGAGGCTTCTGAGCAAGAGACCTCCACTACACCTAAAACGATCAGTCAAAAGTTACAGGCATATAATGCGTCTAAAGCTGTAAATCAGACAACAAGTGAGTAGGTTTTATACTCCCCATTGCCTTACAGGGCCAACATCTAAATGGATGAACTCACTACGGGTATAGAGGCCAACCCCTCCAGCTTGTTGTGCTAAAGATGCTTGATGTAGGCTTTTTAAAGGAACGCCGGGGATGCGTATATCAATTGCTTGGCCTTTCATATGATAACTTTTCTTAGCGACTTTAGTGCTTTTAGCTCTTAATTTTTCATTACTTTCAGGTGAGCGATACCCTGAAATTACATGAATGGGTTTTCCACCAAAGTTGAGCTGAAGCTCATGTAGTAATTTTAATAAGCGTCGATCTATTTGATGAACTTGGTTGTTACGATGATCGCGTAGTAGAAAATCGAGTGCTTTTAAATTTGTTTCTTGATACTGACCTTCAGCATAGAACGTACTATTGAGTGATTCGCCCGTATGAAGATTAGTGAGAGAGAGTGAATGGGTTTGGTTTTTATTTATGTTTGCGAGGCAGATTGAAGGAGTAGCAGCCATAGCAGATAAGCCCCCTAATACTTGCAAAAATGTACGCCGAGACGAGTTGGTGGCTAAGAAATTAGTTTGTTTAAGCTGCTTGCTCATTTAGTAATACTTTCGCTGGCATAAAATTGGTCACATTATGCACAAAAACCACCCCGCAGTATATTAATTAATCAGTAGATGACCTGGCGAGTGAGCGGTGCTTATTTAATCTTTTTTTGAAAACTCATATATATCATGTTTATAAATATCATCCCTAAAATTGACCTTGCCCTCAGGGTCAATCCAAGCGGTCCAGTAGGTTACATATAGATCTATAGGTTCTGTTAAGCGAAACTCTTTAGTTTCTTTTTGCGAAAAAATAGGATCAAGTTGTGTGCTCTGCCATCCATGAGTCATTCGCATTAATTCATCAGCTAATTTTCTGGGTTGCTCTAAACGTATGCAACCAGAACTAAAAGCGCGTTTATTTTGATTGAACAGGCGTTTAGCTGATGTGTCATGGAGGTAAATAGAGTAGGGACTATTAGTAAGAAACTTCACGCTGCCTAAAGTATTCATGTCACTGGGAGCTTCCCAGAAGCGTTGATAGTTATCGCCGAGGTATAATTTATCGTAATTAATATTTTCATCACGGATAAACTTTTTTGTTTTGCCCCAACCACTAACTACTTTTAGGTTTACCTTTTTAAGATAGGTTGGATCTTCTTTAAGCGCTGGAATAATATCTCGATAAGCAATGCTTTTAGGTACATGCCAAGATGGGTTGATAACAATTCGGTTTATAACGCTATCAAAAATAGGTGTTTTGCGTTTCTTTTTGCCGACAATCGTTTTCATCGTAAGGATAGGCGAATTCTGCTCATAGAGATAAAGCCGGTATTCTGGAATATTTACATGCACAAAGCGATCGCTGGTGGGATTAAATGCCTCGATGCGAGCAATGTTGACTTTGAGCTGCTTTGCCCTTTGGTTAGGGGTTATATTGATTTGTCGGCGAGTTTTCGGTCCTAGAATACCATCAGCTTCATCGCCATGTCGTTGCTGAAAGCGAACTAAGGCTTCTTCGAGTTCGATATCAAATAATGGATCATTCAGTTGTTCGCATTCAACCGGAGGGTGATCACCTAGTTTAATCAGTTTTTCCCTTAATAAAGGAACATGAGGGTGTTGGTCACTAAAGCTGATTGTTCTTCCTGACGGAATAGGTGGCCAGTTGTCTATTTTTATTAAGTCGTTGTAAAAGTCATAAGCTTCTTGGAGCTTCAGCAACATAACTGATCTACTATTGCCAACAAATGAGATGGAGTTTTCAAATGAAGATGCATTAAGTTTGGTCAGCGGATGTTTGTTTAATGGTGCTTTTACGAATTGAGGGTTATCAACCGCTAAACCTGTTAGGGGAAATAGAACTAGACTGATCACAAATAGCCGAAAGCCTAATAAGCGCATATATACCTCATCAATAATTCATCATCCTCTAAGCCGTTTGAGAGAATTGCAGAGTTACGTTTAAGTACAGATCTGAATTGGCTATTGTTCAAGTAGGTTTTGGTGAATACTTTTCATTTACTATAGGTAGAGTGAAAAGAGTGTCATTTTCTGGGGTTGATGATTTATAGGGATCGGGTGCTAATCTTGCCTTTAGCAAGTGACCTTTATGGCATTACTTTTTTTTCTGCTTTAATTTATCCTCGTTTTTATAATATTCATCTTCATAGTATATGCCGCTCACATTGAGTTTTTTTTCTGCCCAACGATTGAATCTGGACCATAGAAAGAAGCCTGGTGTCATCAGGATCATAATACCTAGCATAAGTCCTGATCCTGCATATTTATCGGGCATTTGCTGAGTAATCCAGTCCAAAAAACCAAGCTCTCTGCCGATGTAAAACCATAAAATAAGCCCTACAAATCCGGTTCCTACAGCAAGGTGATGTAAATATTTCTTTGAGTTTTTTTCAGTCATATCATCTGTAACGGTGTATGCGTAAGCTTGGCAAGTAGGGTTCCGGATCAATAATCAGATCACTACGTTGCTGACGTTTTCGCGTTTCGGGTGGGGTTAAACTAGGTACATTATATTCTGGAAAATTTTCTTTATCATCTAATGGAAAGAAAATAGGCAAGGGGGCGTTTCTCGCTTTGCGCAGCAATTGTTCATTATCTTTCCATAAGATATTAGCACGCATCAAAGGTACTTGTGGCTGTAATTGAGCCAAGGATTCTGTTTGGGGTATTTTAGCGAGAGCTTCAAGCTGAAGCTGTATATGTAATTGAGAGGTATCCATCTTAAGGAGCTTTTTTTCAGCGGTTGCAACTGAGACTTTTTTGATACTTCTGCCACTGGTATACCAGCTAAACGCAACCTTTGCAGGAGTGCTGTCTAATACAGGAAAAAGGCGATAACACTGTTTTAAGTGTAAACGTGCTAAGCCTTGGTTTTTGAGCTCAATATTTAGTTGTTCGGAACGCTTCTTTAATACAGATAAAGGATCACCTACCTGATCTCTAAATATTTTCACTGAATTTTGGAAGTTGGTCTTAGTTTGGTTGAGTTGATGAATAACCGGGATAAGCTCAAGGGGAACACCAATTAAACCATATAGGTTATCTGTTTTTCGCCCATCTCCTTTATGTAGGTGCCAAATATTGGTGAGCGTGTCCGCAACATCGAGTAGCGACACTGACGATTGATGGTTAGATAGTATCCAATGCTGAGTTTTATTTTTGTCGTTATACTGAAGCAGTAGCGTGCGAAACTGCTTTAAACATTGATTGAGGTGATCAAAATCCCTGACTAAGGTTTCTGTTTCGCAACGCTTGCTCATTTAATTTTCTTCAGCGGGTGATTCAGGCTCTTGTTGTCTTAATCGGGCTTGGCTCTCAAAAATTTGACGAGCCAAAATCATACGGCAGCTTTCAGGCATTTTGATAAATTCTATCCCCGTCATAAAACTACCATCAGCCATAGCTTCACTGCGGCAACATTGGGCATATATAAGTAGCCCCAAGCAAGATTCAGGGAAGACTAGTTTAACCGATAAGAAACTATCTACATTAAATGGCTCTTTGTGCCTGAACTGAATACCACCTTCTGACAGGTTAACTTCTTGTATAGCTGAATTTCTAATGACCATCTCATTTGAAGCGATCGCTTGGGCAATACGCTCGATTTTATCGTGCATGATTTGTAGGAAAGACGCTACATTACTATCCTTTTCAGATATTTTTCGCAGTAGATGCTGGCTTTGTGTATCTATCTCTTGAAGTTCGCTTAGTAACAAGAAATTTGGAGAAACACCGAATTGAGTAGGGCTTGGGTGATGTTCAATCTCTGATTCATCAATGACCTTCAGTTCCAAGGAAACACGTTGGTCTATTCGGAAATACTGGCGGCGGTCTTGTTCCTGCATTGATGAACCCTCATCGGTCTTAGTTGTTTCTCATCGAGTATAAGTACAAATGATAAGAAAAGCACCACCATAAGAGGTTTTTGTTATGCTGGTTTTATTGTGGGGTTATCACTAGTTTGCTTTTATTAAACAGGTAGTTAGCTATGTTTTGTGTCATTATAAATTAACAGTGTAAACTTTTTACACAGTAGGTTTTCTGTGGTTTAATCGCGCCATGTTTAAACCATTATCCCTATTTATTGGATTGCGCTATACCGCTGCAAAGCGAAGCAATCACTTTATCTCTTTCATCTCATTGGCTTCGATGCTTGGTTTGATGCTCGGAGTTGCTGCGCTGATCGTTGTTCTTTCTGTTATGAACGGTTTTGACCGTGAGCTGAAACAGAGAATTCTCGGTATGGTACCGCATGGCTCAATTAGCGCTTACGGTAAGCCGCTCGAAAACTGGCCAGTGTTGGTTGAACAGCTTTCCCAGCATCCTGATGTTGTTGCCGCAGCGCCCTTTATCCAAGCGCAAGGTATGCTAACTAATAGTGGTGTTGTACGCGGAGCGCTGGTTAATGGTATTGATCCATTAATTGAGCAAAAGGTTTCTATTCTTGGTGATCATATAACTTCGGGTTCTTTAGAGGCGTTGAATCAACAACGGTTTGGGATTGTTTTAGGTGATCTTCTTGCTCGTTATTTGGGGGCCAGAGTAGGGGATAAAGTAACATTAGTCCTTCCAGAAGCGTCTGTTAGTGTCGCGGGTGTTGTTCCTCGTTTAAAGCGCTTTACTGTCGTGGGTATTTTTTCCGTTGGTGCGGAGCTTGATGCAAACCTTGCTTATATTAATCTTGAGGATGCGGCTAAGATTAAACGTCTAGGGGAAGGGGTAGATGGTATTCGTCTTAAATTTGATAACCTTTTTTCTGCTCCTAGTAAGGTCAAAGAGATTGCTGCTGGGCTACCGGGTTATTATAGCTCAAGTGATTGGACACGAACTCATGGCAATTTATTTCAAGCGATTCAGCTTGAAAAACGTATGATCGGGTTGTTACTGTTTTTGATCGTTTTAGTGGCGGCTTTTAACATCGTATCAACACTAGTGATGGTCGTTACCGATAAGAAAGCGGATGTTGCTATATTAAGGACCTTAGGTGCTACTCCGGGACGAATCATGCGGATTTTTATGGTTCAAGGTACAGTTATCGGAATTTTAGGAACTCTATTAGGTACATTGCTTGGTGTTACTTTGGCGCTGACCATCTCAGATCTCATTGCTTGGGTTGAGCAGACATTTAATATTCAGTTTTTAAATGCAGATGTTTATTTTATTAGCTATCTGCCTTCAGATTTACAGTGGCCAGATGTTGGCGTTATTACTGTAACCGCTCTTGTTATTAGTTTCCTCGCAACGATTTATCCTGCATGGCGAGCTGCCAAAACACATCCCGCAGAGGCTTTGCGCTATGAGTAAAGATAATTGCTCTTCAAATATTGTACTTGAAGCTAAAGCTGTATCAAAAATCTATAAAGATGCAGGTAACGAAGTCGCCGTTTTATCTGAGTTGGATTTTTCGCTACATCGAGGTGAGCAGTTAGCGATTATTGGGTCTTCTGGTTCAGGGAAAAGTACGTTATTAAATATATTGGGGGGGCTTGATGAGCCTACTCAAGGAGAAGTGCTTGTAGCGGGAAGGAATCTTCACTCTGGTAATGAATCTGAACGAGCTAAAGTGCGCAATGAAACCTTAGGGTTTGTTTATCAGTTCCATCACCTATTGGCTGAATTTTCTGCCTTGGAAAATGTTGCGATGCCTCTATTGATGCGCAACATGCCGATGAAAGAGGTCGTGGAACAAGCAGAAGCCGTTTTGAACTCCGTAGGCTTATCCCATCGTTTTTCACATAAACCATCACAATTGAGTGGTGGCGAACGCCAACGGGTTGCTATTGCAAGGTCACTTATAGGTAAGCCTGCGGTAGTGCTAATGGATGAACCTACAGGTAACTTAGATAGAAATACTGCAGCGAGTATTCAAACGCTAATTGATAGTTTAAATCAAGATTATGATATAGCTTTTGCTTTGGTAACCCATGATCCTGAACTGGCAAAAAGAACAGGGCGAGTACTTGAATTGGTGGATGGGGCACTGGTAGAAAGATGATCATAGCTTGTTAAATAGCGTGTTTAATACTTTTCTCTTTTTGTTTATTTATTCCTTTTAGTCCGCTTTTTCCAGTTGTGGTTTACATGCCAAGTCCATAAGCCATGGACGGTAAAGAAGCCTATAACACCAAAGAACAGCCCCGATAGCACAGAGCCTAAAAGCAAGGGCCACCAAATGTGTGATATGCCACTTTCCCAAAACTCTATACTCATTTCAAAATGGATTGAGCTACTGGGGTCTCCAATCAAAAAACTACCGACCAAATAGTTAAAGTAGAATATAGGTGGAATAGTGAATGGGTTTGTTAGCCAAACCAAACTAACCGATATAGGCAGGTTGCTACGCACAGTAATGGCGATAACAGCAGCGACAAGCATCTGAAGTGGAATTGGCAGAAATGCGCAGAATAAACCCACAAAGAAAGCTCTAGCCACTGATTTGCGATTCAGGTGCCAAAGGTTAGGTTCATGAAGGTAGTGTCCAAGCCAACTCAAATATTTGTGCTGTTTGAGTTTCGCTTCATCTGGCATGTATTTTCTTATAAGTTTGCGTGGCATTATCTAACTTACTTATTATGGGCTAGCAAACGAGCGTAATGGGCATTATGCCCGCTGCTCTTAACTAAGCCAAGGAAAGTTAAGCATGAGATCAAGGATGATCGCAATTGCTGTCGGTTTTTTATGCGCCGCATGGCAGCCTCAAGTTATACCAATCGCTGGTTGCATTTGTATTGCACTTTTAACACTGGTCTACGCTTTTTATGGTGGATCTTCTTATAAGCCATTTTTCATCTACTGTTGTGCTGCTTTTCTTTATGCATCCTGCTGGGGTCATTGGCAGCTTTCTCATAAATTACCCGATCAATTACTGCGCTCTGACTGGGTTGTTTCGGGCAAGCTAGTAGGCCTTCCTAATGTTGAGGAGGGAGTCATTAGGTTTAACTTAGATGTTAAGTCGATGGAGTTACTCCGCTTATCGGCAAATTCACAAATAAGTATTCAAAAAGCAAATGCCATAACAGATCTTAATGTCCGTTTATTAAAGCTGGCTTGGTATAAGCCTACTAAAGATCTCATACCTGGGCAGTATATTAAACTAATCGTTAGGCTAAAGCCTCCCCATAGTTTAGTTAATCCATCTGGGTTTGATTATGAGCGCTGGTTGTTAACGCATAAAATAGATGCCACGGGTTATGTTCGAGAATTTCTTGGTTCAGAAGGTTATATAGATCAGGGAATCACGAGTTTACGCTACGCTATAAATAAGTTGATAGAGAGCAGGTATGAAGAACCAAGGGATCGGGCTTTAGTTCAAGCTTTAGTCACAGGCTATAAAGATAATCTATCGCAAGATGATTGGGATAAGCTGCGAGAAAGCGGAACGGTACATCTGGCGGTTATAAGTGGATTACATATTGGTTTTATTGCCCTTGTTGGTTGGTGGCTGGGTCGTATACTGTCAGCGTTTACTCCACGTCTTTATTATTTACCTTACCTTTTATCCGTTATTTCAGCTGGTTTATATATGCAAATTGCAGGTGGGGAGGTTCCGACCCAGCGCGCTTTTATTATGGTGCTCGTCTTTATGCTGTCAGGGTTATTGAAATGGTATATCGATATTTGGCAGCGTTGGTGGCTAGCTTTAGTTTGTGTGCTTATATTTTCGCCTTTAGCGGTTCTCGAGATGGGGTTTTGGTTATCTTTCTCTGCTGTGGCACTGCTTATCTGGTTTGGCCAGCAGCCTATACGCTGGTATAGCATTATAAAGATTCAGTTTTTATTGCTGATTGGTATGTTGCCTTTTTACCTGTATTTCTTTTCCGGCGTGTCTTTAGTTGCTCCTTTAGTAAATATCATTGCTATTCCTTTAGTCTCTTTTCTAATTGTTATTATTGCGGCTAATTTGATCTTTTCAGGTTTTTCAATACCACTTCTAAGCGAGTTTGAGTCTGTTTTAGTTGATCTCTTTTGGACACTTGTTGATATGTCTGCAGATCAGGCTTGGGCCTACTTAGCAATCGATAATCCTAGTCTCGAGGCTATTGTCTTTGCGGCAATCGGAGTGATTATTTTGATCATGCCATCGGGCTTAGTACCTAAATACTTAGCTTTTTTTTGTTTTTTACCTTTGCTCAGTCATGAACCTTTTATAGATTCTGTAGATGAAAAGAAAACAGTCGATGATAAGAGCTTCTCAGCTATTGTCTTTGATATTGGCCAAGGGCTTAGTGTTTTAATCGAGGTGGGGGATTATAGAGTTTTATATGATACAGGCGCTGCTTATCCTTCTGGTTTATCCGCATTTGAGCGAGCAGTCTTACCCTATTTTAAGCAAGAGAGAATCAAACAACTTGATTACATGGTCTTGAGTCATAATGACAATGATCATGTAGGTGGTTTCGCTAAGATCAAGCAATGGGTTGATATCAAAACTATTTATTCTTCATTTCATCCCACTCATCAAAAAATAAGAACCTGTAAAGAGGGTGTGAGATGGCGAATTAAGGGAGTGGATTTTGAGTTTTTATCCGGATCTAAAGGTCGTAATGATAATGATCGTTCTTGCGTGTTGCTTATCTCTAACGGGGATTGTTCTTTATTACTACCAGGCGATATTGGTAAGGCTGTAGAATCTAAAATGGTTTTAAAGCATAAGCGGCTTAAAATAGATCAACCATTAACTTGGTTAGTTGCTTCCCATCATGGCAGTCGGACGTCCAGCTCTGATACATTTCTAGCCGCAACCTTACCTAAGCATGTTATTTTTAGCGCGGGTTATGGAAATGCATTTAATCATCCACACCCGGAGGTTGTTAGGCGCGCAAAAAGCTATGCAGCGCATACCTATACAACGGCTATAGATGGGGCTGTATTATTGAAATCCGAAGCGGGGCAAGCCTGTAGTACAACAACAATGCGCAAAGATGAAAAACGCTTCTGGAGATAGATTAATTCAATGTGATAGAGTACGGCGCAGTTAAAGGAGAAATTACTGTGTTTGAAATTTTAAAATCAGGTGGTTGGTTGATGATACCAATCGTAGCATGTTCTATTATTGCCTTAGCTATCTGTTTAGAGCGCCTGTGGACATTGCGTCCCAGTAAAGTTGCCCCAGCAGGACTGTTGGCTGAGGTATGGGCGTTAATCAAACAACGTAATATCACTGCTGAGCGGTTAAGAGATATTAAAAATAGTAGCCCTCTGGGTGTGATTCTTGTCGCTGGGCTGAATAATGCTTCTCATGGTCGTGAGATAATGAAAGAAAGTATTCAAGAGGCAGCAGGGCAGGTTGTCCATGATCTTGAACGTTTTCTTAATCCCTTAGGTACTGTTGCGGCAATTACTCCACTTTTGGGCCTGCTAGGTACAGTTATTGGTATGATTAAGGTGTTTACCGAAATAATGATTCAAGGTACAGGTAATGCCAATGTTCTTGCCGGTGGTATCTCCGAAGCCTTGATCACTACGGCGGCTGGCTTAACGATCGCAATTCCAGCTTTAATATTCCATCGTTACTTTCAGCGAAGAATTGATTCCTTAGTGATTACGATGGAACAGGAAACCGTAAAACTCATAGAAGTCATGCACGGTGAACGTGATATTGATGTTGAGTAAGGGATAATAGTGTGAGATTTCCTAGACAAAAACGGGAAGAGGTTAATGTAAACCTGACTCCACTGATTGATGTGGTTTTTCTGCTACTGATCTTCTTTATGGTTTCAACAACGTTTACAAAAGAAACTCATTTAGAAGTTGATCTTCCGCAGGCATCGGGAGATAAAAGTGTTGTAGAAGAGCAAATCTTAGAGATTTTAATCACGGATGAGGGGAATTACAGTGTTAATGGTAAGCCTCTAGTGAATACTCAAGCAGCAACATTACGACGGGCATTAAAAGAGCTGTCAGGTGAGAAGCGAGATATGCCTCTTGTGATTACAGCTGATGCAAAGACACCACATCAGTCGGTTGTTACTGCTATGGATGTTTCAGGGCAACTTGGTTTTAGTAAGCTAAGTATTACAACTAGAGATCCGGACAGCGAATGAGTTGGCTTGAAACGCGCTGGTATAGTACAGCACCGGCGCCTATTTTTTTAAGACCTTTAGAGGCTTTGTTCAAGTGTCTAGCAGGTCATAAAAAAAAGCGAGATCTGCTCTCTCAATGGGACGCTCCAGTTCCTGTTATTGTTGTCGGCAATATTAGTGTAGGTGGAACAGGGAAAACCCCTTTAACCGTTTACTTAGTCGACCAGTTAAGGGCGCAAGGTTATAAGCCTGGAATTATTAGTCGAGGCTATAAAAGTGAAGCACCTCAATACCCATTTGATGTTTCTCTTGCCGTCTCTTCTGATGAATCAGGCGATGAACCTTATATGCTGCAGCGCCGTTGTCAGTGTCCGGTTGTTATTGATGCTGATAGGCGATCCGCTGCGGAGTATCTTCTCTCTCATTATGACTGTGATCTAATCATTAGCGATGATGGCTTGCAACATTATCGCTTGGCGCGAGATATTGAGATTGCTGTCGTTGATAGTGAGAGGGGGTTAGGCAATGGTCATTGCTTGCCTGCCGGCCCATTGCGTGAAGAGCCTTTACGCTTAAAGAATGTAAACTATGTGGTTAGCAATGGCGGAGAGTGTGCAACTTTACCTAAAGGGATTGTTGCCTATGATATGCAGTTGATGCCTTGCTTTTTTCATCCATGTGGCTGGAATAGCGGGTCGAGTCGTTCTTATCCGTTCAATGAGTTTCCATATAAAAAAATTAATGCGGTGGCGGGTATAGGTCATCCTCAGCGCTTTTTTAATACGTTAAAATCGATAGTGGGTGCAGAGGTTTCAGGCTACCCAAAACCGGATCATTATTCATTTAGCGAGAGTGATTTTAATTTCGCTGATGGTGTAACCGTTATGACGGAAAAGGATGCTGTGAAGGTATCCACACTAAATTTAAAGAATGCATGGTATCTCGAGGTTTCAGCTCAGCTACCAGATAGTTTTATGTCAGTATTAATCGAGCAACTTAAACAGATTGCGAATAAGAAGGGTAATAAACGTAATGGATAAGAAATTGTTAGATATTTTGGTATGCCCTGTCGCGAAAACGCCTTTGGAATACAATGAAGAAACAAAAGAGCTTATTTCAAAAGCGAGTGGTTTGGCATATCCGGTCCGTGATGATATTCCTGTATTGCTTGAAACAGAAGCGCGAGAGTTAACTTTAGAAGAACGTGAAAGTAAGTAAGGTAATTACATGAGTTTTGCTGTCATCATACCTGCGCGCTTTGCGTCAACGCGCTTTCCCGGCAAGCCCCTTGCTGATCTGCAAGGTAAACCAATGGTTCAACATGTTTATGAACGAGCCTGTGAAAGTGAAGCCAGTCGAGTACTCATTGCTACAGATAATCAACAGATCGCTGATGTAGCCTCTGGTTTTGGCGCTGAGGTCTGCATGACATCAGCAGATCACCCTTCAGGAACTGACCGCTTACAACAGGTAGTCTCTGATTTAGGTTTCTACGCTGATGATATTGTTGTGAATGTTCAGGGTGATGAGCCTCTTGTCCCAGCTCGAATTATTAATCAGGTTGCACACAACTTAAAAGCAGAACCTGAGGCAAGTATTGCGACTTTGAGTGAACCTATTACTGATATTGAAAGTTTACTTAACCCTAATGTTGTCAAAGTGGTTTCTGATATAAGAGGAATGGCTCTTTATTTCAGTCGTGCTCCAATCCCTTGGCCACGTAATGAGTTTGCTGGCGACCCCTCAAGGTCGTCTATGCCGCGAGATTTTCCATGGCAGCGCCATATTGGTATTTATGCTTATCGCGTTAAACTGCTGAATGACTTTGTTAAATGGTCACCCGCAGCGGTTGAAGAAACTGAATGCCTCGAGCAGTTAAGAGCTATGTGGAACGGCGCACGCATACATGTCTCTGAAGCGGATGAACAACCGCCGGCAGGGGTTGATACTCCAGAAGATCTAGAGCGTCTTAGACGTTTACTTGAGCAAGGCCTGTAATAGATGAAGAAGGTTCTATTTGTTTGTCTTGGTAATATTTGTCGCTCACCGACAGCGGATGGTGTTTTCAAGCAGTTGGTCAGTACGCAGAGGCTTCATAATAAAATTTATGTAGATTCTGCCGGTACTGCTGCTTATCACATAGGTAATCCGCCGGACTCAAGATCCATCGCGGCAGCAAAACAGCGTGGTTACGATTTGTCATCTCTGCGTGCGCGTCAGGTGATTAGTGCTGATTTTGACGAGTTTGATTATGTGCTGGCGATGGATAATGAAAACCTCTCTAATCTGAAGTCTATATGCCCTGAAGGCGCTAAGGCTTATGTGGGGTTGTTTCTGGATTTTACTGGGCTGCCAGTAGATGAAGTGCCTGATCCTTATTATGGTGGTGAGGGTGGCTTTGAACATGTACTCGACCTTATTGAATCTGCATCGGCTGGTTTGTTACAGCATATTCAAAAGGAGCTATGAGAGTGCAGTGGCAAAAAGATATTGATCTGACCCATAGAAATAGCTTTGGTTTTCCTACCGTCGCGGATCATTTTGCGGAAGTGGATCAAATTGCAGATTTAGAGTTGGCATTAGATGCTGTAGAAAAAAATGGCTGGCCGCTACTTATTCTAGGGGGCGGAAGCAACCTTGTTTTTAGAGAAAAGATTCCTGGCGCAGTTTTGTCTGTTGCAAAGCAAGGTTTAAATATTCTTGCTGATAATGAACATACCGCCATTGTTGAGGTGGGGGCAGGTGAAAATTGGCATGGATTTGTTACCCAATTATTGCAAAAGGGGCTGCATGGCCTTGAAAACTTAGCCCTAATCCCAGGGAGTGTTGGTGCGGCTCCCGTGCAGAATATAGGCGCTTATGGTGTCGAGATCGCTGATTGTTTTCATAGCTTGACGGCGTACGACCGAATTAACAAAGAGCTGGTGCAGTTAAGCAAAGAGGAATGTCAATTTGGCTATAGGGATAGCCTCTTTAAATCAGGCGCTAAAGGCCGTTATATTATTTGGACCGTTCGCTTTGCTTTGAGCACGATTTTTACTCCTAAAATTGGATACAAAGGGATTGCAGATCATTTAGATGCTTTAGGCATTGTTGAGCCTAGTGCCTATCAAGTTTATCAAGCGGTATGTGATATCCGCATGGGCAAACTGCCACTCCCAACTGAATTAGGCAATGCGGGCAGCTTTTTTGAAAATCCGATTGTCACTGAATCGACTTATCAGCGTTTAAAAGCTCAGTTTCCAGATATTGTTGCTTATCCAGATAAAGCCGGTCATTTTAAGTTAGCTGCAGGATGGTTAATTGATCGAGCTGGCTGGAAAGGCTGTCGAGTGGGCGAGGTTGGTGTATACGAAAAACAGGCCTTAGTGTTAGTAAACTATGGGCAAGGCCTTGCTACTGATCTGCTTAAACTAGCTGATGATATTTCCCTTTCAGTTAGAAAACAGTTTGATGTTAAGCTGAAAATAGAGCCTAGAATCTATCCTGAATAAGCTTTAGATATATTGATCTATCTTTTAAAGCGCTGCTCCTTAGAGTAGCGCTTTTTTGTTTGCGGCCGCGAAAATTAATCGTTTTATCATTCTTTCGTATAGTAGTGGTTTCTATATATTGTCGACAATCTGTCTTTCTGCTCCTGTAAAATGGGGCTTTGATAACCATCAGTAGTTCATTATTACTCCTTGCTGCAGTAGCAAATAAACCTTTTGTAGTAGATTAATCTACAATAAAGTCAGATAAAGTGTGCGTATAAATCAAAGCAAGTGTCTACAATAATTATAAGCTTGCTAAAAATAACCGATCGTTAACTTTATAATAAAGGGCCTTAGCACATGTCCTATCAGGCAGAATATTCAAAATCTATAAATACACCCGAAGCGTTCTGGGGTGAAAAAGCTCAGGATCTAGCATGGTATAAGCAACCAGAGAAAATTCTTTCCAAAGATGAGAATGGAATAGATCGCTGGTTTGCCGATGGTGAGCTTAACACCGCATATCTTGCTCTTGATTACCATGTGGAGAATGGTCGTGCCGATAATACGGCGATCATTTATGATTCACCGGTGTCTGGACAGAAGCGTAAAATTTCATTTTTAGAGTTGCGTGATGAAGTCGCTAAGTTTGCTGGCGTACTTAAAGCTCAAGGTGTAGAGAAGGGCGATCGTGTTGTTATTTATATGCCAATGGTGCCTGAAGCTTTAGTTGCGATGCTTGCCGTTGCTCGTTTAGGGGCTATCCACTCTGTCGTCTTTGGTGGCTTTGCGCCCCATGAGTTAGCAGTGCGAATTGATGATGCTGAGCCGAAAGTGATTGTTTCTGCTTCATGTGGCATTGAGATTTCAAAAGTTATTGAATATAAGCCCATGCTGGATGAGGCGATTGAAAAGTCTGCCTACAAGCCTTCTGCCTGTGTGATATTACAGCGCCCAGAAGCTAAAGCCACAATGATTGAAGGTCGAGATATCGATTGGAAAGAAGCAGTAGCAAATGCAGAGCCAGCGGATTGTGTGCCAGTTAAAGGTACCGACCCACTTTATATTTTGTATACATCAGGTACTACAGGTAAGCCTAAAGGTGTTGTACGTGATAATGGTGGCCATGCGGTTGCCATGAAATATTCTATGAAATCAATTTATAACGTTGAAGCGGGTGATGTTTTCTGGGCTGCTTCCGATGTGGGTTGGGTTGTAGGTCACTCTTATATTGTTTACGGCCCTCTCTTGGCTGGTTGTACGACAATTGTTTATGAAGGTAAGCCTGTACGGACACCTGATGCAGGTGCGTTTTGGCGTGTTTGTGAAGAGTATAAAGTTAAAGTGCTCTTTTCTGCGCCAACAGCTTTCCGTGCGATTAAGAAGGAAGACCCTGAAGGTAAGCTAATCGCAAATTACGATCTATCTAATCTCCACACAGTCTTTATGGCTGGCGAGCGTTTAGATCCACCAACTTATCATTGGACTATGGAAGTAACAGGCAAGCCTGTTATTGATCACTGGTGGCAGACCGAAACCGGTTGGGCGATCTGTGGCAATATGACCGGTATTGAAACGCTTCCACCAAAAGCAGGATCTGCGACTGTTCCTATCTCAGGTTTCAATGTTCAGATTCTTGATCCTGATGGGAATGAGCTTCCAGCGGGTGAGCAGGGTGCTATAGCTTTGAAATTACCGCTACCTCCTAGCTGTTTGCCAACGGTGTGGGGTGATTATGAGCGTTTCCGTACAGGCTATTTAACTGACTACCCTGGTTACTACTGCTCTGGCGATGGCGGTTATAAAGATGAAGATGGCTATGTTTTCATTATGGGGCGTACCGATGATGTTATTAACGTCGCTGGTCATCGTTTATCTACAGGTGAAATGGAAGAGATTGTTGCCGATCATCCTGCTGTAGCTGAGTGTGCGGTTATTGGTATCAATGATCCATTAAAAGGGCAGCAGCCCATAGGATTTGTTTTGCTGAAAAATGGCGTTGATATTGACGGTCAGCAACTAGAATCAGAGCTTGTTGCATTAGTGCGTAAAGAGATCGGTGCGGTTGCTTGTTTTAAACGCGCGGTGATTGTTGATCGCTTACCAAAAACTCGCTCAGGAAAAATCTTACGTAAATTGATGCGACAGATAGCAGATGGTCAAGATTACACGGTCCCTTCTACTATCGATGATCCTGTTAGTTTATCGGTCATTGAAGAAGTTATGTCTGAAAATGGCTTGATAACTTCGTAAAGGTTTAACAGTGTATTGCCCTTAGCTCTGTGCAGGCGATCTTCGGATCG
Source organism: Neptuniibacter sp. 2_MG-2023 (assembly GCF_030547495.1). Taxonomy (NCBI): domain Bacteria; kingdom Pseudomonadati; phylum Pseudomonadota; class Gammaproteobacteria; order Oceanospirillales; family Oceanospirillaceae; genus Neptuniibacter; species Neptuniibacter sp. 2_MG-2023. The sequence goes on along the minus strand of NZ_JAUOQC010000003.1, from coordinate 1,442 downwards.
CCTTTTTTATTTGTTCTCACTATTAGATATTTTATTGAGTACCCAGTCTAAGCCTCTTGTAGAAAGAACTCTTCGTAGTATCGCGAATAACTTAGTAGGAAAAGTAACGTAATAGCGGGGTTTTGGTCGATTACTCTCTAAGGCGTGTTTTAAAGCAAGGTAAACGGCATTAGGGCCTAAGGTAAAAGCATCTTTTTTCTGTGCAGACTTTTCTTTGGCTAATCGTCTTTGTACTGCCGTATATATATCTTTATGCGCGCTTGTTTCTACATCTATATTATTAGTGAAAGCAATATGGGCATTTTTCCTAAAGCTGCTCTCTATAGGGCCAGGTTCAATGAGGCTGACTTTTATATTGGTATCAGAAAGCTCCTGCCTTAAGGTATCGGTTAATCCCTCTAGTGCAAATTTCGAGGCGTTATACGCACCGCGATACTTCATAGTAATAAGGCCTAGAACCGAACTGTTTTGAATGATTCGCCCATGTCCTTGCTTTCTCATCTGTTTAACTACTTTGCAGGTAAGTTCATGTGTGCCGAATAGGTTAGTTTCGAACTGTTGGCGTAATGTATTGCGTGACAAGTCTTCTACTGCACCTGGCTGACCATAGGCGCCATTATTGAAGAGGGCGTCGAGTTGGTTGGTTTGCTGAAGCACCCAATCTAAGGCGTAGCTAATAGATTCGCTATCTTGGAGGTCTAGTTTTATGCTTTTAAAACCTTCTCTTAATAGGCGATCCACATCAGCCTGCTGGCGAGCAGTGGCAAAGACTTGATAGCCATCAGCTTGCAGCGCTTTTGCGCAATAATAACCTATACCTGATGAACAGCCAGTAATAAGAATAGTGGGCATTATTAATAGACCTTGTTGTTGAATTTAACGGGGCGGTCAATGCCGCTGATTGTTGTTGCAGACTGTAGCATATTGATATAATTCATGTTCAGAGCTATAGTGAATTAATGGAACGGATGACAGGACTCTCATTCAAACGAAATGAGGTGGTTTTTAATTCCAAAGTACCATATATGATATGGGTCAGCCTTCTTATTATGTTTATGGTATACACCTTTTAAATAACAAAAACAGAGGATAAGCATTATGTGGACTAAGCCAGCTTACACAGACCTTCGTATCGGTTTTGAAGTAACTATGTACTTCGCAAATCGTTAATAGAAAATTCTATTTTTGATTCTATAATTACCCCGGCCTTTGTCGGGGTAATTTATCTTGGAAGGACCCTAATCGCGTTCGCGATCTCTTAAATGCTATCCGCCCACTTTCCTGTTACGCTGCATCTTATTAAAAACAGGAATCTGGCAGTCATAAAGAAGAAAAATAATGAAAGTACAAGTATTAGGCTCAGCCGCTGGCGGCGGTTTTCCTCAGTGGAACTGTAACTGTCGTAACTGTGCAGGCGTGCGTGCCGGCACTATCAATGCAAA
>NZ_JAUOQC010000029.1:0-1200 GCF_030547495.1 Neptuniibacter sp. 2_MG-2023 | reverse complement strand
TAACAAGTGACTATGGTTCCCAGTCAAGTATTTAGACCATTTTTTCATCCCAGTATGTTCCGTTTTTCACCATCGTATTTAAGATAGTTAGTTGCTTGCGCATACAAGCAACTATGGCTACTTTCTTTGGCTTTCCCGCTGCCACCATTCGCTCATACATAGGCTTGAGTTTGGGGTGACACTGGATGGCTGACATCATGGATACAAACAGTACAGTTCGAACGCGGTGTCGACCCCCACGTATATATCGCTTGCCTTGATAGCTTCCGCTGTCGCGATTCATGGGGGCTACACCGACCAACGCAGCAATCTCTTTTCGGTTGAGGGAACCCAGCTCTGGCAACTCACTCATGAGCGTATAAGCCAGCACATTGCCGACACCTTTTGCACTTAATAATAGGTCGCGCTTTTGCCGCCACTCAGCAACACTGTCAACCAGTTTGTCGAGTTGCTTGTCGATGGATAGAAGCTCTTTTTTAATGGTGTTTAGTATCGCTTGAATCGGTTTATGCACTGTCTTGGGCATACGCTTTAAACGGTTCTTTTGCATCGTACTCATTTCAAGGCATTGGCTTCGCACAACCAGCAAGTCACTGATCGCTCTCAGCTTTTCTGGTTTAATTGACGATAACCTCGGCTTCATTGCTTCACCAAAATGGGCGATATCCATGGCGTCGAGCTTATCTGTTTTAGCCATTCTTCCTGACGACTTAGCAAAATTGCGAACATTACCTGGGTTACAGACAACGATCGGCAAACCTGCTTTGTGAGCGGCACAGACAAACTCCAATTCGAGCCGGCCAGTGGATTCAATCAGCACTCGGTTGGGCTTTAAAGGCTGTATTTGTTTAACGGCCTCTTTTATACCCGCCGTATCGTTTTTGACACTAAAAAATTGGCCAGTAGGCCTCACATAAATATCGAGTTGCGTACTACTTGTGTCGATACCGACATTGATCTCTGTGTTATTCATAAGATAAGCTACCTCTGCCTTGCTATTCGGGCTCGAGGCCCACATGACTATTCGAGTTATGCCTAGTGAGTTTTTGCCACGTTCATACTTGTTACCGGTCTTTACGAACCTGTCGCACATCGAACTGTGACAAAAAGGCCTTCGGTGGCCGCCGAAGGTGGGTCTCAATTTACCCGTTTTTAAAAGGATTTAAAAAGGTGGAATATCCTCAAGAACAACCATACAAG
>NZ_JAUOQC010000028.1:0-1224 GCF_030547495.1 Neptuniibacter sp. 2_MG-2023 | reverse complement strand
TTCCGCTCTCTTCACTTTCTGATCAGATAATTCGTGTGAACGCTTGCCAAGATTCGGCTTTCGTTTAAGGAGGTGATCCAGCCCCAGGTTCCCCTAGGGCTACCTTGTTACGACTTCACCCCAGTCATGAACCACACCGTGGTAACCGCCCTCCCGAAGGTTAAGCTAGCTACTTCTGGTGCAATCCACTCCCATGGTGTGACGGGCGGTGTGTACAAGGCCCGGGAACGTATTCACCGTGGCATTCTGATCCACGATTACTAGCGATTCCGACTTCATGGAGTCGAGTTGCAGACTCCAATCCGGACTACGACCGGTTTTGTGAGATTAGCTTACCTTCGCAGGTTCGCAGCCCTCTGTACCGGCCATTGTAGCACGTGTGTAGCCCAACTCGTAAGGGCCATGATGACTTGACGTCGTCCCCACCTTCCTCCGGTTTGTCACCGGCAGTCTCCTTAGAGTTCCCACCATTACGTGCTGGCAAATAAGGACAAGGGTTGCGCTCGTTACGGGACTTAACCCAACATTTCACAACACGAGCTGACGACAGCCATGCAGCACCTGTCTCAGAGTTCCCGAAGGCACGAAACTATCTCTAGTAACTTCTCTGGATGTCAAGAGTTGGTAAGGTTCTTCGCGTTGCGTCGAATTAAACCACATGCTCCACCGCTTGTGCGGGCCCCCGTCAATTCATTTGAGTTTTAACCTTGCGGCCGTACTCCCCAGGCGGTCTACTTATCGCGTTAGCTTCGCCACTAAAAGATCAAGTCTTCCAACGGCTAGTAGACATCGTTTACGGCGTGGACTACCAGGGTATCTAATCCTGTTTGCTCCCCACGCTTTCGCACCTCAGTGTCAATATCGGTCCAGGTAGTCGCCTTCGCCACTGGTGTTCCTTCCTATATCTACGCATTTCACCGCTACACAGGAAATTCCACTACCCTCTACCGTATTCTAGACTGGCAGTATCAGGTGCAGTTCCAAGGTTGAGCCCTGGGCTTTCACATCTGACTGACCAATCCACCTACGCGCGCTTTACGCCCAGTAATTCCGATTAACGCTCGGACCCTCCGTATTACCGCGGCTGCTGGCACGGAGTTAGCCGGTCCTTCTTCTGTCGCTAACGTCACAGTATGTAAGTATTAATTACACACCTTTCCTCACGACTGAAAGTGCTTTACAACCCTAGGGCCTTCTTCACACACGCGGCATGGCTGCATCAGG
>NZ_JAUOQC010000027.1:0-2315 GCF_030547495.1 Neptuniibacter sp. 2_MG-2023 | reverse complement strand
TTCAATTTCACTGAGTCTCGGGTGGAGACAGTGTGGCCATCGTTACGCCATTCGTGCAGGTCGGAACTTACCCGACAAGGAATTTCGCTACCTTAGGACCGTTATAGTTACGGCCGCCGTTTACCGGGGCTTCGATCAAGAGCTTCGCACAAGTGCTAACCCCATCAATTAACCTTCCGGCACCGGGCAGGCGTCACACCCTATACGTCCTCTTTCGAGTTTGCAGAGTGCTATGTTTTTAATAAACAGTCGCAGCCACCTGGTATCTTCGACCGGCCTCAGCTTAGGGAGCAAGTCCCATCACCAAAACCGGCGCACCTTCTCCCGAAGTTACGGTGCCATTTTGCCTAGTTCCTTCACCCGAGTTTTCTCATACGCCTTAGTATTCTCTACCTGACCACCTGTGTCGGTTTGGGGTACGGTTAGTCATAACCTGAAGCTTAGAGGTTTTTCCTGGAAGCATGGCATCAACTACTTCATTCCATATAGGAACTCGTCATCGGTTCTCAGCCTAATAAGAACCCGGATTTACCTAAGTTCTTAGCCTACTACCTTAAACGCGGACAACCAACGCCGCGCTAGTCTAGCCTTCTCCGTCACCCCATCGCAGTTATGAGCAGTACTGGAATATTAACCAGTTTCCCATCGGATACGCTCTTCAGCCTCTCCTTAGGGGCCGACTCACCCTGCCTCGAATAGCGTTGGACAGGAACCCTTGGTCTTCCGGCGGGGAGGGTTTTCACCTCCCTTATCGTTACTCATGTCAGCATTCGCACTTCTGATATGTCCACGATGCCTTACGGCTTTCGCTTCAACCACTTACAGAACGCTCCTCTACCATGCACAAAGTGCATCCGTAGCTTCGGTGTTATGCTTAGCCCCGTTATATCTTCCGCGCGGGCCGACTCGACTAGTGAGCTATTACGCTTTCTTTAAAGGGTGGCTGCTTCTAAGCCAACCTCCTAGCTGTCTAAGCCTTCCCACATCGTTTCCCACTTAGCATAAACTTTGGGACCTTAGCTGACGGTCTGGGTTGTTTCCCTTTCCACGACGGACGTTAGCACCCGCCGTGTGTCTCCCGTGATTGAACTCATGGGTATTCGGAGTTTGCATCGGGTTGGTAAGTCGGGATGACCCCCTAGCCGAAACAGTGCTCTACCCCCCATGGTTAGACACGAGGCACTACCTAAATAGTTTTCGAGGAGAACCAGCTATCTCCGAGTTTGATTAGCCTTTCACTCCTATCCACAAGTCATCCGCTGGCTTTTCAACGACAGTCGGTTCGGTCCTCCAATGCATGTTACTGCATCTTCAACCTGCCCATGGATAGATCACTCGGTTTCGGGTCTACTCCTAGCGACTGGACGCCCTATTAAGACTCGGTTTCCCTACGGCTCCGCAATTGCTTAACCTTGCCACTAAAAGTAAGTCGCTGACCCATTATACAAAAGGTACGCAGTCACCGTCCTAAAACGGCTCCCACTGCTTGTACGTACACGGTTTCAGGATCTATTTCACTCCCCTCACAGGGGTTCTTTTCGCCTTTCCCTCACGGTACTGGTTCACTATCGGTCAGTCAGGAGTATTTAGCCTTGGAGGATGGTCCCCCCATGTTCAGACAGGATATCACGTGTCCCGTCCTACTCGATTTCACAATAAATAAGCTTTTGAATACGGGGCTATCACCCACTATGGCCGCACTTTCCAGAGCGTTCTTCTAACTACATTATTGCTTAAGGGCTAATCCCCGTTCGCTCGCCGCTACTTAGGGAATCTCGGTTGATTTCTTTTCCTCCGGGTACTTAGATGTTTCAGTTCCCCGGGTTCGCCTCTAATACGCTATGTATTCACGTAAAAGATACCTATAAATAGGTGGGTTTCCCCATTCGGAAATGTCCGGATCAAAGCTTGTTTACCAGCTCCCCGAACCTTATCGCAGGTTACAACGTCCTTCATCGCCTCTGACTGCCAAGGCATCCACCGTGCACGCTTAGTCACTTGACCATATAACCCGAAGGCGTCTGGAATCATAGTAACTGATTAGTACAGTAACGATAGATTTCGCCGAATTGGCGCTTGTATGAAAAATACAAGTCAATCTAAATCAATGAATCTAAATCCAAATTGTTAAAGAGCGTTTAAAGCAAAAAAGCTTTAAAAGATAAGTCATTTAGTAAACAATCTTCACTAATTGAGCTATGTTTTAAAACTCTTAATCCTTAGACCGAAGAGTTATGGTGGAGCTATGCGGGATCGAACCGCAGACCTCCTGCGTGCAAAGCAGGCGCTCTCCCAGCTGAGCTATAGCCCCATGT
>NZ_JAUOQC010000026.1:0-11374 GCF_030547495.1 Neptuniibacter sp. 2_MG-2023 | reverse complement strand
TGGCTCTGGCTCTGGCTCTGGCTCTGGCTCTGGCTCTGGCTCTGGCTCTGGCTCTGGCTCTGGCTCTGGCTCTGGCTTAACAGTTTTAATGCCTTCCACCAATTGGTCAATAACATCAAAAAGTTCAGGCTTTCTTTCTATCTCTTCAACATCACTATCGACGCTTTCAACATCAGAAGCATCAACAACATTTGCGTCTGTATCTTCATCTTCAGATACGACCTCTGCATAATCAGAAGGTTCTCTATCTACCACTAATAGCGGTGGTTCTGGTTCTGGTTCTGGTTCTGGTTCTGGTTCTGGTTCTGGTTCTGGTTCTGGTTCAATAGAGGGTGCAGGTACCACTCGTGCAGGACCTAAAATTCCATCATCAGAAGCACCAAAGGCTGACGGCTCATTTTTAATAGTAGAGACGCCCTCCTCCATAAAATCATTTGGCAGACTGATATCATCATCAACCGGCTCTGACTCTACTTTCCTTGCAGGGCTAACAATCCCTTCATCTAAGGATAAGCTATCATCCCAGGGATCATTTTTATCGAGCGGTGAATTATTTTCGGTATGTGCAGAAAATGCACCATCCTTATCAGGTGCAAGTTCAGGGCGGTGATCAGAAAAAAGAGGATCGCTGTCTAATGAAACCCGACGAGCCCCACCACCAGGCAGCTCTGGATTAAACGACTGTTGTTCAACAGGAGGAGCATCAACAAAGTTTTTATCGATGTTCATTTTTAGACGATTACGCCCGCTTTGCATGCGTCGCCATCCGTCTATAATTATCAGCAGGATTAATATTACTCCGCCAACAATCAGCCATTCACGCAGACCGATTTCCATGTGCCTAGTCGCGCCCCTTTCTCTTGTAATTATCGATAATCATACAACTATAAAAGAGCTGGTTTTATTCGACAACCTTATCGATAACCAACATCAATGGTAGTTTCCCCCCTCTCACCTCTACAGGCGAGATAATACCGTACAAATCGCCCTTTTGAGCTTGCGGCTGATCTGATAAAGAAATTCTGGCCGACACTTCAACTTCAGCAACCGATGATAAAGTTACTTGAGGATTCATTGCCATTGTATCATCTAATACAACCTGAGTAGGTAGATCAGATACCTTTAGCTTAACCGCAGCCAATGGTATTCGCCCACCAACCTCTTTCGCAAACACAAAAATCGTTTGTTCTGGTGTTACTTGCTCTTTGAACCCTGGGCTTAAATCAACTTGTAAGGTCACAGATGCAATTTGCAGCTCCGGAATATCGGGGACGTTTTTACCTTGTGCAATCAATTCATCCCGCGCCTTACGAACACCAGAGCGAAGAGATTCCGCTGTAGCTCCTTCCGCATTTCGTAGGGCCGTCAACCAATACTCCATGGCCGCTTCGAAATCTTGTTTTTCGTAGGCCTCAATACCCAAAAGTCCCAAAGCCGTTATTTCCAATGGCTCAATAGCTAATGTTTTATCGATTTGGGCTCTAACTTCATCTGTTATTTTACTATTAGCGGCAAAAAACAGCGCTTGTGCATACTGGCCATTAACGCTGGCATATTGAGGCGCATCAGACGGTAGAAGCTCTAATATCTTTTTAAAACCTTCAGCCCCTTCTGCATACCGTCCTTGATTCATGTAGGTTGTCGATAGTAAAAACCACCCTTCAGGATTATCAGGATTTAGCTGTAACTCTTTCTCTAATTGAGCAACGGCTTGCTCAAGAGTAGGTTTTTCCCCATTAAAAGGATCATTAGGTTGATGCAAGGCTATATCTAAGTCCGCCGAACGGCCAAATACAGAGTACAAACCGAGGCCAGCTACCGGAATCAACATAGCGAGCAGTGTAACCGTCACTAATGTTTGGGTTGTTAGCTGTAATTTACCGGCTTTTGAACCTGTGTCTTCCACATCAGACAACAAATTTCTCTCTAATTCCGTTTTTAAAGTAACGAAATCAGTTTCATCTAGATTGCCCGCAGACTTTTCATTTTCCAGCTCGGATAAACGTTCACGAAATATTTCTATATTCTGTTGACCGCGATTTTCAGCCGATTCAACCTCTACAACGCGCTTAGCACGAATAAAAGGAAGAAAAACGAACGCGACTGCAATTACCGTTAAAACCGCAATTCCACCCCATAACTCGATCATTTTTGCTCACCTTTACCTAGAATATCGTTCAACCTTTCTGCCTCGTCATTATTAAGGTGAGTTTCTGAGTCATCCTCTTGATCACTACGCTTACGCTTTCTCGAAACGGCGATTAAAACAATAATACCGATGACTACTAAGCCAAATGGGCCATACCACAAAATGTAAGTCGTCTCATTTACAGGCGGGTTATAAAGAACAAACTCCCCATAACGGGCAACTAAGAAATCTTTGATTTCATTATTATCTTTACCATCCTGAACCATTTTATAAACTTCATTTCTAAGGTCTGCAGCAATCGGCGAGTTAGAATCTTGAAGGTTTTGGTTCTGACACTTAGGACAACGCAGTTCAAAGGTTAACTCATTAAAACGCTCGCGTGTTGCATCATCTTTAAACTCAAATGTATCTATAGCCGCAAACACACTGAGAGGAATAAAAATAACTATCAGCGCTACTAAATATCTCATTGTGACAATACCTGCTTATCGCTTTTAAGCTGATCCATAATCCCTTTTAAACTCCCCCAGACCTGCTGATCTACAACACCTACATGCTTATATCGAATAATGCCATTAGCATCTATAACATAAGTTTCAGGTGCGCCATAAACCCCCAAATCTAAGCCTAAGCTACCTTTATCATCAAAAATATTTAGGGCATATGGATTAAGGTATTTCTTTAACCAAGTATCCGCTTTTTCACGCTCATCTTTGTAATTGATACCAATAACTTTATAACCTTCCGCCTTAATACGGTTTAATTGCGCATGCTCCGCCTTACATGAAGGGCACCAAGTAGCCCACACATTCACCAAAGCCACTTCGCCTTTCAGATCAGCTTCTGTAACTTTGCGCTCAGGATCTAAAAGCGAAGGCAATTCAAAGACAGGCAGTGGCTTATCAAGCAACGCCGACGGCAATTCAGTAGGGTCTAGCTGAAGTCCCTTCCATAAAAAAAGCCCCATACCGACAAAAATGGCAAGCGGAATAAATAAAATAAATCGACGCACAATGAATCTCCAAACAGCGCAGGTATAACAACCCTAGCCAACGATTAAACAGTTTTAACTTTACGTTTAGCTTGTTTACGATATCGAGGATCTGTAGCCGCCAACAAACCACCGGCTGTCATCAACAACCCTCCTAACCATAACCAACGGACAAAAGGTTTATGCTGAATTCGAACCGCCCAAGCTCCACCATCTAAAGGCTCACCCAATGCGACATAGAGATCTCTAGTTAAACCTGGATCTATATCCGCTTCAGTCATGACATTACCGCGCGCTTTGTAAAAACGTTTCTCAGGGTGTAACGCACCATAAGGTTCGCCATTTTTAAGTACACGAATCTGCGCTTGATCGGCCTGATAGTTAGGCCCTTGAACAACCTGAGCACCATCGAAGATAAACTCATACTGTTTAAAGGTTAAGGTATCACCAGGTGCCATTCTTAAATCACGTTCCTCGTTATAAACCGTCACCAAGGTCATCCCGACAATAGCTACAGCCACACCAATGTGTGCCAAAACCATCGCATAATAACTTCTTGAAAGGTTCCTTAACCCCTTGAAAGGGTTAGCCTTATGAGACACTTTATTCCAAATATCTTTGACAGAAACACAAACAACCCAGAAGGACAGCACCATTCCAAGCGTTACACTCCAATCAAACTGATCGCCATAGACAACAGAAAAACTAGCACCTAAGACAACACTAACCAGCATAGGGATAAGTAATTGCTTGGCAATATAGCTGCCTTTAGTTTGTCTCCAGCGAGACACTATACCCGCGCCCATTAACACCACTAAAGCAGACATTAACGGAACAAATAAAGCATTAAAGTAAGGAGGTCCTACGGATATTTTCCCCTTGCCTAATGCATCAATCAACAAAGGATAAAGAGTGCCCAGCAACACCATCAAAGCAACAATAACCAATAGAATATTATTACCTAACAACAATGTTTCTCGGGAAATCAGCTCAAAACGTGATTCACTTTTTACATGGGCAGCTTTAATTGCATAAAGTAAAAGAGACCCACCAATAGTGATCGCCAATAACGCTAAGATAAAGTAACCGCGCTCAGGATCCGTCGCAAAAGCATGAACCGACGTCAAAACCCCCGAACGAACTAAGAAAGTGCCTAATAAGCTGAGAGAAAAAGCAAAAATAGCTAATAGCACCGTCCAGCTTTTAAACACCCCACGTTTTTCTGTTACTGCCAAGCTATGAATAAGCGCAGTACCCACTAACCAAGGCATAAATGATGCGTTTTCAACTGGATCCCAGAACCACCAGCCGCCCCAACCAAGCTCGTAATATGCCCACCAGCTACCTAACGCGATACCTAATGTTAAAAAAGCCCAAGCGACAACCGTCCAAGGTCGAGACCAACGCGCCCAAGCAGCATCTAAACGGCCACTTAATAGCGCAGCTATAGCAAAAGCAAAAGCAACTGAGAAACCAACATAGCCCATATAAAGCATAGGCGGATGAATAATAAGACCTATATCTTGCAATAGAGGGTTAAGATCACCACCTTCCACGGGGAAGTTTGGAAGATGACGCTCAAATGGGCTAGAGGTCATCAGGGTAAAGAGGATAAAACCAACCCCAATAATACCCATCACACCTAATACTCGAGCTACGATATCCTGAGGCAAATTATCGCTTTTCAGCGCAACAGCCCAAGTCCAACCACCAAGAATAAAGACCCAAAGTAGAAGAGAACCTTCGTGCCCCCCCCAGATCGCACTCACTTTATAATAAATCGGCAATGCCGTATTTGAATTGGTAGCAACATAAACGACCGAAAAGTCATCTGTTACAAAAGCATAACCTAAGCAAATCAAGCTCACTAATAAGAATGCAAACATCCCTGTAGCAAGCGGTCGAGCGTAGCCCATCCATAACGCATTATTACTATAGGTTCCTGCAATAGGGACAACCGCCAGTAACGCAGACATACATAAAGCTAGAATAAGTGCATATTGACCTAACTCAGGAATCATTTGTTATAAACCTCAGCTTCAGGCTTAGGCATATTGCCACTCTTTTCTAATGCATCCGCCACTTCAGGAGGCATATAGTTTTCATCATGCTTAGCTAACACTTCTGATGCCTGCAAGACGTTATTAGAATCAAGCTCACCTTGTGCAACAATACCCTGACCTTCACGAAAAAGGTCCGGTAAAATACCGTTATAATGAACAGTAACTGTTTGATCATAATCAGTAATATCAAAAGTGACATTCAGACTCTGCTGATCTCGATTGACGCTACCATCGACCACCATACCACCGGCGCGAATACGGGTATTATGAGGTGCTTCTCCTGCCGCAATCTGGGTAGGTGAATAAAACAGGTTAATATTTTGGCTGAGAGCAAACATAGTTAACCCCACAGCAATACCAACACCAAATACAATAAACAAAACAATGATCAAACGTTGTTTGCGTTTAGGGTTCATGAAGATTTATTCTCCCTGCGCAGGCGACGTACAAGATCAGAAACGATTTTCTTCTTCTGTAGTGCCGGATTAACAATATTAATTACAACTACGACTAATGCGATGGCATAACTCAGCCAAACATAAAAACCGTGCCCTCCCATCGCAATAAAATCCGAAAAGCTATCAAAATTCACTTAATCTGCCTCACTGCTTTTCAACTAATTCTTTTACCCAACTTGCACGACGTTCACGTACAAGAATTTCATTCCGCGTTCTCATCATCAACGAAACAGCAAAGAAACAGTAAAAACCGATTACCATTACCAATAAAGGTAGCCACATCTCTGGGGCCATTGCTGGGCGTTCTGTTAATTTAAACGTGGCAGGTTGATGGAGTGTATTCCACCAATCTACTGAATATTTAATAATAGGAATATTCACCAATCCAACTAGCGCTAACACCGCCGCAGATTTTGCCGCCATGGCCTCATTCTCGATAGCGGAATAAAGAGCAATAACACCTAAATAAAGAAAAAGAAGAATCAGCATAGAGGTTAAACGTGCATCCCAAACCCACCAAGATCCCCAGGTAGGTTTGCCCCAAATAGCACCTGTTGCTAGTGCTAACACAGCCATAGTGGCACCTATAGGAGCACAAGATTTAGCCACCATATCAGCCACTTTCATTTTCCAAATCAAACCAATGGCACCCGCAATCGCCATCATCATATAGCACGATTGGGCCAAAAGAGCGGAAGGTACATGAATATAAATTATGCGAAAACTATTGCCTTGCTGATAATCAGATGGTGCAAACAGCAACGCCCAAACGGTACCTGCAATAAGAAACAGGAATGCGGCTACCGCAAATCCAGGTAATAGCTTACCCATAATTTCATAAGACCAACGTGGTGATGCAAGTTGATAGAACCAACGAGGCATCCAATTCTTTTTCTCACTCATAAGAACCTTAACTTATCCACTCACGGAAATTCGTAATGCTGCGCTAATAGCTAAAGGTGCCAAAACCAAACCTAGTGCTAATATAGCCCCCAACAAAGCAAAGAAACCTGCCAATGGCAATCCGGTAACCGCTGCTTGAACCGCGCTCGTACCAAAAATCAGTACGGGAATATAAAGCGGCAAAACCAACAACGAGATCAACACCCCACCTTTACGTAACCCTACCGTTAACGCAGCACCAATAGCACCAACTAAGCTCAACGTGGGTGTACCTATCAAGAGACTTAACATCAAGCCCGACATACCCTCTGCAGGCAAAAACAACATTACTGCCAATAACGGTGCTAATAATGTTAATGGTAAGCCACTCATCATCCAATGGGCTAACACTTTAGCTAATACAATAACAAATAAAGGCTGAGGGCTTAAAAGCGTTTGCTCTAATGTCCCATCCTCAAAATCCGACTTAAACACGCTCTCCATAGAGAGTAACGTCGCTAATAATGCGGCGACCCATACAACGCCAGGAGCAATCTGAGCAAGAAAGTCTGGCTCAGGACTTACACCGAGAGGGAATAAAGTCGCCACCATTAGAAAAAATATCAATGGGTTAAACAAATCGCTTTTCTTGCGATAGGCCAACATTAAATCCCGCTTTAAAACAGCCCCAAAAAGACTCAAGACAGAACTTGCCTCTGAATTAGCGCTTTCATTTGTCACAATTCTTCCCATTAAGTTCCCGCTAATTCATCAAGATTAAAACGACGAACCTTTTCGCTAATCGCTAATTCATGGTGGGTTGTTAAAATAACAGATCCACCATTAGCTGCATGGTCCAAGATCAATTGTTCTTTCTGTGCGACGCCTTTTTTATCAATTGCAGTAAAAGGTTCATCTAAAATCCACAATTTTGCAGAGGTCAGATACAACCGAGCTAAACTGACCCGTCTATTTTGCCCTGCAGACAATGTATGACAAGGCGAGTCTTCAAACCCTCTTAAGCCTACTTGCTCTAATGCCATAGCAATCTTTTTACCATCAATAGATGGATGCATTGCCGCATACCAATGAAGATTTTCTTCTGGCGTTAGAACGGCCTTAACACCTGGGTGATGTCCAAAATATAGGAGCTCGCGTCTAAAATCGTCTTGAACTGTTGAGAGTAAAGAGCCTTTCCAAAAAATATCACCTTCATAATGATTAGAAAGACCACTTAGAATTCTTAAAAGAGTCGTTTTCCCACTACCATTTTGTCCTTCGACTTGGATTACTTCGCCCGCATTAATTGCAAAGCTAAGATCCTCAAACAGAATACGGTCATCGCGCTCGCAATAAAGTTTGTCCACATGTAACAGCGCTGTACTCAAACCGTTCTCCAAAACAATAAACAACCTAGGGCTAAGTTTCAGAGCAAGTTTTCACCTTAAACTATACTTTTACTGAAATCGGCCGATTAATAAGCGAGTGATTATATACGATTATCAGACAGCTCTGCACTGTTGTATTGCTTTCTAAAAGTTGGAAACACCTCCTCATTTAGATGTACTCTGATACCTAATACTCACCATCTGACAGTCCATTACTTAGATAGGTTATAATTTGCTTCCTCAATTATCAGGTATTCCGCTACAAACAACCGAAGCGAGTTCAGATTCATCCCGTAATCTGAATACGCTTTTGCCGGTCGGGCGGAATGTCAGCGCTACTGTTGTTGCGATAAGCAAAGACCAAACTCAACCTGAAATTTTTCGTTTAAAATTAGAGGTCAACAACCGATTAATTCAAATGGGGGTATTTCAAGCCCTGCCTATTGGCCAAAAAATTAATGTAAACCGCCAAAGCGATGGACAAATTCAGATAACACTGCCCAATCAACCAAACACCACAAGTAAGCAAGAGCCGGCAGCTACACAAGCAAACATCACCTCAAACACCCAGCAAAAAGGGCTGAACGAGCAACTCCTTAAGCTCAATATACAAACACCAGAAAACAGCGCAAAACTTCCTGTAGATATAAAGACTCTCGCCGCGGTGATTAGTAGCCGTCCTATTTACACTGATAACGGACAAAACACTCAAACAACGGCTGCCAATACCGCACAGAAACCAACAACCAGCGGGGCCCTATCAACGCCAACTTTATCTGCAACTACTCAGACAGTCGAGACAGGTGGGCGAACAAGCTTAATCGCGAATGCAGCACAGAACACTACAGCATCAAATCTCGTCAATACAACCCAAACAACACCATCAGCAACGCTACCAGAACGAGCTATTCAAGGGAATACTGCCACTCAAACAGCTCCATTGGTAGGCGTTACATCTGGAAAAAATGAACCACAAGTAACACCACTCCCTACAGAAAACAAAGGCACAAACCCAACCCCGCCTAAAGAGATACAAACAGGGGTTACTCCTTCTGATACTAAACCTACCAATAGCACTAACAACATCACCCGCTCAGCGGGATCCGTATCACACCACATGCTAACCCTCGCCCTGCCCGACGGTACGAAGATGGAGCTGGCCTCCCCTCGCCCATTACCACAAGGCACGCAACTTCAACTACTTAAGACTTCAAATAATGAAGCTCAAGTATTGCAGATGAGAGAACCACAAAACACACCCGCTTCCGCTTTAGAAAAACCAGCAATACAAGAGACTTTACGCAATGCTCTACCTGCCCAAATAGCCACGGCGGATGCTTTTAGCCAATTATCTCAAGTCGCTGCCCAAGCACAGGGAAGCCAAGCAACACAGATCAGCAGCGTGGTTCAATCGATGCTACAGCTATTTGGTGTTCGACCTGGAAGCCAAGAAGCGCCATCTCAAATCAGACAAAACATTGAGTTAGGTGGGTTATCCACAGAGCACAATTTAAGTAAAGGCTTAGCACCGCAACCTCAAGATATGAAAAGCCAACTGCAACAGCTTCAAAAACTAGCGGACTCTTTACCTGCCGAGCAAAAAGAACGTTTAGAACAGTTACTCCAGGGTGTACATTCACGTGTAACCAGCCAACAGCTCCACTCCCTACAGCAGTGGCGAGAGATGCCGGATGGTGGATTTGAACGTGTGCTACAACTCGACCTACCGATCAAAAATGGGGAGCAGTGGGATAATTTAGAGTTGCGTTTAAGTAGAGAAGGAGGCACCAATGCAGCTGGAGAGATGATCTCCGTATGGCGCGTACGCTTACATTTCGATTTAGAGGAGCAAGGTGGAGTGGATGCGGAGATACGGCTAACTGATGGCCATGAAATCAGCACCCTATTTTGGTGTGAGTTAAAAGAAACCGCTGACAAATTACGCGAACGCTCAGAAGAGTTCTCTACACGCCTACGCCAATGTGGTTTTGATAATACCGAGGTGACCTGGCACGAAGGAACAGCGCCAGAACAAAAACAAACGATCCACAAACAACTTGTGGACCTACACACATGAAATTTTCTAAATCAGATCAATACTCCGAAAAAAACCGTAAGAAGGCCATCGCTCTAAAGTATGACCAAGGTGCGGGAAAGGCCCCTCTCATCGTTGCCAAAGGGATGGGGGATATTGCCGAACAAATTATAAAATTAGCCGAAGAAAACGACATTCATATTCACGAAAGCCCAGAGCTAGTTGAAGTTCTGATCCGATTAGAACTAGGCGATGAGATACCTGAATCCCTTTATCGAGCTATCGCAGAAGTGATTGCGTTTGCCTACAGCCTAAAACATGGCAACCAAGAGATGATAAACAAAGCAATTCAACAGAATATTAAATAAGCGTAGGATCTAATTATCACGCCCTAGAGATTGATGGGGAGTGTGTAGCTCTTTATGTAAAAGAGCCATTAACTCAGCCTCTGGCCGTCCAATACCACAATTCTGCACTAGATCATCGACATCGGCCCCCATCTCCATCAAACGGGTAGCTTGATTGTAGGCTAAAGCGGTTGGATCCCGATTCTCTAATTCTAGCTGTTTATCCACTGTAAGATTAAGCTTCTGCTCGACACCAATTAAACGACGCCCCATACCAATTGAGCTATTTGTCATCGCTTGTATCTCATTTCTGAGCACATTAATAAGCGCTTGATGCCGACGCTCGTGCTGTTGCAAACGGCGAAATAAAACGAAACAGGCAGCACAAGCTCCCACAGCAATAATCAATGACGCCACACTCAACCAAGACACTTTAATTGCTTCCCTAACATTGTTTTAACTATCAATTCAGAAGGATTGATCAAACTGTTTCATAAGCTCTGGAATATCAAGAATAGCGCAACGCTCTTCCATATATGTTCCCCACAACCATGCCCGTGGATTATCACTACTTGCCCAAGATACTTTATCTGCAGGTATACGAACCGACTTCACCAGCTCATCACATGCTAACGCCCAATGGCGTCCTCGTAAAATAATCAGTTCGCTGTATTTTGCCATTTCTGGCTTATAGCGCTCCGGAATTAGCCATAATGCAGTATCTATAACATTAGTTTCAGCAGATAACCCACCACCAAAACGTCCTAAACACCAATCATGAGTACCATCTAAAGTCAGCGCTACTGAACTTAAATGCACCGCACCTTCTATATGATCAAAAGGTATTGCCAAATTAAGCCCATGCATTTTCACCAAGACACAGTTGATCTCTCTGCTAGTCGCACCCGATAGACCTGCATGTTCCGGTGCTCGTGCTGCGGCTTGTGGCTCTGGCTCTGGCTCTGGCTCTGGCTCTGGCTCTGGCTCTGGCTCTGTCGATTGCTCTCGCTATGTCTCAGGCTCATGCACAGGCTCCGGGTCTGGCGCAGGATGTTGCAGGG
>NZ_JAUOQC010000025.1:0-15581 GCF_030547495.1 Neptuniibacter sp. 2_MG-2023 | reverse complement strand
GGTGTTGAAATGGTAATGCCAGGCGATAACGTTCAGATGGATGTTACGCTAATCAACCCGATTGCGATGGAAGAAGGTCTGCGTTTTGCGATCCGTGAAGGCGGTCGTACAGTAGGTGCTGGTGTTGTATCTAAAATTATCGAGTAATATTAGATAATTAGGTATTGCCAATCGATGGGGAGGCCTATACAATACGCCTCCCTATTATGCGATAGGCCAGTGGCTCAATTGGCAGAGCAGCGGTCTCCAAAACCGCAGGTTGTGGGTTCGAGTCCCTCCTGGCCTGCCAACTCATTCGGAGTTGGTATCTTGCAAGCGAATCGTTTTTAGTAATCCTGAGGCCCTAAGCGTGAATGCGAAAGTGAATCCCGAAGGTTCAAAGTTTGATGCCCTAAAATGGGTGGTTGTAGTGGCGGTTGTCGCTGCCGGTGTTGTGGGTAACTCCATCTTTGCTGATCAGTCTTTGTTCTACCGTGTAGTAGCATTGCTGGTGTTGGCTATGGTTGCAGGTTTTATATCTCTGCAAACGGCTAAAGGTAAGGCTTTCTTCACTTTGTTTAAAGAAGCAAAGCAGGAGATTCGTAAGGTGGTATGGCCGACACGTCAAGAGACATTGCAGACGACAGCTATTGTCGTTGTTGTGGTTTTGGTTGTTGGTTTAATGCTGTGGGGGCTTGACTCGTTATTGAGTTGGCTTGTATCTGGGGCGATAGGTTAAGAGGCGATAAGCATGTCGATGCGTTGGTATGTAGTGCATGCGTACTCCGGGTACGAGAAGCGTGTGATGAATACGCTAAAAGAACGAGTTGAACTGCATAGTATGCAGGATCTTTTTGGTGAGATTTTAGTTCCTACCGAAGAGGTTGTAGAGATTCGCGATGGTAAGAAGCGAAAATCTGAACGTAAGTTCTATCCTGGTTATGTTTTAGTGAATATGGATATGAACGACGAAAGCTGGCATTTGGTGAAAAATACACCTCATGTTTTAGGCTTTATTGGTGGTACGGCAGGTAAGCCTGCGCCGATCACTGAAGCTGAAGCGAATGAAATTCTAAGTCGTGTGGAAAGTGGTGTTGATAAGCCGCGTCCTAAGACTGTGTTTGAGCCAGGCGAAATGGTGCGTGTTACTGATGGCCCATTTGCTGACTTTAACGGTGTTGTAGAAGAGATTAATTACGAGAAGAATAAACTGCATGTTGCAGTGTTGATTTTCGGTCGTTCTACACCGGTTGAGCTAGATTTTGGTCAGGTAGAAAAAGCCTGATAAAAAGTATGAAGGAATAACCTCAGCGAGAGCTGGGGTTTTTCTGTCTTGAGAAAATGGGGAGCTGAGAGGCGTTTGAACCCACTAGGAGTACATTGAAAAATGGCTAAGAAAATTGAAGCTTATATTAAGCTGCAAGTTCCTGCCGGTGGCGCGAACCCGTCACCTCCAGTAGGTCCTGCGTTAGGTCAGCATGGTGTTAACATCATGGAATTCTGTAAAGCGTTTAATGCTCAGACACAGGGCATGGAAAGCGGTTTACCTGTTCCTGTTGTTATTACTGTTTATGCTGATCGTAGCTTTACGTTCATCACTAAAACACCTCCTGCAGCAGTATTGTTGTTGAAGGCTGCAGGCCTTAAGAGTGGTTCTGGTCGTCCGAATACTGAGAAAGTGGGTTCTGTTACTCGCGCTCAGTTAGAAGAGATCGCTACTGTTAAAATGCCAGACCTTACAGCTGCTGATATGGATGCGGCTTGCCGTACCATTGCTGGTACAGCGCGTAGCATGGGTCTACTTACAGAGGTGGATGAGTAATGGCTAAGTTAACTAAACGTCAAAAGCTGATTGCTGAAAAAGTAGAAGCTGGTAAAGCGTACTCTATCGAAGATGCTGTTTCTCTATTGTCTGAACTATCTACTGTAAAGTTCAAAGAGACAGTTGATATTGCTGTAAACCTAGGCGTTGATCCACGTAAATCTGATCAGGTTGTTCGTGGCTCAACTGTATTGCCAAATGGTACAGGTAACGATGTTCGTGTAGCTGTATTTGCTCAAGGTGAAAATGCTGAGAAAGCAAAAGAAGCCGGTGCAGATGTTGTTGGTTTTGAAGATCTTGCTGAGCAGATTAAAGGCGGTGATCTTGATTTTGGTGTTGTTATTGCGACGCCAGACGCTATGCGTGTTGTTGGTCAGCTAGGTCAGGTGCTTGGTCCTCGTGGTCTAATGCCTAACCCTAAAGTTGGTACAGTAACACCAGATGTTGCTACAGCAGTTAAAAATGCTAAAGCAGGTCAGGTTCGTTTCCGTACAGATAAGAACGGTATTATTCATGCTGGCGTTGGTAAAGCAGATTTTGAAGCTGCTTCTATCAAGCAAAACGTTGAAGCATTGATTGCAGATCTGAAGAAGCTGAAACCTTCTGCTGCAAAAGGTATTTATCTTAAGAAGGTAGTTCTGTCCACTACAATGGGTCCAGGTCTACTTGTTGATCAGGCTTCTTTGGAAGTTTAATCAATGAAAGGTTTTTTGAGGGTCTTCTGTGACTGTAATGCAGAGACGAAGGCCGTCAAAGACCGCAGGTGATAAAGGTAACTTTATCTTAATGGGCTAACCAGCCTGCGCAGACGGTGAGATTCTGAATTTGAATCAAACCACCGTACTCGGAATCCCCATTGATTGGGGGGTTGGTAACAAGTCGAAAGACTACTCCAGGAGTAAATCGTGGCATTAGGACTCGAAGATAAAAAAGCGATCGTCGCTGAAGTCCAAGAAGCTGCTAACAATGCTTTGTCTGCTGTTGTCGCGGATTCCCGCGGCGTTGAAGTTGGCGACATGACTGCATTGCGTAAAGAAGCACGTGAAAACGGCGTATGGCTTAAAGTTGTACGTAACACGCTAGCTCGACGCGCAGTTGAAGGCACTGATTACGCATGCTTACAGGACACGTTCAAAGGTCCAAGTATCATTGCTTTTTCTACAGAACATCCGGGCGCTGGCGCTCGTATTCTGCAGGATTTTGCAAAAGGTAATGACAACTTTGAACTGAAAGCGGCTGCATTTGAAGGTGAAGTAGTAGATATCGCAATGTTGGCAAGCTTGCCAACATACGACGAAGCTATTGCTAAGTTGATGATGTGCATGAAAGAAGCTGCTGCTGGCAAACTTGTCCGCACAATTGCAGCTGTTCGCGATCAGAAAGAAGAACAGGCTGCGTAATTTTATACGCATCCTTTTTCATACAAGTTTTAATGAGCCTGTGGGCTTACAAATATCAGGAATTAGAAAATGTCTCTGACTAACGAAGATATCCTAAACGCAATTGCTGAAATGTCTGTTAAAGACGTTGTTGTTCTTATTGAAGCAATGGAAGAAAAATTCGGTGTAACTGCAGCTGCTGCTGTTGTTGCTGGTGGCGCTGCTGGCGGTGACGCTGGTGCTGCTGAAGAGAAAACTGAATTTGACGTTATCCTAACTGCTGTTGGCGATAAGAAAGTTAACGTAATCAAAGCAGTTCGTGCTGCTACAGGTCTTGGCTTGAAAGAAGCTAAAGGCATTGTTGACGGCGCTCCTGCTGCTGTTAAAGAAGGCGTTAGCAAAGAAGAAGCTGAAGAACTACAGAAAGCACTGGAAGAAGCTGGCGCTTCTGTTGAAGTTAAGTAATTACTTCAATGCTAATTCGAGCAGTTTTCTGTTCGAGGTGCTGATGGCTGGTGGCAAAATGCCACCGGCCTTTTTCCGTTATTTATAGACAGCAAATAAATTGCGGTAACACAGTCCGAAACGGGTTTCGGTCTGCTTATAATTTGGTGCACTTGCTGGGGAACACTGATGGCTTATTCATACACTGAAAAGAAACGCATCCGTAAGGACTTCGGTAAATTGCCGCAAGTAATGGATGTGCCTTACTTGCTAGCAATACAGCTCGACTCCTATAAAAAGTTTTTGCAGACAGGAGTTGAAGCAGCAGATCGTTTGGATGCTGGTCTGCATGCAGCATTTAACTCTGTCTTCCCAATCGTGTCCTATTCTGGAAATGCATCTCTGGAATATGTGGGCTACCGTCTGGGTGAGCCTGTATTTGACGTTAAAGAGTGTCAGATACGCGGTATTACGTATGCAGCTCCACTGCGCGTGAAAGTTCGTTTGGTTATTTATGACCGCGAATCCAGCAATAAGGCTGTTAAAGATATTAAAGAGCAAGAAGTCTACATGGGCGAGATGCCTTTGATGACTGATAACGGTACATTTGTTGTTAACGGTACTGAGCGAGTGATTGTTTCACAGCTTCATCGTTCACCAGGTGTATTCTTTGACCATGATAAAGGTAAAACCCATTCATCTGGGAAGCTGCTTTATTCTGCGCGTATTATTCCTTACCGTGGTTCATGGTTAGATTTTGAATTTGATCCTAAAGATAGTTTATTTGTCCGTATTGACCGTCGCCGTAAATTGCCTGCAACTATTTTGTTGCGTGCTTTGGGTTACCAGACTGAAGAGATTCTTGATATCTTCTTCGAAAATACGACTTGGAGCTTAGGCAGCGAATCGATCAAAATGCATTTGATCGCTGACCGTCTACGTGGCGAAACTCTATCTTTTGAAGTTAAAGATGGCGATGGCAACGTTGTAGTTGAAGCCGGACGCCGTATTACGCCACGTCACATTCGTCAAATGGCGAAAGTAGGCATGGAACAGCTAGAAGTACCTATGGAGTATCTTGTAGGTAAAGCGATTGCGCGTGATGTTATTGATCCTGCAACCGGTGAGCTGATCTGTGGTAGTAATGCTGAAATTACAGAAGAATTAGTTGAGCAGTTACGCGTTGCTAATATCACAACGTTTGAAACGCTATACACAAACGAATTGGATTGTGGTCCGTTTGTTTCTGATACGCTGCGCAACGATCCAACGCGTAACCAGTTAGAAGCTCTGGTAGAAATCTACCGTATGATGCGTCCTGGTGAGCCGCCAACTAAAGAGTCTGCTGAAGCACTATTTGAGAACTTATTCTTCAGTGAAGACCGTTATGACCTTTCAGCTGTAGGTCGTATGAAGTTCAACCGTCGTCTAGGTCGTGATGAGGTTGAAGGTTCTGGCGTTCTAGATAAAGAAGATATCCTTGAGGTGATGAAAACCTTAATCGATATCCGTAACGGTAAAGGCACGGTAGATGATATAGATCATCTAGGTAACCGTCGTATCCGTTCTGTTGGTGAAATGGCAGAAAATCAGTTCCGCGTTGGTCTTGTTCGTGTTGAACGTGCTGTACGTGAACGTCTAAGCATGGCTGAATCTGATAATCTAATGCCGCAGGATCTTATTAATGCTAAGCCTGTAGCCGCAGCGATTAAAGAGTTCTTCGGTTCTTCCCAGCT
Source organism: Neptuniibacter sp. 2_MG-2023 (assembly GCF_030547495.1). Classification (NCBI taxonomy): domain Bacteria; kingdom Pseudomonadati; phylum Pseudomonadota; class Gammaproteobacteria; order Oceanospirillales; family Oceanospirillaceae; genus Neptuniibacter; species Neptuniibacter sp. 2_MG-2023. Next base: position 10,221 of record NZ_JAUOQC010000025.1, on the reverse strand, counting down.
TTCTCAGTTTATGGATCAGAACAACCCGTTGTCTGAAGTTACCCATAAGCGTCGTGTTTCTGCATTAGGCCCAGGTGGTCTAACGCGTGAACGAGCTGGTTTTGAAGTACGTGACGTACATCCGACACATTACGGTCGTGTATGTCCAATCGAAACGCCAGAGGGTCCAAACATCGGTTTGATTAACTCTTTGGCTACCTTTGCTCGCACAAATGATTATGGTTTCCTTGAAACACCATATCGCCGCGTTGTTGATAGCAAAGTAACTGACGAGCTGGATTACCTGTCTGCAATCGAAGAAAACACCTTCGTAATCGCACAGGCATCAGCAACAATGGACGAAGAAGGTCGCCTACTTGATGAGTTGGTTACTGTTCGTCACTTGAATGAAACAACGGTTATGCAGCCTGAAAAAGTACAGTACATGGACGTTTCACCACGTCAGGTTGTATCTGTAGCGGCTTCATTGATTCCGTTCCTAGAACACGATGATGCCAACCGTGCATTGATGGGTTCCAACATGCAACGTCAAGCGGTGCCAACTTTACGTGCGGATAAGCCGCTTGTAGGTACTGGTATTGAGCGTAACGTTGCACAGGACTCCGGTGTATGTGTTGTTGCCCGTCGCGGCGGTGTTATTGAGTCTGTTGATGCGAGCCGTATTGTGGTTCGTGTTAAAGATGATGAAGTAACGGCAGGCGATGCAGGTGTAGATATCTATAACCTGACTAAATATACGCGTTCTAACCAAAATACATGTATCAACCAGCGCTCTATCGTGAGCCCAGGTGATCAGGTTAATGTTGGCGATGTTATGGCTGATGGGCCATCTGTTGATATGGGTGAGCTGGCGCTAGGTCAGAACATGCGTATCGCGTTTATGCCTTGGAATGGTTATAACTTTGAGGATTCGATCCTTATCTCTGAGCGTGTCGTTCAGGAAGATCGTTTCACAACTATCCACATTCAAGAGCTTACTTGTGTCGCACGTGATACTAAGTTGGGTTCTGAAGAGATTACATCGGATATACCAAATGTAGGTGAGTCTGCTCTAGCTAAGCTAGATGAGGCTGGTATCGTGCATATAGGGGCTGAAGTAGGTCCTGGCGATATTCTTGTTGGTAAAGTGACACCTAAAGGCGAAAGCCAGCTAACACCAGAAGAGAAGCTACTAAGAGCTATCTTTGGTGAGAAAGCATCGGATGTTAAAGATACATCCCTACGTGTTAAGACAGGTACAGTTGGTAAAGTTATCGATGTGCAGGTGTTTACACGTGACGGCGTTCAGAAAGATGAGCGTGCGTTAGCGATTGAGAAATCTGAACTAGATTCTATTCGCAAGGATCTCTACGAAGAGCTTCGCATTGTTGAGCAGGCGACTTTTGAGCGTTTAGGTAAAGTGCTTATTGGTTTGAAGGCTGACGGTGGTGCAGGTCTTGGAAAAGGTGAAGAGATTACTGCTGAATTCCTAGCTGGGTTATCGAAATCTGATTGGTTCAATATCCGCGTTTCTGATGAAGCTGCGGCGGAACAGCTTGAACTTGCAGAGAAGCAGCTAGAAGAGCGTAAAGAGTCTCTTGATAAGCGTTTTGAAGATAAGAAGAACAAGCTGCAAACAGGTGATGATCTTGCGCCGGGCGTCCTAAAAATTGTTAAGGTTTATGTGGCTACTAAGCGTCGCGTACAGCCGGGTGACAAAATGGCAGGCCGTCATGGTAACAAAGGTGTTATCTCTGTAATCATGCCTGTTGAAGATATGCCGTATGATGCAAATGGTGAGCCAGTCGATATAGTACTGAACCCACTAGGTGTACCATCACGTATGAACGTTGGTCAGGTCCTAGAGACTCATATGGGTATGGCTGCTAAAGGTCTTGGTCGTCGCATCAATGAGATGCTGGATCAAGAGCGTGAGCGTGCTGAAACGGTTAAAGAGATTCGTGAATTCTTACATCAGATCTATAACGCTGATTTAGGTGCTGGCGTAAACAGCCGTACTGAAGATCTAGATAGCTTTACTGATGAAGAGATTCTGGAACTGGCTAAAAACCTTTGCGGTGGTGTTCCACTGGCAACTCCAGCATTTGATGGTGCTAAAGAGGTTGAGCTTAAATCCTTGCTACGTTTAGCGGGTCTAAGTGATACAGGTCAAACTACATTGTTTGATGGCCGTACAGGTAATCAGTTTGATCGCCCTGTAACTGTTGGTTACATGTATATGCTGAAATTGAACCATTTGGTTGATGATAAGATGCATGCGCGTTCAACTGGCTCCTACAGCCTTGTTACTCAGCAGCCGCTGGGTGGTAAAGCTCAATTCGGTGGTCAGCGATTCGGTGAGATGGAGGTGTGGGCACTTGAAGCTTATGGTGCTGCATATACTCTGCAAGAGATGCTCACAGTTAAGTCCGATGATGTGAATGGTCGTACCAAAATGTATAAAAACATTGTGGATGGCGATCATCGTATGGAGCCGGGTATGCCGGAATCCTTCAACGTACTTATTAAAGAGATCCGTTCTCTGGGTATCGACATCGAGCTCGAATCCGAATAAGCACAAAACTGTATACCAGGCGGGGGTCGCTCATTAGAGCGGCCTTAAGCAAGAACTCCGTTAGGAGCTTGAAAGAATGAAAGATCTGCTGAATCTGCTTAAAACACAGGGTCAATCTGAAGAGTTTGACTCGATCAAGATCACTCTGGCTTCCCCTGAGATGATCCGTTCATGGTCTTATGGTGAAGTTAAAAAGCCGGAAACCATTAACTACCGTACCTTCAAGCCTGAGCGTGAAGGTTTATTCTGTGCCAAAATTTTTGGCCCAGTAAAAGATTACGAATGCTTATGCGGCAAATACAAGCGTATGAAGCATCGTGGTGTTATCTGTGAGAAGTGTGGCGTAGAAGTTACGCTGGCTAAAGTTCGTCGTGAGCGTATGGCTCACATCGAATTGGCATCTCCAGTTGCCCACATTTGGTTCCTTAAATCACTACCGTCCCGTATCGGCTTGATGCTAGATATGACGCTACGTGATATTGAACGTGTTCTTTACTTCGAGTCTTTCGTTGTTATCGATCCAGGTATGACTACGCTTGAGCGCGGTCAGATGTTGAACGATGAGCAATATTTTGAAGCGCTTGAAGAGTTTGGTGATGACTTTGATGCCCGTATGGGTGCTGAAGCGGTACGTGAGCTGCTTTCTTCAATTGAATTGAAGGAAGAGGTTGATCGCCTACGCGAAGAATTACCACAGACAAGTTCTGAAACAAAAATTAAGAAGCTGTCTAAGCGTCTTAAGTTACTAGAAGCGTTCTACAAATCTGGTAACAAACCTGAGTGGATGATTCTTGAAGTACTGCCGGTTCTTCCGCCAGATCTTCGTCCATTGGTGCCTCTTGATGGTGGTCGTTTCGCAACGTCTGATCTTAACGATCTGTACCGTCGAGTTATCAACCGTAACAACCGTCTTAAGCGTTTGTTGGATCTTAATGCTCCAGATATCATCGTACGTAACGAAAAACGTATGTTGCAAGAATCTGTTGATGCGTTGTTAGACAACGGTCGTCGCGGTCGTGCTATTACCGGTTCTAACAAGCGTCCTCTGAAATCTTTGGCTGATATGATCAAAGGTAAGCAGGGTCGTTTCCGTCAGAACCTATTGGGTAAACGTGTAGATTACTCTGGTCGTTCTGTAATCGTGGTAGGTCCATACCTACGTTTACATCAGTGTGGTCTTCCTAAGAAGATGGCACTTGAGCTATTTAAGCCTTTTATCTTCTCTAAACTAGAGCTTCGTGGTCACGCTACTACGATTAAAGCCGCTAAGAAGATGGTTGAGCGCGAAGAAGCATTAGTATGGGATATCTTGGATGAAGTTATCCGTGAGCATCCGGTACTGCTTAACCGTGCACCAACACTTCACCGTTTGGGTATCCAGGCGTTTGAGCCTGTGCTAATCGAAGGTAAGGCAATTCAACTGCACCCATTAGTATGTGCGGCATACAACGCCGACTTTGATGGTGACCAGATGGCGGTACACGTACCGTTGACTATTGAAGCGCAGCTAGAAGCACGCGCATTGATGATGTCTACCAATAACGTGTTATCTCCTGCTAACGGTGAGCCGATTATCGTTCCTTCGCAAGACGTTGTATTGGGTCTGTACTACATGACTCGTGAGCGTGTTAATGCGAAAGGCGAAGGCATGGTGTTCTCTGATATTGACGAGATTGCACGTGCTCAAGGCGCAGGTGAGTTAGATCTTCAGGCTGGTATCAAGGTTCGTATCACTGAAACGATTCGTGATATCGAAGGTAACGTTGAAGTTATCACTGAGCTAAAAGAGACAACTGCGGGTCGTGCTTTATTGTTTGCTATCGTTCCTGATGGCCTTCCTTATGAGCTGGTTAACCAGCCAATGAAGAAAAAAGCAATCTCCCGTCTATTGAATGAGGCTTATCGTCGCTGTGGTCTGAAAGATACGGTTATCTTTGCTGACCAGCTGATGTATACAGGCTTCCGTCAGGCAACAATGTCTGGTGTATCAATCGGTGTGAACGATTTCGAGATTCCAGCTGAGAAAGCGCTGATTATCGATGAAGCGGAAACCGAAGTTGTAGATATCGAACGTCAGTTTGCTGATGGTTTGGTAACTCAAGGTGAGAAATACAACAAAGTTATCGATATCTGGTCTCGTGCTAACGAACTGTTAGCTAAGAAGATGATGGATAACTTGAAAACTGAGCCGGTTATTACTAAAGACGGTAAAGAGTCAGAGCAAGAGTCATTTAACTCTGTTTATATGATGGCCGACTCCGGTGCCCGTGGTAGTGCAGCTCAGATTCGTCAGCTAGCCGGTATGCGTGGTTTGATGGCTAAGCCAGATGGCTCAATCATCGAAACGCCTATCACTGCGAACTTCCGTGAAGGTTTGAACGTACTTCAGTACTTCATCTCTACCCATGGTGCTCGTAAAGGTTTGGCTGATACAGCATTGAAAACAGCAAACTCTGGTTACTTGACGCGTCGTTTGGTTGACGTTGCTCAGGATGTTGTAATCACAGAAGCTGATTGTGGTACAGAGGAAGGTTTATCAATGATTCCTCTGATCGAAGGCGGTGACGTTGTAGTTGCGCTGGCTGATCGAGTATTAGGTCGCGTTGTAGCTAAGGATGTTCTTGATCCATCAGGTAAAGATGTTCTGATTGAAGCTGGCACGCTGATTGATGAAGCTTGGAAGCATCGCTTAGAAAACGAAGAGATCTATTCATCTATTGATGAGATTATCGTACGTAGTGCAATTACATGTCGTACTCGTCACGGTATCTGTGCAAGCTGTTATGGTCGTGATCTAGGTCGTGGTCACTTGGTTAATCCAGGTGAGGCTGTAGGTGTTATCGCGGCGCAATCAATTGGTGAGCCGGGTACACAGCTTACCATGCGTACGTTCCATATCGGTGGTGCGGCATCTCGAGCTGCAGCAGTGGATAGTATCCAAGTTAAGAATGGCGGTGAGATTCGTCTGCATGACCTTAAGTTTGTTGAACGTCCAGATGGCGCTTTAGTTGCAACTTCACGTTCTGGTGAACTGGGTGTGACTGATGAGCATGGTCGTGAGCGTGAACGTTATAAGCTTCCGTACGGTTCTGTTATCAAAGTTAAAGATGGCAGTAAAGTTGAAGCGGGCGACATTGTTGCTAACTGGGATCCGCATACGCATCCAATTATCTCTGAAGTGGCGGGTCGCGTTGAGCTGTCCGGTATGGATGATGGTATTACAGTTAAGAGTCAAACTGATGAATTGACGGGTCTGTCTACCACTGAGGTTCTTGATAACAAAGATCGTCCAGCGGCAGGTAAAGATATCCGCCCAATGATCAAGTTACTTGATGCTAAAGGTAATGATGTGATGCATCCGGGTACGGATTCTGCTGCACAGTACCTATTACCTGCTAAAGCGATTATGAACTTAAGTAATGGTTCTGATGTTCAGGTAGGTGATGTGCTGGCTCGTATCCCGCAGGAAGGTTCTGTGAATAAGGATATCACCGGTGGTCTACCGCGTGTTGCTGACTTATTCGAAGCGCGTAAGCCAAAAGAATCCTCTATCTTGGCGGAAGTATCAGGTATCATCAGCTTCGGTAAAGAAACTAAAGGTAAAAAACGTTTAGTTATCTCTCCAAGCGATGTTGAGCCGCATGAAACAATGATCCAGAAATGGCGTAATTTGAACGTTTTCGAAGGTGAGCAAGTGAATAAGGGTGAGGTTATTTCTGATGGCCCATCTAATCCACATGACATTCTACGTATTTTGGGTGTTGAAGAATTAGCTAAATACATCACCAGCGAGATCCAAGACGTATACCGTCTACAGGGTGTAGGTATCAACGATAAGCACATCGAAGTTATTGTTCGTCAGATGTTGCGTAAGGTTGAGATCGTTTCGTCTGGTGATTCAAGCTTTATTACTGGTGATCAGGTTGAATACCAAGCGGTATTGGCTGAGAACGAAGAGCTTGAAGCAGCAGGTAAGATTCCTGCTAAGTTTGACCGTGTGTTGCTGGGTATCACTAAAGCATCACTTGCGACTGAATCGTTCATCTCTGCAGCGTCCTTCCAGGAGACAACGCGTGTATTGACTGAAGGTGCAGTAACCGGCAAACAGGACTTCTTACGCGGCTTGAAAGAAAATGTCGTGGTTGGTCGTCTGATCCCAGCGGGTTCAGGTCTGGCTTACCACGAAGAACGCAAACGCAAGCGTGCTCAACCTGCTGAAGGTGAAAGTGCGACTGTGAGTGCAGAAGAGGTGCAACAAGCACTAACTGAAGCACTAAATGCGTCTATGCCAGACGCTGAATAACTATTTTTTCATTTTTATTGAATAAATAGTACTCAGTGTTTGATGTTGGGGCCGGAATTTATTAAAATTCCGGCCCCTTTGTGGTTGGATTGAAAAATATCCAATTTTTATGGTGTTAAATCAAAACGTGGAGTTTGCTTAAATGGCAACGATTAACCAGTTGGTACGTAAACCGCGTAAACGCAAAGTTCAGCCTAGCGATGTTCGTGCATTGCAAGCTTGTCCTCAGCGTCGTGGCGTATGTACCCGTGTTTACACCACTACTCCGAAAAAACCGAACTCAGCATTACGTAAAGTATGTCGTGTTCGTTTGACCAACGGCTTCGAGGTTGCTTCCTACATTGGTGGTGAAGGTCACAACCTGCAGGAGCATAGTGTTGTTCTAATTCGTGGTGGTCGTGTTAAGGACCTTCCAGGTGTTCGCTACCATACGGTACGTGGTGCACTGGACTGCTCAGGTGTTAGTGAGCGTAAGCAAGGCCGTTCTAAGTACGGTGCTAAGCGTCCTAAATCTTAATCGTAGTCCCTGCGGCGCAGCTTTCTTGTAAGACTAAGAAGCTAAACCGGATACACGGTAAGAGTAAGGCCAAGTTTACATACTTGGAAAACCTGAAGACCTTTTAATGAATTGAGGGCTTATCATGCCTAGAAGACGCGTCGCTGCAAAGCGCGAAATACTACCGGATCCTAAGTTCGGTAACATTGTTCTTGCCAAGTTTATTAACCATGTAATGGTTCACGGTAAGAAATCAGTTGCTGAGAAAATTGTTTACGGTGCTTTGGATAAAATCCAAGAGCGCTCAGACAAAGATCCATTGGAAATTTTTGAAAAAGCTCTGGAAGCGATCCAGCCAGCGGTTGAGGTTAAATCTCGCCGTGTTGGTGGTGCAACTTACCAGGTGCCTGTAGAAGTGCGTCCTGCTCGTCGTATGGCTCTTGCTATGCGTTGGGCGGTTGACTCTGCACGTGGTCGTGGTGAGAAATCCATGGCTCTACGTTTGGCAGGTGAGCTTGTTGATGCTTCTGAAGGTCGCGGTGCGGCTGTTAAGAAACGTGAAGACGTGCATCGTATGGCTGAAGCGAACAAAGCATTCGCTCACTACCGCTTCTAAAAAACTGAGGACTAAGTTGTGGCTCGTAAGACTCCTATATCACGTTATCGCAACATCGGTATCTGCGCACATGTGGATGCCGGTAAAACGACGACTACGGAGCGTGTTCTGTTTTACACCGGTCTTTCTCATAAGATTGGTGAAGTACATGACGGTGCTGCAACTATGGACTGGATGGAGCAGGAGCAGGAGCGTGGTATTACTATCACGTCTGCTGCAACTACTTGCTTCTGGAAGGGCATGAGCCAACAATTCGAAGATCATCGAATTAACATCATTGATACACCGGGGCACGTTGATTTCACGATTGAAGTTGAGCGTTCTTTACGTGTGTTGGATGGTGCTGTTGTTGTGCTTTGTGCCTCTTCCGGTGTTCAGCCTCAGACTGAGACTGTTTGGCGTCAGGCTAATAAATATGAAGTGCCGCGCATGGTATTCGTCAATAAGATGGATCGCATAGGTGCTGACTTCTTTATGGTTGTTGATCAGCTAAAAGAGCGTCTTGGGGCAAATGCTATACCTATCAATATTCCGATTGGCACGGAAGAAGACTTTGTAGGTGTGGTTGATCTGATTCGCATGAAAGCCATCATGTGGAATGAAGCAGATCAAGGTATGACTTATGAGTTGGAAGATATTCCAGCTGATCTGCAGGAGACTGCTGAAAAGTTGCGTGAGCAATTAGTTGAAGCAGCTGCAGAGGCAAATGAAGAATTGATGGATAAGTACCTTGAAGAGGGTGACTTATCTATAGATGAATTAAAGCAGGGTTTACGCTCGCGTACGCTTGATAACGATATTGTTCTTATGTTGGCTGGTTCAGCTTTTAAGAATAAAGGTGTTCAGGCGATGCTTGATGCGGTTATTGAGTTCATGCCATCTCCAATCGAAGTTAAAGCGATTGAGGGTATATTGGATGATAAGGACGAAACGCCTGCTGCACGTCATGCTGATGATGATGCGCCTTTTGCGGCTCTGGCCTTTAAAATTGCCACTGATCCGTTTGTAGGTACGCTGACATTTGTGCGTGTGTATTCGGGTGTTCTTAAGTCGGGTGACGGGGTTTATAACTCAGTCAAAGGCAAGAAAGAGCGCGTGGGTCGTATGGTGCAGATGCATGCCAATAATCGTGAAGAGATTAAAGAGGTGCGCGCGGGTGATATTGCCGCACTCATCGGTATGAAAGATGTTACAACAGGCGATACTTTATGTGACGGCGATAATCGTATTATCCTCGAACGTATGGAGTTTCCTGCGCCGGTTATCTCGGTTGCAGTCGAGCCTAGGTCTCAAGCTGACCAAGAGAAGATGGGTGTTGCCTTAGGTAAATTGGCGCAAGAAGACCCTTCCTTTAAAGTTGAGACAGATAAAGAAACAGGCCAGACCATTATTTCAGGTATGGGTGAGCTACATCTTGATATTCTCGTTGATCGAATGAAACGAGAATTTAAAGTTGAGGCAAATATTGGTAAGCCTCAAGTTGCTTATAGAGAAAAGATTCGTAAGCCGGTTAATGCGAACCATAAGTTTATTCGCCAATCGGGTGGTCGCGGTCAGTACGGTCATGTAGTGGTTGAGTTTAGTCCTTCTGATGAAGAAGGGTTGGAGTTTATCAATGAGATCGTGGGTGGCGCGATCCCAAGAGAATTTATACCAGCAATAGAAAAGGGTATTGAAGAGCAGATGCATAATGGCGTTATTGCTGGATATCCTTTGATCGGGCTAAAAGCTCGTCTATATGATGGTTCGTTTCATGATGTTGACTCTAATGAGATGGCGTTTAAAATTGCGGCTTCTCAGGCATTAAAGAAATTTGCGCAGGACGCAGACCCTTGTTTGCTTGAGCCTGTCATGAAAGTAGAAGTAGTAACCCCTGAAGATTATATGGGTGATGTGATGGGCGATCTTAATCGTCGTCGCGGCCTAGTTCAGGGTATGGAAGATAGTTCTTCGGGTAAGGTTGTTAATGCGCTTGTGCCGTTGGGGGAGATGTTTGGTTATGCAACCGATCTTCGTTCAGCTACGCAGGGGCGTGCAACTTATTCGATGGAGTTTTACGAATATGGTGAAGCGCCCAAAAAGGTCGCTGATGCTATAATTAATTTTACTTAATTATTTATTTGCTAATGATAGCTGATAGAGGAAATAGACGTGGCTAAAGAACAATTTGAACGTTCAAAACCGCATGTTAACGTTGGTACAATCGGCCACGTTGACCACGGTAAAACTACACTTACTGCTGCTCTGACTCG
>NZ_JAUOQC010000024.1:0-31335 GCF_030547495.1 Neptuniibacter sp. 2_MG-2023 | reverse complement strand
GCCAGAGCCAGAGCCAGAGCCAGAGCCAGAGCCAGAGCCAGAGCCAGAGCCAGAGCCAGAGCCAGAGCCAGAACTGAAGAAAACCGAATGGCAACCTACGCTTATCCCTGAAGTAGCGGAAGAAGAGATTGATTTTGAAAAACCTATCACTGTCCTTATGACAGAGATAGGAGATGAAACTAATTTGGATCACAAAGATGAGCATCAGGAACCGGATGCTTTCCCAGAGCTAGATTTAGCAGGTGTTGAGGATACAACGCCAGTTGATAGCGACTCTGGCGCACAAGCAACGCTGACATTTGAATTTCCCGAAGAGGAACCTGAAGCGCCAACTGATCCGTTTGCGGGTTTAACCTTGGGTTCTGCTTTAGATGATGGTTTGACAAAGTCTCCAGTGACTGAGGATAAATCCTTTAAACGTACCTCTGTTAAAGGTGAGCAGCCGGCTTTTATTGCTGATGCACCTCAAGCGGAATCTAAACAGGATAAAGCTGTTCCTATTGAAAAGAGCAGTGCTGAAGCATCCCAACGCGATAAGGATCTTGTGTCAGTAGATCTGCATGAAAAAGACGAACCTTGGGAGTCGGCTCCAGTGGTTGATGAGCCAGTTAAAGAGGCACCTTCTAGACGCAAAGTATTAGAAAAAGAGCCAGATCCCGAAAATGTATTAATCATATCGGTTATTGCTAAATCGACAGATCAGTTTGATGGCGTTGTATTACAAAAGATCATCGATGCTTGTGGTATGAGTTTCGGTGATATGTCTATCTACCATCGTTTTGAAGATGAGGAAGGACTTAGTGCGGTTCAGTTCAGTATGGCTAATGCTTTACCGCCAGGTACCTTTGATCCCGATGATGCGCAGAGTTTAAGTACGAAAGCAGTTATGTTCTTTATGTCTATGGAAGAGCCTCGCGATGTTATGGATGCTTTTGAGTGTATGTTGGCAACAGCAGAGACAGTCGCTAAGCATTTAGGTGGGGAGATGCTCGATGAAAATCGATCGGTCTTGCGGACCCAAACTATGGAACATTATCGCCAGCGTGTACGTGATTTTGAAATGAAAAATCTTAAAAAACGCGGCCGATAAGCCGCGTTTCTTCTTTCTTGAGTCGAGTTTTCATCGTGTCTATTGAACAGCAGCTAAAGCAGTTGCGCGAGCAGCTAAATCATCATAACTATCGTTATTATGTTCTGGATGATCCAGAGGTTCCTGATGCGGAATATGATCGTTTGTTTCAGCAGCTCAAATCATTAGAAGCTGAAAATCCTAGTTTAATTACCCCTGAATCACCTACTCAAAGAGTGGGCGGTGCGCCTTTAGCTGCATTTAATCAAGTTAAGCATGAGTTACCTATGCTGTCTTTAGATAATGCGTTTAATGCTGAAGATATGGAGGAATTTAACCGTCGAATTGTTGAGCGATTAAATTACCCTGCTGATACAGAGATTGGCTATGCCTGTGAGCCTAAACTAGATGGAATCGCAATTAGTTTACTCTATGAAGAGGGTTTGCTTATTAGAGGTCTAACCCGTGGAGATGGTTCAACGGGAGAGAATATCACTCTCAATGTGCGGACTATACCTACAATTCCTCTTAAACTCTCAGGATCTGATTACCCTCAGCGACTAGAAGTACGTGGAGAAATCTACATGCCAAAGGCGGGTTTTAACGCTTTAAATACCCGTGCAGAGCAGCGAGGTGACAAGCCCTTTGTAAACCCTCGAAATGCAGCCGCTGGTAGTTTGCGTCAGTTGGATCCGAGAATAACCGCATCACGTCCTTTGGAGATGTGTAGTTATAGCGTAGGGGTTGTTGAAGGGGGTGAGCTTGCAGATGGCCATGCAGCTATCCTACGTCAGCTAAAAACTTGGGGGTTTAAGTTAAATCCGCTGCTTGAAGAAGTTAAAGGCGTTCAAGGTTGTCTTGATTACTACACTCGAGTAGCGGCGTTGCGAGACTCGCTTCCTTATGAGATCGATGGCGTTGTTTTTAAAGTCAATGATTTGGCATTACAGAAAACCTTAGGTTTTGTTTCTCGCGCGCCTCGTTGGGCGATAGCGCATAAGTTTCCTGCCCAAGAAGAGTTGACGGTTGTTCGAGCAATTGAGTTTCAGGTCGGTCGTACAGGTGCTGTAACACCTGTTGCTCGCCTTCAGCCCGTTTTTGTGGGTGGTGTTACGGTTTCTAATGCTACCTTGCACAATATGGATGAAGTTGAGCGTTTAGATGTGCGTGTAGGCGATAGTGTTATTATTCGTCGCGCCGGTGATGTTATTCCTCAAGTGGTGCGTGTAATCGAGGAAAGACGGCCTGATGACACCGTGCCTGTTGCTGCTCCAGAGGCTTGTCCTGTTTGTGGCTCTGATGTTGAACGTCTTGAAGGCGAAGCCGTAGTGCGTTGTACTGGTGGCCTTTACTGTGCCGCTCAGCGGAAGGAAGCGTTAAAGCATTTTGCCTCCCGTAAAGCGATGGATATAGACGGCTTAGGTGATAAATTGATTGAGATGTTAGTCGATCTGGATCTGCTTCATAATCCCGCAGGGCTATATCAACTGAAGGTGGAGCAGTTATCAACACTTGAGCGGATGGGACCAAAGTCAGCTGAGAATTTAGTAAAAGCCATAAGTGCGAGTAAAGAGACAGAGTTTTCCCGTTTCCTTTACTCGTTAGGTATTCGTGAAGTTGGCGAGGCTACTGCTAGAGCATTAGCAATGCATTTTGGTGATTTAGATCCTTTGATGGCAGCAACTGAAGAGGCGCTATTGGAGGTCTCTGATGTAGGTCCTATTGTTGCGAAACATATTATCGGCTTTTTTGCTGAACCTCATAATAGAGAAGTGATCGCGGATCTACTGGATAAAGAAAAAGCGGGGGTTCATTGGGATGCTATTGAGCCGGTGGAACTGGAAGCGCTACCTTTAGCGGGTAAAACATGGGTATTAACTGGTAAGCTTGAGCAGATGGGACGCAGTGATGCTAAAAAATATCTACTGGCATTAGGCGCAAAAGTGGCGGGCAGTGTTTCTGCTAAAACGGATTGTGTTGTTGCGGGTCCTGGGGCTGGTTCTAAATTAAAGAAAGCATCTGAATTGGGTATTGAAACAATGGATGAAGAGCAGTTTGTCGCCTTTCTCCAACAACATGGAGTGGTTGAAGTATGATGATCTCTAAGAAGGCATTATTGGTTCTGCCTATTTTAGTGTTTCTATTGAGTGGTTGCTTTGGAGCTTCGACTCAACCTGCGTTACTGATTTGTGATGAGCTGGATGATAATGATGAGTGGGTCGAGCCTGCTGTGCTGGCCGAGCAGAAATATGGCACGCCTATTTCTCTCTCCTTGGCGCTGCTCGAATTGCCTTTGTCTGATCTTGATAAAAAACATGTAAGGCCACGCAGTGCTGATTGGGAAGAGTATCGTATACGGAGTGAACGCTGGGATGCTTCGCCACAGATCCCTGATGATGCAGTTGATTTTATCGGTTGGTTCACTCAGCAAAGTGTTAAACGAAATCATATTGGCTGGCAAGACGCTGGTGAACATTATCTTGCATTGAGGTTAGGGCATGGTGGTTACCATCGTTTTGAAGCCGATAAATACCCAGAACTGGCGCAGCAAGCTAAAGGTATCCAGCTAAGAGCGCAACGTTGGTCAAATGAGTTACAAGCATGTAAAGGGCAGTGGCAAGGTGAAAGCTGGTTTAACAAGTTAAAACTTTGGTAACTGTGGATAAGTCTTAATGATCATTCCTTATGAGCAGCTTGAACCCGATACGCTCAATGCATTAATTGAAGAGTTTGTTAGTCGTGATGGCACTGATTATGGTGATAATGAGATCTCTCTGTCAGCTAAAGTGGAGCAAGTTAGAGGTAAGTTACGTTCAGGTGATGCCGTGATTTTGTTCAGCGAGAGTAAAGGCCTTTGTAATATAGTTCATAAAGATATGTTATGAACTGGGCCGGCCTGTAATAGTTTTTTCTGCTGAGCCTAATCAAAAAGAGGTCGTCAAATGGATCAGCTTGAGCAAACTATTAGCCTTATTGCGCTGACAATGGGTGTTGGTTGGGCCAGTGGGATTAATCTTTATGCAACCATATTTATGTTGGGCATGCTCAATAATATGGGGCATATCGCACTGCCTGAAGAGCTTCAAGTTGTTGCTGATCCGTTAGTCTTAATGGCTGCGGGCTTTATGTATTTTGTCGAGTTTTTTGCCGATAAGATTCCTGGTGTTGATACTGGCTGGGATGGGCTGCATACCTTTATCCGAATACCTGCGGGGGCTGTGCTAGCAGCGGGTGCTGTAGGTGATATGTCTGTACCTGTCGAATTAGCCGCAGCTCTTGTCGGTGGGACGTTAGCGGCGGGAAGTCATGCCGCTAAGGCGGGAAGTCGTGTTTTGATAAATACCTCTCCCGAACCGGTGACTAATTGGACTGCGTCTATAAGTGAAGATTTATTAGTGCTGGGTGGTTTATGGGCAGCACTTAACCATCCTGTTTGGTTCTTGGTAGGGTTGGTCGTATTTATCATCTTATTGATTTGGTTGTTGCCAAAACTTTGGCGAGGTATCAAAAAAGTCTTCCGCTTTATAGCAGGGTTATTTGGCAGTGGTAAAGATAAGGAGCAACCGCCTTTAACGTCTTTTCCGACTAAACCCAGCGCTCCAAATGAGCTCCGCTGACAAGGAGTCTTAATAAATCTGTGCGGCAAACAATGCCCACTATCTCATCGTTATTATTTACAACAGGTATAGAGTTTATTTCGTTGTCGATAAAGTTAATGGCAACACTTTGAACTAAGGTTTCAGGTGTTGCAGCGATTAGTTGTTTAGAATAAATGTCACTAATAAGAGTGAGTGAATCGGTTCCCGCCTCGATTAAATCTGTCTTCGATATTAAGCCTAGTGGCCGTTTATCCTCTTCGGCAATGACTAAGTGGCTAATCTCTAAGCTCAGCATCCTTTTCCAAGCGGTACTGACGGTAACATTGGGCGATATTGTATGTACAGGGGATACCATGATCGTTGATACAGTAAGTTGAGCGCTTTCGTTCTGGGGTTCAGCTTCTTCAGCATTAGCTGTATATGCAAGGGTGGCTGGATCTTTGTTTTGATTGGGTTTTCCGGGGCCGGGGATAATAAACTTTTCACCATCGGAGTGTAGCCGATCTTCCTTGTCTGCAGTTCGATGTATATGGCGGCTTTTCGATAGAGAGTCGACACCTTGTTTAGGAAAGAGGGCTTCCTTTGGTGTTTGTATGCGATAGCCGTGGTCGTATACATAAAGTGTCATAACCGCTCCACATCTGTGTTTGTTCAAATACTAACCGATCTGTGCTTTTTAGCTTAACATACATGCTCTTTACTTATATCGCCCGTCTTATCAAGTTCTTGATAATAAACCGCGCTGGGTTCACTGCATCTATTAGAGTCGTGGGGAGAGGTAAAGGTTCATTACAGATCATAGACGCTAATAATTCAGCTGAGATCGGACAAGTAATTAGCCCTTTGGATCCATGGCCTGTATTTACATATAGATTGGGGTAATGGCTAGGACAGATGCCATCAAAACACCAATTTTTATCTTTTCTCAGACGATCGAAGGTTTCAACAAAATCGCTATAGATTGGCGCTGGACCAACAACAGGCATGTAGTCTGGTGTGCTACAGCGAAAGGCTGTTCTTCCTGTGAGCGGCTCTTTTTTACCGATAAGCGCGTCATGAAATTCTGGTAGAGCATCCTCCAGTTTTTCTAGATTCTTATTATGGTCGTATTGAGTGACGTTACGTTGCTTACCTTTTAGGTCGAATGTGGCACCAAAGCAATATTTACCCTCTTGTGTTGGGGATATATAGCCTTCGCCGCAAACAACCGTCTTTAGTTGAGGTAGATCTGCGCTATCTTCAGTAATAGAGACCTGTCCGCGAATGGCCTTTAACGGCAGATGTTCAGTTTGTTTAAATTGATTAGCTAATTCAGCATTGCAGATAATTAAATGGGAACAATGTAAGTGCTTACTGTTGCTGGTGGTTAGATTCCATAAGTGATCGGCCTGTTCGATATTTGTTATATCGTGTTGCTCAATAGAGATATTAGAGTGGGCGGCTAATAGATGACAGAAGTCTACAGGTGACACCCAGCCTGCTGTAGGAAAAAATAAACCGCTACTGGATACGACAGAACCACTAATCTCCGATAATTCGATATCTGATTTATGTTGTACTAGGGAATCAGGATAATGGCTGTTATCAATTAATTCCTGTTGTCGTTTTTTTTCGTTTTCTTTAGTCGCTAGCTGCGCTACGCCACACTGAGACCAAAAGGATTGCTCGGGGTCTTTCCGTTTAAGTAGATTAACGGTATGTAAAAAACCGGTCAGATGCAGTTCGCCTTGTTTCGTAGGGCTGACAGGTAGCTTGGCATAAAGTGCCCCTTGCCGATTACCCGATCCTGCTGTTGCTAAATGCTGCTCTTTCTCAATGAGTCTTACCTTAATCCCTCTCTGTGCAAGAGAGTAGGCCGTGGAGCAGCCAGAAAGCCCCCCGCCAATAATAGTAACTTCAGTAGGCTGTTCCGATTTTGGGATTGAAAACCAAGGTTTTGTATCTAGAGTTGGCGCTTTATTTTCGATGAATGTGCCTAAAGACATTTCGCGTTTTTTTCCGAAGCCGGTTTGTTTTCTAACCTCAAAACCTACAGCTTGTAATCCTCTTCTGACTACGCCAGCTGATGTGAATGTTGAGAAGGTTGTCTTTGAATGACTGAGTCTAGCTATTGAGTTAAATAACTTATCTGTCCACATATCAGGGTTTTTTGATGGTGAAAACCCATCTAAATACCAGGCATCAATAGAGGCTTTGAGTTGTTTATAGCTATCTAAAGCATCTCCAAAAATCAGGGTTAATGTGATTCGTTCATCAGGAAAGGAAAGTCGATGGAAGCCTTGGCATGCTAAGGGGTATTGGTTTAATAGCTTTGATGATAAAGGTTCGAAGTCTTTCCATTGATGAAGGGCGCGTTTTAAATCGTTATGGCTTAGTGGTTGCTTTTCCACGGAGATAAAATGAAGTTGTTGTCCATTAGAGCTTTTATTCAACCATTGCTGCGCAGTAAGTAGAAAGTTTAGCCCCGTTCCAAATCCTGTTTCAGCGATGGTCAATCGTTTTGGTACAGCGTTGAGTCGTGAAGGTAGGTTGTTAGCGTTTATATAAACATACAAGCTATCTTCAAAACTTTGTTCTGTATTGAAGTAGAAATCATCAAAACCTGTTGAATAAGGGGTGTCGTTTTTCCAAAAGATGTCAGCGCAAGTAATCACAATCGTAAGTTTAGGCTATAGGTAGTTATTAGGTTTGGACGGCAGAATATGCTGTATTTGTACTGTAAGTCTAGAGGTTAGTAAGGCTATAAGCTACAATTTGCGCCCGGATAGTTACAGCGTGCTTTCTATAGAATTAAAGTAACGATTGTTTTAGTTAATTACCTATATTTACTTACTACTAAATAGATTGTTATTGAATTCTTTCCGTTTGAGGTCGAATTGCGAAATTCAAAAAAATGATTTTTCTTACTAATAGGTCGATAATGAAAGAGCTTAAAGATATCAAATTGGCAGTTATTGGACTTGGCTATGTTGGATTGCCTTTAGCGGTAGAGTTCGCTAAATATCTAGATGTTGTTGGTTTTGATATTAATAAAGCACGGGTTACAGAGCTAGAAAATGGGCAGGATTCTACCTTAGAGGTAGAAGATGAGATGCTCAAGTTAGCGAGCCGCCTTTCCTATTCATCAGATGAATCTACGTTAAAAGATTGTAATATCTATATCGTTACCGTCCCAACGCCTATCGACAAATACAAACATCCAGATTTGACTCCGTTAATCAATGCTAGTGAAATAATTGGTCGGGCATTGAAAGCGAATGATTATGTTATCTATGAATCGACGGTATATCCAGGCGCTACGGAAGAGGTTTGTGTTCCAATTTTAGAGAAAAATACTGGGTTGAAATTAAATGAAGGTTTCTTTGTCGGCTATAGTCCTGAACGTATTAATCCAGGTGATAAGCTTCATCGTGTTACGGATATTAAGAAGGTTACTTCTGGATCGAGCCCAGAGGCAGCAGATTTTGTCGATGCCTTATATAACAAAATAATTGTAGCTGGTACGTATAAAGCGGCATCAATAAAGGTCGCTGAAGCTGCTAAAGTGATTGAGAATACACAAAGAGATTTAAATATAGCTCTGATTAATGAATTGGCCGTTATCTTTAATAAATTGGGTATTGATACGCAAGCTGTACTTGATGCAGCATGTACTAAGTGGAACTTCTTGCCGTTTAAACCAGGTTTGGTTGGGGGGCATTGCATCGGAGTTGATCCATACTACCTCACTCATAAAGCGCAGGAAATCGGGTACAATCCTGAAGTTATACTGGCTGGGCGTCGTATCAATGACCGCATGGGACACTATGTTGTATCGGAGTTGGTTAAGTCCATGGTTAAAAATCGAATTCATATTGATGGGGCTAGGGTTTTGGTTATGGGGTTGGCATTTAAAGAGAATTGTCCAGATATTCGAAACACAAGGGTTATTGATATTATTGCTAACCTTAAGGAATATGGAGTTGATGTTGATGTTTTTGATCCCTGGGTAAACCCAAGTGAGGCACAAAAAGAATATGCAATTAAGCCTGTTTTCGAACCTGAAATAGGTGTATACGACGCTATTGTTTTGGCGGTTGCTCATAAGGACTTTGTAGATTTAGGCTGGAAAGGTGTACGTCGATTAGGAAAAAAAGACCATATCCTCTATGACCTTAAGTCTATTTTAGGTGAAGCTGAATCTGATTTAAGATTGTAGAAGCTTTTTGGTTGTGACGCTGTTTTTTATATTTAGGAATATATATGTCTCGTTATAATGAGGTTTGTGCTTTCTTATCAGTAAATCCCAAAACTTGGTTAGTCACAGGGGTTGCGGGGTTTATAGGTTCTAACTTGCTAGAGACGCTCCTTAAGCTGGATCAGATTGTAGTGGGATTGGATAATTTTTCTACAGGTTATCAATCGAATTTAGATGAAGTACGAACTTTAGTTTCATTAGAGCAGTGGGATAACTTTACCTTTATCGAAGGAGATATCAGGAATATAGAGCATTGTCACCGAGCGTGTAAAGGTGTCGACTATGTTTTGCACGAAGCGGCATTGGGATCGGTTCCGCGTTCTATTAATGATCCTATCGCAACTAATGAAACTAATATTAGTGGCTTTTTAAATATGTTAATTGCAGCTCGTGATGCAAATGTGAGTAGTTTTACTTATGCTGCTTCAAGTTCTACCTATGGCGATCATTCAGCGCTACCTAAAGTTGAAGAGAATATAGGGAGTCCGTTATCCCCTTATGCTGTTACAAAATACGTTAATGAGCTTTATGCTAATGTTTTTGCCCGTATTTATGGTTTTAATACTATAGGATTGCGCTATTTTAATGTATTTGGTCAGCGTCAAAATCCTAATGGTTCGTATGCTGCAGTTATTCCTAAATGGGCGTCGTCGCTGATTCGAGGGGAGGTCGTGTACATTAATGGGGATGGTGAAACTAGTCGTGACTTTTGCTTTATTGAAAATACTGTACAAATGAATTTGTTAGCGGCTACGGCCTCGATTGAGGTTAAAAACGAAGTGTATAATGTTGCCGTAGGTGATCGCACTTCACTAAATACCCTTTATGATGCGTTAAAATCGTCCCTATATGGTGAAGGGGAGGAAGGTGGTGCCGCTATGTTGCCTACTTATCGTGATTTTCGGGAAGGAGATGTACTTCACTCGCAAGCCGATATAAGTAAGGCAAAACGCTTACTAGGCTATGAGCCGCAATATAAAATTTATGAGGGTATTAAAGTGGCAATGCAGTGGTATAAAAAAAATATTTAAAATGTCAATTAGGAGTATTGATATTATCAAAATTATAAACGTAATCCACAGAATGGTCTTCGTGCTAGTTCTTAAGTTGGTTAGGATGTTTTTACTTCTTTAAGTATCATTTCTATTGGGAATATTGCGATATAATTACTTACGATGAGTAAGAAGGTTGCGTGTTTTCATTTTATATACTCGTTTTGATAGATGCCCACTAATAATTGTTAAGAACTTTCTGAGATAAATACTATTCATGAGAAATTTACTAAAAATCCTTAGCTTGTTGACTATAGAAGAACGGAGACAAGGTTTAAAGGTTTTATTAATAATTATCGGGATGGCCCTGCTTGAATCGATCGGTGTTGTTTCAGTTATGCCTTTTCTTGCTGTATTGGGTGATCCTGAAATGGTTCATGTTGACCCTACCCTGAATAAATTATTTTCTTTGGCTAAGGGTAATGGTGTAGATGATGTGGATCATTTTCTTTTGGTGCTGGGTATCGGGGCGTTTGTCATAATTATAATTTCCGCTGTATATCGGGTTTTTGCCCATTTTTTACTTAACAGGTTTATCGAGATGCGTAGGGATTCAATAGGGACTCGATTGCTAGAAGTATACCTTTATCAGCCTTATTCATTTTTTTTGGGCCGTCATAGTGGTGACATGTCAAAAACGGTTCTTTCTGAAGTTGATCAGTTTGTGCATCAAACTTTACGTCCAGCCATAATGATGTTGGCATACTCTGTCGTACTTTTTTGTCTTATTTGCGTATTAGTGATTGCTGATCCCAGGCTTGCTGCAAGCGTTACTGTAACTTTCGGCTTTCTTTATCTTTTTGTTTATTTTTTGATTCGTAGTTACTTAGATAAAACAGGAAAACAGAGGGTTGAAAGTAACAAGGAGCGATTTTTGATGGCATCAGAGGCTTTTGGAGGTATAAAAAGCATTAAACTTCGAGGCTGTGAATCATTTTATATGGATCGTTTCTCTTATGCTTCAGGGCGTTTTGCTCGAATATATGCTGGGCATCAGACGTTGACACAGGCGCCGAAATTTATTGTAGAGGCCGTCGCTTTTGGTGGTGTTATTTTGTTATCTTTGATCTTGTTACATAAGCAAGATGGAAGTGAGGGTGACGCTTTAGGTCAAATATTACCTTTGTTAGGGTTGTATGCCTTTGCAGCATATCGAATTCAGCCTGCGACAACTGCCATTTATCAAGGAATGGCCAATTTGCGGTATGGTGCCCTAACAGTCGATAACTTGCGACGCGATCTAAATATAGGTATGCCTGATATTTGTAAACAAGGGATATCGTTAAACAAGAAGATGGGGGGGGATATAGAATTAAACGGAATTGATTATTGCTATCCTGGAGCAAAAAAGATGTCATTGTCTGGTGTTACTTTGAAAATACCGGCAGGCAGTTCCGTTGGAATTGTGGGTAGTACAGGGTCAGGAAAAACCACATTAGTTGATGTGCTTTTGGGGCTTTTACGGCCAGTTAAAGGAGCGGTAATCGTTGATGGTAAGCCTGTTAGTGATAGTAACCTTCGTGATTGGCAACGCAGTTTAGGGTATGTCCCTCAGGATATTTTCTTAACCGACACGAATATTGCACAAAATATAGCGTATGGAGTACCTGTTGATGATATTGACATGGCGCAAGTCGAACGTTGTGCTCGTATGGCTCAAGTACACGATTTTATTTCTCAAGAACTTTCTGATGGATATTATTCGCTAACGGGGGAAAGGGGCGTTCGACTATCTGGGGGGCAACGTCAACGAATTGGAATTGCTCGGGCGTTGTATCATGAACCTTTGATTATGGTCTTTGATGAGGCTACAAGTGCTTTAGATACGGTTACTGAACAGGCAGTTATGAAAGCTATAGAAAGTCTTCACCATCAAAAAACGATAATATTGATAGCGCATCGTTTAAGCACAGTAAAAAAGTGCGATAACGTAGTTGTTTTAAATGGAGGATGCATAAAGACCCAAGGTAGTTTTAAGGAATTGTCTAAAAACGACTCCGAATTCAAGACTATGGTGCAATCGTGACTCTAAAAAATGAAGTTAAAATTCTAGATTGTACATTTCGTGATGGTGGTTATTACACAAATTGGGATTTTTCACCTGATTTGATTACGAAATACCTTGATGCGATGAAAAACGCTAATGTTGATGTTGTTGAATTGGGGTTTAGGTTCAAGGGTAATGACGGGTTTAAAGGCGCATGCGCTTATACAACAGATGATTTCCTTAGGACGCTTAATATTCCTACCAATATTACCATTGGAGTGATGTTAAATGCTTCTGATATATTAGTTGATGGCGTTTTATGTGAAAGGGTGCTTCAAAAGTTAGTCCCTGAGTTTGCACGTGATACACCGCTGGGTTTGGTACGTATAGCTTGCCATATTCATGAATTTGAACCAGTTTTATTTGCGGCTAATAGACTAAAGGAACAAGGCTACTGTGTTGGGTTTAACTTGATGCAGGTTGCTGATAAGTCGACTGAGGAGCTTGAAGAATTAAGTTTTCAAGCCGCTGATTTCCCCATCGATGTTCTCTACTTTGCAGATAGTTTAGGCAGTATGCAAGTAAATGATGTATCGCGTGTAATGAATGCATTGCGTGTAGGTTGGAAGGGGCCGATAGGTATGCATACACATAACAACCAAGGGTTAGCAATGTCTAATGCTCTAAAATCCATAGCTGAGGGAGCCACTTGGGTTGATTCAACAATTACGGGTATGGGGCGAGGGCCAGGCAATGCTCTTACTGAAGAAATGGTTGTAGAAATAGACGCTATATTGGGGCGAACATCAAATGTTTTGCCTTTGTTTAGTTTGATAAGTAATGTTTTTAAACCAATGAAAGAGCAGAAAGGTTGGGGAACTGGTCTGTATTATTACCTTTCAGGTAAATATGGTATTCATCCTACATATATACAAGAGATGTTAAGGGATGCTCGGTATGACGACGCAGATATTTTAGCTGTTATAGAATATTTACGTGAAAATGGCGCAAAAAGCTTCTCAGAGAATATGCTTAATATAGCAAGTCGCTTTTATAAAGGGGAGCCTCGTGGAACGTGGTGTCCGGTTTCTTTACTTGAAGGGCGTGAAGTGTTAATTCTCGGTGGTGGCCCCTCTGTTTGTCATCATAGAGAGGCTATTGAAAGCTACATAAGAAGGCAAAAACCAGTAGTTTTAGCCCTAAATACCAAAACAGATATAGATAGCCGATTAATTGACCTTAGGGTCGCTTCTCATCCAGTGAGAATGCTTTCGGATGTTGAGAGACATTTAAAACAAAGTCAGCCGCTGATAACTCCGGCCTCGATGTTGCCAGAAAATATTTTGGCATCATATGCTGGTAAAGTATTACTAGATTTTGGTGTGGGTATAGAATCTAATACATTTAAATTTTACGGGCAGTATTGTATTACACCGAGCTCGCTGGTTATGTCATATGCTCTTGCTGTAGCTTCTAGTGGGAAAGCAAAGTCTATAATTCTTACTGGTTTTGATGGTTATCCATATGGAGATGCTAGAAACGATGAAATAGATATGGTTCTGCGGTGCTTTAGAATGGCGAAACCAAAACAAACTTTCATTTTCGCTACCCCGACAATTCACCGTGATATAGTTGTTAAGAGTATATATTCACTATAATGAATAATTACAGTGGCGGTTTTTGTTTTTAATATAGACTCCAGAGTATGATTCTTGGCGGTCAGCTACAGGTAAGCCGTAAGTGAAGAGATACATAAATAATATATTATATAAAGGACTCATCATATATAATGTCTAGTTGCGTAATAATTCCAGCTCGTTATAAATCGAGCCGTTTTCCCGGTAAACCACTTGCTAATATTCATGGTCGCCCGATGGTTTTATGGGTGGCAGACCTCTCTTCGATGGCTGTAAATAAAGAACATGTCTATGTGGCGACGGAAAATAAACTTATTGCTGACACCGTTACTGCTGCTGGTTTCAAAGTGCTAATGACTGATCCAAATGCACTTACTGGTACTGATCGTATAGCTGAGGCGGCTGAAAAGTTGGATTACGATGTTTTTATTAATGTGCAGGGGGATGAACCTATGGTTTGTCCCGAAGATATAAAACGTTGTATTAAGGTCAAGACAGATAACCCCGATGAAATTGTTTGTGGCTACTGCTGGATGGGAGAGGAGGAAGATCCTTCAAGTGTTAATGTCCCTAAAGTTATTATGAACGAATCTAAAGTGATGGTGTATATGTCAAGGTTAGCAGTGCCTGGGCATAAGGATAGGATGAATGCGCCTAAGAAGTATGCCAAGCAGGTTTGTATATATGGTTTCA
Source organism: Neptuniibacter sp. 2_MG-2023 (assembly GCF_030547495.1). Classification (NCBI taxonomy): domain Bacteria; kingdom Pseudomonadati; phylum Pseudomonadota; class Gammaproteobacteria; order Oceanospirillales; family Oceanospirillaceae; genus Neptuniibacter; species Neptuniibacter sp. 2_MG-2023. Next base: position 17,061 of record NZ_JAUOQC010000024.1, on the reverse strand, counting down.
GTCGATCTGACCTTGATAGGTATAAAAATTTTGGTCGTAAGAGTTATCTTGAGGGGTTTGAAGATATAGAGATACTACGTTTTCTTGAATTAGATAAAAAAATAAGGATGTTTGAAACTAGCCCCGGAAGTCTTGCTGTCGATACGCCGGAAGACTTAAAGTCTGTTGAAAAAGCAATGACTCTACGATGAATATTAGTCAGTACAAAACATTTATTTTCGATTGTGATGGTGTGATCCTTGATTCAAATAAGTTGAAAACTAGTGCTTTTTATCACTGCGTTGAGTCTTATGGACGCGAAACCGCGGATCGTTTTGTTCAATATCATATAGCTAACGGCGGAGTTTCTAGATATAAAAAGTTTGACTATTTTTTTAGTGATATTTTAGGTGTACCAGTTAACATCAGTGAAAAAAGGTATCTGTTAGAGTTGTACGCACGAATAGTGAGAGTTGGTTTGATGACCTGTGATATAGCTCCCAGTTTATATGCTTTACGGAAGAAAACTCCGGATGCTGTATGGATGGTAGCATCTGGTGGTGATCAAAGTGAGTTGAGAGAGATTTTTGACGCTCGTAACCTTTCAGTGTTATTTGATGGAGGGATTTTTGGGAGTCCTGATGATAAAAGGGATATTGTAAAACGAGAGGTATCATCCTCTGCTTTGATGAAGCCTGCCTTGCTAATTGGAGATAGTCAACTGGATCATAAGGTTGCTAAAGCAGAAGATATTGATTTTGTTTTTGTTTATAAATGGTCAGAATTTTCACAATGGCAGGCCTATTGTAAAGAGAATAATATTTTATGTATACCGGACTTAGTCGAATTAAATCAAAATCATAGCTCTTAGTCTCTTTATTGTTTTATGCTTTAATCACATTGTTGAAAATATTATGAGTAAAGGAATCTTTGTTGAAAAAAGTGTGTTTATTTTGAGGTTTTTGTTCGTTGTTGTCCTCAAAAACGGGGTGACTTCAAAGGCCCGATTCTTTTTTAAAAAAATCATTCCTAATTCCATAGTGAGATTTTTTGATGGCCTTAGAAAGTCAGATAATGAGAAGAAATATGAACGTATTACTCATGAAATAAATTTAATATCTACTGAAAAATCTAGCTTAAGCGATGCAGTATTTATCCTTATTAATGATTTTTTGTATACATATAAAGAAAATGATTCCAGACCTGATTTGACCAAATTAAAGGAAATTCAGGCTTCTCTTCTTCCCGCTGAACAGTGGTTAAAAGTATATTTTATCTTTTTCTCTAATGGACTGCTTGTTGAATCCTCAGTTTTGAGGTTTAAGGCTATGAGTCAATGTTTAATTGAATATGCAGAGTGCCCGATAAATACTGATCGACACCATAGAGCTTTGTGCGCTTTAGCTGAACTTGACTGGGACTATGATAAGGTTCAGTTGTTGATTGGTAGTACATCAAATGAGCTAGAACTACTAATAAAAAATAGGTGTGTAGTTAATAAAGGCGTTATTTTTGAAAAAAACGGAAACAAAAAGTTTTCAAAATTATTACGTGGTAAGCGTATCGCTATATTAGGTCCAGCAGTTTCTGTTTGCCAAGTATCAGAGGAGTTAAGAGAATATGATTTGTTGATTACGATTAATGAACGTGGTGACAGTCCTATCGTAAATGAATTTATATCAAAAGGTAAGTGTATATCGTATTATAACTCTTATAATTCAAAGTTGCTCCATTTAGATAGGAGTATTAAACCCTATAATTCAAAGTTGTTTTCAGTTTATCGTGCTTATGAATATGACTACCAAGTTTTTCAGGCTTTAAAAGGTCGTGCTAGGTTATTAGATGATACTCCGCTTTTTTTTAATGGCGTTGCTCAGGCCTTTCAAACAATTTTACATGATGTTTTAAAATTTGATGCTCTTGAAGTTAAGGCTTTTGGGTTTGATTTATATACTTCTCATGAACCGTATCGAACGGGGTATAAAACGGCGAATCATAGAATTTTGTATGATTTAGGGCGACATGATTTAATAACAAACTTTATTTATGTGCAATCAATATTTAATTCAGGTCGTTTAAGTGTTGATGATTCGTTACGTCAGGTATTAAAACTTGAGCTAACTGAATATTTGAAAAAAGTAGAAACATGTATAGTATATTGGTGAATATGAATATGAATATGAATAAGAGAGAACTAATTTTATGAGTAAAAGCATTAACTCCGTTCTTGTTTTTACACAAATGTTCCCTCAATCAAAAGATGATGCTGTGATTAGCGGAATGATAAAAAACCCTTACTATCAAACATTATCTTTGAAGCGTGCTGGGTGTAGTGTGGATGTTATCACTACAGGATCTAATAAATGTTTCTATGAATACGATGGCCTAAAGGTATATTCTGTAGGTGATGGCTTTTTAAAAGGTATAGTTAAATCATTTACGTACGAGCTCAAAATGTTTATTAAGTATATCATGCTAACTAGAAAAAATAACTATGATGTTATTCATGTCCATCATCTAAATATACCTTGGTTAGGTCTTTTGAAAAAGCTTGGATTTTTGAAATCACATCTTGTTTATACCGCCCATGGTACTTCGACACCTGAACTAAATGCAGCTCGTCAAGGTAGTCAGGTGTTTTATTTCTTGTTAAAAATTAATGGGAAATTACAGCATGTACTAGACCGGTGGTGTTGGAAACAAGCAGATTTGCTTTTATCACCTAGTTTATTTCAGATAAAAGAAATGCACGAATTATATGGCGTAAAAAATAAACCGATTGAAGTTGTTTATAATGGATATGACGAACGACTGTATTATGAAAATAAAAAGTTGGGACGTAGTGTAAGAAAAAAGTTAGGTATAAATGATGAAGATGAAGTAATTGTTTTTGTGGGCAGGGTGGCTAGAAAGAAAGGAATTGATCACCTTATAAAGGCAATGGATGATATTTTAATCTCGTTGCCTAATGCTAAATTAATTGTGGTTATGGGGTTTATTGGAAGGCAAAAAGACTTCAAAGACCAAATCTATGATATGGTCTCAGGAAACAGAAGTATTTATTTATATGAAAATATTCCTGAGCCTGAATTAGCTGGATATTATAATGCTGCAAATTTGTGTGTGTTTCCATCCTTGGGTTATGAGTCTATACCTACTGTGATTTATGAAGCTGCGGCTTGTGGTGTTCCTATACTGACACAAGGGGCTTGGGGGATTCCAGAAGTTTTAACCGGTGATTTTCTTGATGAAAGTGAGATTCAGAATGAATCATTATCTAAACGAATTGTAGCGTTGTTAACTAATGCAGAGCTTCTTGCTAGTTATTCTTCTGAGAACTTAAAGACCTCTGATAAATTCTCATGGGGTAATGGCGGAGAAAAACTTTTGAACATTTTTAATAAGTATTTTGTGAAATGAGTAATGATGTGAAGAAAAAAGTCCTTCTTTTAGATTTTGCCCAAGAAACAAATTCAGGTGATGATGTTATGCAGAGAGCAATCATTGAACTCTGTGGAAAAAACATGGACAGTGATTTTAGTATAACAAGTTATTTTGGTGTCAATGAATTTTTTTATGCGAAGGGGGAATTTAAGGGTTATAGAAATGATTATTCATTAAGTGCACATGGTGGGTTTTACCCTACTTTATTTTTAAAGCCAGTAGGTGGATTATTAAAAGGAATTAGTGCTAGTAGAAATATTCTTAGGTTATTCTATGCATCGTGGTTTCTAATGATCATTTCACTGCTTAGAGTAAAAGTGCCTCTATTTATCGTGAAGTTTTTTTTGACAAGTGCTCAGATAGTTGCTTTAGAAGAGTACAGATCTTCTGATTTAATTATTTGGAATGGACGAAATTTTAGAGGGTCCGAAGGTTTTTCTGAGGCTTTAAAAATATTTGAATTGTGCGCTAACCCAATGCTTTGTATGTTGCTAGGTAAGCCAATAGTGTGTGTTGGGTCATCGGTTTGGACTTTAAATAGTCCTATTTCTCGTTATTTAATGCGCTGGGTTGTCAAACATTCTAAATCTTTCATAGTGCGAGAAAAAAGCTCTTATCATTATATAAAAGAAGATTTATTTTTAGATGAGGGATGTAAATCTCTTCAGTATATGCCTGACTTGTCATTTTATTTCTTAAATAAAATTGTTACACAAAAGAAATATGAGTTTTCAGATAAATTTACAGGAGTAGTGGCCATCACGCTTGTCGGAAGGCGTGAATTCTCTGACGATAAAATTCATAAAAATTATATAAAAGCAATTTCTGATTTAATCGAATATATTTGTCGACTAAATTATAAAATTCGTGTGATACCTCAAGTAACGTATGGACTTGAATCTTATGATGAAGAACTTGAATGTATTATGAATCAAAATTGTGACGCTGATATAGAAGTAATAAGTGGAGTACTTAGTACTGAAGGGTTATTAATGGAATACTTATATTCTGATGTACTGGTTGCGTCCAGAATGCACTCGGCTATATTTGCAAGTTCGGTCGGGACACCTGTATCTGCTATTTCTTATGACTCCGGTGCTAAATGGGCTATTTTAGATGATTTAGGTATAGATCGCAGTTTGATTGTTTCTGTAAATGATATTACATCAAGTTTACTTATTGAAAATTTCGATAAAGCACGATTGCTCGGTAAACTTCAAGGTACTGTGCATCGTGTTGAACTTTTATCTGATGAAATTGAGATTGTTTTTAAAAAACTTGCGGATATGCTGTGAAGTTTTTAGTTATTGTGACGATTAAGATAATTTTTTCTGAGTAAAACTATATAATATGAATTCTATAAAAAAGATAAGTTTAATCATGCCTTCGTTTAGAGGAGGTGGGGCTGAAAGAGTTTTTATTGATTTGGCGGACGGGTTTGTTAATGCAGGTTATATAGTTGATTTGGTGGTTTTAAGTGATGATGGCCCATACCGAGAATTTGTAAATAAAAAAATAAAAGTTGTATGTTTGTCAGGAGAGAGTGCATCGCGTAGTTTTTTTAAATTGAAAAAATATATAAAGATTTGTAACTCTACAACTATTATTTCATGCCTCACACACCTTAATATTATTGTTTTGTTAAGCTCTGCCTTTTCTCGTTTCAAAGGGCAGGTCATAGTTACAGAACATAATCATTACTCCCTTGAAAAAGAAAATTTACCACCCATTAAGTCATTCTTTTTGAAAGTTTGTGCAAGACTTTTATATCCTATAGCTGATCATGTTGTTGCTGTTTCTCAGGGTGTGGCGGATGACCTGAGTGCCCATTTGAAACTTGATAGTAATCGTGTGGAAGTTATATATAATCCGATTGATTTTGAAAGGATTTCTTCGCTTTCTAAATGTATTCCCGAGAATATTACGCCTTTCATGAGTGAGCTTCTTTCACGTCGATATTTTATTGGAATTGGAAGGTTAGTAAAGCAAAAACGCTATGACCTTATGATAACGGCTTTCCGTGAGGTTCATCGTTATGATAGTGATGTTTTTTTGGTTATTCTTGGTGACGGCCCTTTGGAGTCTGAATTGCGGCAGCTAATTGAAGATTCAAAACTTGAAAACTGTGTGTATTTGTTAGGTTTTCTCGATAATCCATTCTATTTATTATCTTCGGCCAATGCTTTGGTTTTGTCTTCTGATTTTGAGGGGTTTGGAAATGTTATTGCTGAGGCTCTAGTTTTGGGCACCCCTGTTGTATCTACTAACTGCCCTAGTGGACCTAGTGAAATTTTGGCGGATGGTAAATTTGGAATTTTAGTTGAGTCTGGGGAAATAAATGAGCTTGCGGAAGCTATGTTTGAAACTCTGCAGGTAAGCAAGTTGGAAAAGTATGAGCTAATTGAAAGAGGAAAAAAGTTCGATAAGTCAAGTGCGGTTTCGAAATATGAAAAGCTATGCAGAGGTTAATTTGGCATGAAAATATTGCATGTTATAACTGATTTAAAAGATGGCGGTGCGGAAGCTGTATTATATCGTCTTGTTCATGCAACCCCTTGTGATACCCATCGTGTCATATGTCTTGGTAATGGTGGTAAGTATGCTGATTTATTTTCAAAAGAAGGTTATTCTGTTGATGTTCTAGATATAAAGTCTTCTTTATTAGGCTTTATTCGAGCATTTAGATTTAAAAAGATAGTAGATGATTTTAATCCCGATGCTATCCAGGCACATATGTATCATGCTAACTTTTTCACAGGAATTTACGGATGTTTTTTTCGTTCAGTACCTATCTTCTGGGGTATTCATCATACTAACCTTGATAAAAAAGCCGATCCAAATGTAACGCACATTATCTCAAAGTTGTGCTCAAAGCTTTCTTTCAATGTTCCCTCTTCTGTGATTTGTTGTGGTTATAAGTCGAAATTAGTTCATTTGGATTCTGGCTATTCGGAAGAGAAGCTGACAGTTGTTCCTAATGGTTATGATACAAATAGTTTCAAACCTATATTACAAGATCTTAATCCTATAAGAAATTCAATAGCTGGTAGAAAACTAGATGGTATTGTTTTAGGAGCAGTTGCACGCTTTGCACCTCAAAAGGATCATAATAATTTATTGCTTTCTCTTTCAGCTTTGAAAAATAAGGGAGTAAAGTTTACATGTTTGCTAGTTGGAATTGGTTTAGTGAAAGATAATAGTGAGCTAATATCAAAAATTGTCCATTTGGGGTTAGAGGATGAGATTATTCTTCTAGGGCAGCAAAGTAATATTAATGAGATAATGAATATATTGGATGTTCATGTGACTTCCAGTGCTTTTGGTGAGGCTTTTCCTAATGTTATTTGCGAAGCTATGTCTTGTGGAACACCTTGTATTACAACCGATGTTGGTGATGCTGGGTACATAGTAGGTGACAATGGTTGGGTCGTGCCTCCGAGTAGCCCTAATGCCCTTGCAGGGGCGTTAGCTGAAGCCGCAGCGAATTTTGAAACTTCGGATTGGTTCACTCGAAAAGCGAACGCGCGTAAGCGAATCTGTGATAACTTCAGTATTGAGAGGATGGCTCGCGGGTATAGAAAGTATTGGGCTCAGGGTGAGGTGCTGTAACTTTCATGAATTTCTAGTATTTAAGGTGTTTTTTATCCATTAAATAAATAGAACTGCTTAGTTTGTAAAAAGTTATGTTTGATGGCCCTAAGAAATAGTTATGCATAATAAAAAAATTCTATTCATAATTAATGTAGATTGGTTTTTTGTTTCTCACAGGTTACCTATTGCATTAGCCGCTTTAAAAAAAGGGTTTGAGGTTCATGTTGCCTGCGCTATTACCGATAAGAAAAGTTTGTTGGAAGCAGAAGGGCTGATTGTACATGAATTGCTTTTATCGCGTAGTGGTACGGCTATTTTAAATGAATTGATTTCTATTAGGGATATATATCGAATTGTAAAGTGTGTTAAACCTTCAGTTATTCATTCAGTAACCATAAAGCCAGTTATTTATGGAAATATCATGGGGCGCATATTAGGCACCCCTATTAGGGTCTCTTCAATTTCTGGTTTGGGTTATGTTTTTATTGCTAAAGGCTTGAAAGCTAAACTCTTCCGCTTATTTGTATCTACTATGTATCGCGTGGCATTGAGACAGTCGAAGGCAGTTATATTTCAGAACACTGCGGATCGAGATGTTCTAAGACGGATGAAAGCTGTTACACCTAATCAGGAAGTATTAATTAGAGGTTCTGGAGTTGCTTTGGAGAAGTATATTGTTTTGGAAGAGCCTGAGGGGAATCCTGTTGTTATGTTTATTGCCCGCTTACTGATTGATAAAGGAGTGGAAGAGTTTGTTGAGGCTTCTGAAGCAGTTAAGTTAATTAGGCCTAATGTTCGTATGGTGCTTGTTGGTGATATAGATTTAGGTAATCCTAAGTCAATTAAACCTGATCAATTAGCTGCTTGGGTTGCCAGCGGTAATGTTGAGTATTGGGGATATAGTAATAAAATATCTGAGACAATTTCTAAGTCGCATCTGGTTGTATTACCTTCTTATAGAGAAGGGTTGCCAAAGGTTTTACTAGAGGCTGCTGCATCTGGTAGAGCTGTAATTACAACAGATGTTCCAGGTTGTCGTGATGCAATTATTCCCAATTGTACAGGGCTGTTGGTTCCTGTACGAGAGATAACTCCTCTGGTTAATGCTATTTTGAAATTATTGAATGATGACGTTTTAAGAAGAGGTTTTGGTTTGCAAGGGAGGATGCTTGCTGAAAATGAGTTTGATATTGAAGATGTGATCTCAACGCATCTCTCAATATATGGGGTCTAATATAAAATAAATTGATTTTTTACTATAATCTTTCTTGTGAGTGTTGTAATTAAAATACCACTTTTAAAGCTACTAACTATAAAGGTCCCATGTGTTGAGTAATTGTGTGACTTATTGGAGAAGAAGTTATCTAAGTACTTTTGTTTTCTTCTATGCGCTGTCAATTAGTTTATTCCTTCAATTAGTTTTCCTCCCTTTAGTTTCAAGTTTACATGCTGGGGATGGTTTGTTATTAGGAGGAGATTATTCTTCTTTTCATCGTGCAGCTGTTTTTATGGCAGAAAGACTGGATTCGCTTGGTTTTTTTGCGTCTTTCACTTTTCACCCCGATGGTCAGGGTCCTGTCAGTATCTTAGCACTTCATTATTGGGTAACTGGTATCTACAAGCCATGGGTATTTCTACCATTTAATGCATTTCTTTTTAGTGTATCTGTGACAGCTTTACACTTCGTTTTGTCACAGGTTGTTACTAAAAAAATAGCTGTTATGTGCATTATTCCAATGGTTTTTTTACCAAGTTCAATCATGATATTTGGGCAAATACATAAAGATGTTTTCTCATTAGCTGGATTGTGTTTGATTTTTTATTTATGGGCATTTATTAATGAACTGATAGATATTTCGTGGCGAAGTTTTATTATAGTTCTAGTTATTAGCTTTTCTTCGGGTTTCCTGTTTTGGCTTGTTAGGCCTTATTTGTTGAAAATTTTTATCCTAAGTTTTTTTTCTTATTTTTTGTTTTTAATGTTTCTTTCAGTGTTGAAGTTTAAAGGTTTTCGGTTGAGATTTAACGATTTTATATGTTTTTTTGTATTAATAATATCTTTTATTTCTTGGGATTTTTTACCGGTTAATTCTAATAAAGGGTTGTCGTCTTTTGCTAATTATGTGAGTTTTGATGACGGTTATTTTGATAGTCTTGAAAATAATGGTTTTGATTCTTCGATTGCTGGTGAAGTCTTGCTCAAGATTAATAAAACAAGAAATGGTTTTTTAAATTATAAAGATGCTGGTAGCAATATTGATACAGATATTAACTTTACATCTTGGTTAGAACTTATTAGTTATATTCCTCGGAGCTTGCAGATAGGTTTTTTTTCACCATTTCCTTCAATGTGGTTCTCTGAAGGGAGATCTCCTGGTGGTGACCTGATGAGAGTGATTAGCGCTTTCGAAATGATGTATTTTTATTTTTCTTTGTTTGGACTGTTTTTAGTCATATGGCTATGTGATAGAGGTAAAAAGGTTCTTGTCTGTAGTCTTATTATTTGCGGTATGATTATCTTTATTTACTCATTAGTTATTACGAATGTAGGGACTCTGTATCGCATGCGAATTGGTGCATTACATATAATGTCTAGTTTTGGATTATGTGGTTGGTATTATTTTTATAAATTAAAAGTGTATCGTTGTTTCTACACTAGAAATGGATCGTAATGAAGAAAATATTAGTGACGGGCTCTAGTGGTTTTGTTGGGCAAAGGTTGGTTGAAAGTCTTTTAGAGCAAGGGTCTGAGGTTATCGGCTTTAGTCGCAAAAAATATAACTCTAGTTGTCCCGTCTATATTGGTGAATTAGATGATATTGATAGTATAAGGGGCGCATTAAATGGAGTAGATGTTGTTATACATGCGGCGGCACGTTCCCATGTTATGAATGATGAGAGTTTAGATCCTTTAGCCGAATATAGGCGTGTCAATGTCGAAGGTACAAGAAATGTTGTTACTGCAGCAATAGAAGCGGGTGTTAAACGTTGTATCTATATTAGTTCCATAAAGGCTAATGGTGAACAAACCGAGCCAGGAGAGGCTCTTGGTCATAGTTCAAAGCTAATGCCAGGAGATGCTTATGGTATATCAAAGGTCGAAGCTGAAATGGTACTTAATAAATTAGCAAAAGGGTCAGCGTTAGAAACAGTCATTATTCGCCCTCCATTAATTTATGGGCCGAAGGTGAAGGGTAATTTTACAAGTCTTGTTCGTCTGGTTAAAAGCAGGCTGCCTTTGCCATTTGGGTTAATTCATAATCAACGTTCATTTGTCTTTTTGGGAAACCTTATCGATTTGATTATGAACTGCGTTGATAATCCGCGTGCAGTAAACCAAACTTTCTTGGTGTCTGATGGGGAGGATTTATCCACATCAGAGTTACTCATTCAACTCAAGCAGTCATCTAACGGAAAAGCATATTTAATTCCTATACCTTCTCTATTGCTTAAAACTTTGTTGTTGGTTTTAGGAAAAAGAGATTTATCACAAAAATTGTTAGGTAATTTACAAATAGATATTTCCCACACCTGCGAAACTTTACATTGGAAGCCACCGTATACGGTCGAGCAGGGTTTAAATAAGTGTCATTTTCATAGTGAGTTGGACCGTGACTAGATTGCTAGATATCTTTTTTTCATTATTTGGATTGTGTTTAGGCTTTCCTATTTTATTGGTATTGTTGATAATCGGCTATTTCGATACAGGTTCACCTCTATTTATTCAATTACGTATCGGTAAAAATAAAGAAGGTTTTTATTTAGTCAAATTTAGGACAATGAAGCCTGAAACTAAATCTGTTGCTAGTCATCTAGTGGATACGTCTTCAATTACATCATTTGGGCACTTTCTTCGGCGTTCTAAGCTTGATGAGCTGCCGCAGTTATGGAACGTGTTAGTTGGGGATATGAGTTTAGTTGGTCCTCGTCCTTGTTTGCCAAATCAGCAAGAACTTATAGATGAAAGAGATGCTAGAGGGGTTTATGCTGTGCGTCCTGGAATTACAGGGCTAGCTCAAGTTAATAATATTGATATGTCTACCCCTGAACTGTTAGCGAAAACAGATGCGGCTATGATTCTCTCATTAAATATAAAGAAATATTTTGCATATATTTTTCTAACAATGTTAGGAAAAGGCAGCGGTGATGGTGTTCGTTCTAGGTAAGTCTTCTGTTTTTTTAAGGAAAAATTTTGTTAAAGTTTATTTCTCAATTATCCAGAAATAAAAAACGACTCGTTTTTGTTGTTTCAGATGTTTGTTTTCTAACGGTTTGTTGTTGGTTAAGCTTCGCGCTTCGCTATGGTGAATGGAATGCGAATGGCTTTATCCATTGGCCTGCTTATGTGCTTGCGCCAGTAATATCCATTCCTGTTTTTATTCAGTTAGGCTTGTACCGTGCGGTAATAAGATATATTGGTAATAAGGCTCTGTGGACCGTTGTTAAAGCGGTTACATTGTCAGTACTCATATGGGCTACATTTGTTCACCTCTTAGGGCTTCCGCAAGCCGTACCCCGCTCTGTTATTTTTATTTATTGGTTTGTTGCTGTTGTTACTGTTGGCGGAAGTCGAATGTTAGCGCGCTGGCTTATTTTGCATAAGTTTCCTGGAGGGGAGCAAAAGGTAAAATGTGGATCTGATAGGGTGATTATTTATGGCGCAGGTTCTTCGGGTAGACAGTTGTCAGAGGCTCTTTATCACTCAAAAGAATTTAGCGTTGTAGCTTACGTTGATGATAGTACAGCTGTGCAGGGGCTTGAGCTTAATTCAATTCGTATACATCCACCTTCCTCTGTTGGTCTATTAATAGATCAATTTGATGTGAATAGTATTTTACTTGCTATCCCCTCTGCTTCAAATCAAAGGAAAAAAGAAATTATTGATGAGCTGTCATTTTATAAAGTGAAAGTTTTAACATTGCCAGGCCTTTCTGATTTAGCGGGTGGTAAGGTGAGCATAAATGATGTCCGTGAAGTGGATATTGCTGATTTACTGGGGCGTGATGAGGTTGCGCCTAATAAAGAACTCTTAGGTTCTTGTATCAGAGATCTGTCGGTAATGGTCACTGGCGCGGGAGGATCAATCGGTTCTGAGTTGTGTCGGCAGATTCTTAAGCAGCAACCTAATGTGTTGGTTCTTTTTGAGTTGTCAGAGTTTTCGCTTTATAGCATAGAAAAAGAGTTATTAGCCTTGGGGGCTGGGCAGACAGTAATTATCCCAGTTTTAGGCAGTGTGACAGATAAGGCTCATCTAGAAAAAATACTTCAATCTTACCGCGTTGATACTGTATATCATGCGGCGGCTTATAAGCATGTACCTATAGTTGAGTCCAATAATATAGCGGGCTTACAAAATAATATTTTGGGTACTTGGCGGTGTGCCGAAGCTGCTATTTCTGCTGGTGTGAGAAATTTTGTTTTAATCTCGACAGACAAAGCGGTGCGACCCACTAATGTGATGGGGGCGAGTAAGCGTTTTGCTGAATTAGTGCTTCAAGGGCTTAGTAAGAGGGAGGAGAATTGTTCTGATATTCGTTTTGCAATTGTTCGCTTTGGTAATGTGTTGGGCTCCTCAGGCTCGGTTATTCCTTTGTTTAAGGAACAAATTGGTCAGGGAGGACCTGTAACCGTTACCGATCCTGAGATTACGCGCTATTTTATGACGATTCCTGAGGCGGCCTCTTTGGTGATACAAGCAGGTTCTATGGGCGCTTCAGGGGATGTTTTTGTGCTAGATATGGGTGAGCCAGTCAAAATTTTCGATTTAGCAAAACAGATGATTAATCTTACAGGGTTGTCTGTTAGAAATGCTCAAAACCCATCAGGTGATATTGAGATTGATTTCACTGGGTTGAGAAACGGTGAAAAACTATATGAAGAGTTGTTGATCGGTGATGATGTGTTGGAAACCACTCATCCTATGATTATGCGTGCTCAGGAAGTGATGCTTCCTTGGGATCAGCTAGAACTTGTATTAGATAGTTTGCAAGTTGCATTAGAGTCATTTGATTATGATGCCATACGTGAGATTTTATTGCAGAATGTGAATGGCTATAATCCGCAGCATGAAATTCGTGATCTGTTGTATGATTTTAAGCTCGGTAAGTGAGAAGTTTAGGGGCAATTTTTGATGGGCTCCTCTGCTGTTATTTTTCTACGTTATAGACCTGCTGATAGGATCAAAATATTATATTGAAGCGTTGCTTGTACCATGTTGGGTTAAAGGAATTAAGCTAACCATTGGAGTCAACTGTCGTGTTATTTGGACTATTTAAATTATTTGGTAGAAATAAAAAGATCGCTGCTGACAAGAGTGTTAAGCCGGTAAGACCGTCTAATGAATTGACTGGCAAGCCTTTGAAACCTCTCGGACAGCTCGTAAATGAAGCTTATCATGGACATGATCTTGAGTTGACAAAGGTAGAGTCGCATCCATTTCTTACCGAGTTTGATCTGTTTACTCTCTCTCAGATCGATGAGGAGCAAGTCACGCGAGCACAGCAGTTGTGCGAAAAACTACCCGATCCGCACCCGGTGCAATCAAAGTTAGCCGGTGGTCTTGATACACCACAGGAGTTGATTGAAACACTCGCGACAGATCCAGGCCTCACCGCTGGTGTTCTACAGACGGTGAACTCAGCCGCTTTTGCATTAACCTCACCTATTTCAAGTGTCCAGCACGCGGTTAATTACCTTGGTGTTAGTTTTGTTAAAAGTTTAATCTCCCAAGCGGCGATAGCGGATCAAACCAAAAGTTGTTCAGATGTAGAAAAAACCGCATTGCAGCGAGTCTGGTTATCCACAGCGGTTGGGAGTGCATTTGCGACCTTATTGGGTCAACACTCGGGCCATCCTCGCCCCTCGGTTCTAGCTACTAAAGCCCTGTTTTTTAATCTAGGCGACCTAGCTTTTATTCTTGGTGAAAAAGGCGCACACGCTTGGTATGCAGAAGGCATGACGTTGCTAGATAGAGTTAAAGCGCAGCAACAAACGTGTGGTGTAAATTCGTCTATCGTAGGCTCTGCGTTAGCAAGAAAGTGGGGCTTACCAGCGGAGATTGAGCGTGCCATTGGTAATTCGATGCTTCCACTCGTTAAAACACCTACGGAATTAGCGTTAAAAGACGATGAGCTGAAAGATAGCATACTACTTTATTTGGCTGGCCGTGTCGGTGATAGTGTCGCTTATGAAGGCCTACGCGACTTGGCCGAATTTACTATAGAAACAATAGATGAACCTAGCACCTTTCTTATGAAAAGCCATCTAGAGGCTTCTGAGCAAAAGCTGGTTATTAATCTGCTTTCAGATATTGGGTTTCGTAAGAAATTCAATCGCCTTTTATCTACATTGGCTATTTGAGCCGAGGGATTATCTAAGGGTGTATTACCTCTGCTGAGTTCAATAGGTTATTGATATTTATCTGGCTCGATTAATAGGGGATCGCTCTATCATAATCGCTGTTATCCTGTTGTTATTAAAGGAGCCCTTTTGATAGAAAGCGCCTTTATAGGTGCGCTTTTATAAGTGCTATTCCTTGATCCGTGTTAACGTTTTTCTAAGCTTAGTCTTTAAAGCTAAATAGAGCAGGGGCTTTTCGAATAACTAATTCCAGCGTTCACTCATCGAACAGCGAAAAATCAACGCTGACTTCAAAGCCATCTTCTCGTCCCCTCGCGGGAGAGTTAAATGTCATCGTTGCGCCCACGCCCGTAACGATGGCATCGACAATGGCTAAGCCAAGCCCTAAACCTTGTGCCTTAGTCGCGGATCTAACGAACCGGTGCTGCAATTGCGCAAGCGTTTCGGCAGGAATAACCCGAGCACCATTAACAATATTTAATATCCCGTTGGCAGAAAAGCTAACCTCGATCGGCTGGTCTGAGTCACCATGTTTGATGGCATTGTCGATTAAATTGCGCACCAAAATAGCAAAGGCATCGGGATCTATAGTCGATTTAAATTCGCTGGGCGGTAGGGTTAACCTAATAGTTGCCGTCGGAGCCGATCGCTGGCTGTCATCAACAATCAGCTGCAATAGAGTTGTGAGGTCATTCTGCTGCGTTGATAACAGACCGCCCCCTTCCGCCTTGGCTAACTGCATCAGCTTTTCTGACAAAGCGGATAAGCCTCGGATGGTCGTTTCAACTTTCTGCATCTTCTCTTTAAATGGGCTATCTGAAACCCCGTGTTGCAGGCGCTGAATCTGGGCCAATGCCGTTGCAATAGGCGTGCGCAACTCATGGGCACTATTGGCGGTAAAAGATCGTTCCGATTCTAAAGCTCGGCGTAAGCGTTCCAATAAGTCATTTACCGAGGTAGCGATCGTGTGAAGCTCGGTTGGCAGGTCTTTGGTTTCAATCGGTGAAAGATCACCACTACCACGGGATTCAATCGCTTTTCTATAAACCAGCACGTGACGCAAACTGTATCGTACAAAGGCCCAGGTCCCAATAAAGCAGAGCGGGATCAACAAGAGGAGTGGCCAGAGTAAGCTAGCGGCCATTGCAAAGATGGCTTTTCGCCTTTGAGTTAGAGGCTCGGCAACCTCGATGTGTAATGTATTTTGTACTGCCCACGCCCCATAAAATCGGTAATTTTCCGATGAACTAAAACCTTTTAATAACGTTTTATTGAACATCAGCGGATCCGCATTATGGGATTGCAATAAAATCGTGCCTGACGCATCACGTACAAGGTATACCAGCGGTTCATCGTGGGTTTCGAATGACATGATTTGTTGTAACTGCCCTGGCTCCTCTCGGTTGGTTATCTCAACTACCGCAAGGGGCATGATACGTTGAGCGGTTTCGGCCAATGCGCTATCGAAGAGGGTATTCAGCTTATTCTGTGATACATAAACGGTGCTCAATAGCGCCAATAACCAGAGTAAAGTCACACCCAAGGTTAAGCCAATACCTAAGGTTTTTTGGAGGCTTTTTGGTGCCTTTATCTGCGTTGAGTTCATGAGGTCCTCATGCGATAGCCTAGTCCGCGCACCGTTTCTAACTGGCCTTTATCCAGTTTTTTCCGTAGCCGACTGACATAAACTTCAATGGTATTACTTTCGATCTCGGCGCCAAAAGCATAAAGGTGATCTTCCAACTGTGACTTCGAGAGGACGTTGCCAGGATGTTGAACAAAGGCTTCAAACAGCGCCCACTCACGGGCCGTTAAATTGATGGCTACACCTTCACGAGAAATAAAATGCTTGTTGAGATCGACGTCTAATGTGCCAACCTTAATGATAGGGTTTGGGTTGCCACTGTAACGTCTAGAAACAGCCGCGATGCGCGCGGAAAGCTCTGATAGATCAAAGGGTTTGACCAGATAATCATCTGCGCCGGCATTTAATCCTTCGATACGATCAGACAGTTGATCTCTGGCGGTTAAAATAATCACGGGCGTTACTTCACCGGACCTGCGTATCTTTTTCAACAGATCGATTCCGTTGCCGTCCGGCAGCATGAGATCAAGCAGAATCAGATCATAATGGGTGATCTGTAGGCTGGCGTCCGCATGGGAAAGATTTTTAACCCAATCGACCGCGTGACCTTCATCGGTTATCTGATCTCGTATGACTTCCCCTAAACCTTCGGCATCCTCTACCAGTAATAATCGCATCTCTTATCCTTAGATCTTCGCAGTCAGGCTGATCATAACCAACATACCTGACAATAAACTGAAAGCGCCGTGATTAATAATATCAACACATAAGCTCTCTTACAGTTTACGCCTCACTGATTGATTAGGCTCGATTAATCCAGCTAATGCCTTCAGCTGATTGTCAGGAATAGGCGATAACATACGTACTAAATGCAGTACGGGATGACTAAGATGAAACCGAAAAAACTCTACATTACGCTGGCATTGATTACAGCCGGCATTCTGATTATCTGGGGCTGGAGCTACCAGATGAGCACGAAGGTAAAGGCTTCGCTACCTTGGGAGATTTATGACAACGGCCTCTATCTGAGCGGCTTGTATGGTTGTTCTTGAGGATATTCCACCTTTTTAAATCCTTTTAAAAACGGGTAAATTGAGACCCAC
>NZ_JAUOQC010000023.1:0-34607 GCF_030547495.1 Neptuniibacter sp. 2_MG-2023 | reverse complement strand
GATGGTGAAAAACGGAACATACTGGGATGAAAAAATGGTCTAAATACTTGACTGGGAACCATAGTCACTTGTTATGCCCGTCGTTCAGAGAGTACTTCTTTGAATGCAAACATACCATTTAGTGCTGCTGGGAAACCTGCATAGACTGACATTTGTATAATCACTTCTTTCAGCTCTGTCTCTGAACAACCGACATTAAGAGCTGCATGTAAATGAACTTTTAGTTGCTGCATGCAATTACCCATTGCAGTTAATGCTGAAACGGTAGCTAATTCTCTTGATTTTAAATCTAACTCAGGACGAGAATAAATATCTCCAAACGGATATTCAATTGTGTATTTGCCCAAGTCAGGACAAATATCTTGTAGGCTATCAATAACTTTTTGCCCAGCTTCACCATCAATTTCTGATAATAGCTCTAACCCTTTGTCAAAACGTGAATTTTCCATTTTGTGTGCTCCTTTTTTATGAATACCAGCACACTCTACTAGTTAGAGTTAACTCTAAGTCAACTCACTTCTCCACTTTTGTATAAATTAATTTTCGCGTCCAATGCTTTTAGGTGCTCATTTTGCTGCCTGATATGCTTTACTAGATTTTCTTGATGTTTTTCTAGAAGTTCTTGCCGCTCTTTTACTGTTTGAGCACCCAACTCTCTTAAAGAGGCATATTTTTGAATCTCTTTAAGAGGCATGCCTGTGTCTTTAAGACGTTTAATGAAATTTACCCAATCGATATCTCTATTTGAATAAACCCGATGACCACTGGTATTTCTTTGAACATGTTTGAGTAAACCAACTTTTTCGTAGTAACGAAGGGTATAAGCCGATAATTCGACTTTGTCCGAAAATTCTCTCATGTTCATGATATCTACCTAGGGCCTAACGCTTTTATAACGGGCAGACAAAGCGCAGTTTTGGCTGTCCAGCCTCGAAGTGACGTTCGTTGATAAACTTTTTACATGACATAGTTTGATACTTCGATAAGATTTTGATCTGGATCTCTAAAGTAGACTGAAACGATTTTACCAGTTGCACCAGTACGATTAACTGGCCCATCAATTATTGATACTTTACAAGCATTCAGGTGAGCAATAATTTGATTTATTGGCTGTTTAATAATAAAACACAAATCAGAACTACCAGTTTTTACATTACCGGCTTTAGGCTCATATTCCTTACCTAATTGGTGCAGATTTATTTTTTGATTTCCAAAGGATAATGCAACACGACCTTCCCCAAAAACTACTTTTTCCATACCCATAACGGACATATAGAAATTTACAGTTTTATCAATATCCTTTACCGTTAAAACGAGATGATCAATGCTTTCTACTTGCACAACACTTCCTATTTAATTGGCATATAACGCCTTACACAGCGGGAAACGACGAGCACGAGCGAGTTTGTTTTCCGATGCTGTAACTTGTTATACATTTATTTATTTGGATCATAATTCAGAAAATCATCTTGTAAACCGAAGATGCGCCTTTTTGGAATGGACTCATTATCTTTATATTCTGTTTCAAACAAACCAAAATCACCACCAAATTCACCATCTAAAGTTTCCATAATATTAGCAATTACATTTTTTTGGTTTAGTTTAATTATATTGTATAAATCTGATTCTCGTGCACCAGATTTAAGTAAACTATCAAGTGATTTTGAATAAGATTCAGCTTCTGATTCATCCCATATCTCTAATATTTCACCCTTTTCTCTATCTATTTTGTTTTGATAAGCATTTATTGTTCTTTTCATCCAGCCACTTTCCATAGGTTGAATAAAAGCTTGTTTGTTGTAACAAAGCATTAGAAAAAAAGCTTTTTTATATTCTGTATATTCAGGGTCATTGTCGTTTAATATTTCAGATATTTTCTCTTGGCTAAATTCTATTCTATTTAAAAACTCAATAAGTTCTTTGGTATTTATATCTTCAAGATTAACCATATCGTTTCCTTTGCATAACGCTTTTATAAACGGCGCGAGTGTCTTTGCGCGTCCAATGGAGCCCACGTTACTTTGTGGGCGGAACGAGGTTTGATAAACTTGTTATACGCTTTAATGCAGTTGCTAAACATTGCGAGATGCTCCTGGAAATTTTTTAGCGAATTTGGATTTTCCTAACGCGCCATAGAGCAGAAATATAGGACCCAAAACCAACCCTACCCATAAATCACAATTACCCTCGACAAAGCAAATAAAAGCAGAAATACCAAACATAAAAAGCCCAATAAATACGGATAAGATTCTTAAGATTTTCGTTGTCAGGCTTTCTTCCATTTTCGGCTTCTTAATACGTATAACGCCCAAAGCAGCGGCGCGCGTTAGCGCGTCCAGCCCGTAGGGCGATGCTGCCTTTGCTTGTTAGGCGGGTCATACGACAGGACAATTACGCTCTCCAAAAAGGTTTTGGTTGGCATTCTTAAACCAGAAATCTAACATGGTTTCGCCCTCCAAAAACTCAATTTTAAAAATGTGGGTTGTATTCTCCTCATCGTAAGGAGCTTGAAGTCCATCAAGGGTTGTAGCGTCGCCTATTATAATAAATTCGTGATTGATGACATTATCGTTTTCTAGTATAGATTTTCCTTCAAACGCTAAAGAAGCACCTTTTCCAATTTGGACGCGATGTATGAAAGGCGTGGATATTTCGTAGTAGACAGCCTCTCCAATAGGGCTGTGTTTCAGTATATGATGAGGAGATACATAGTGGGCCGGAACCATATAACTAAGTGTGGCCGTTCGGTTCTCCGTATTTTCTCTATAGACTTTCATGAATAGAAAGTCGTTTTTATACTTCTCTTCCCAGCCAGGTAATAGGAAGTCTGGCGGCGTGAAATTGTCTCGTATTAGTTTTATCTCTTCCTCGTGAGACATTGCGATTCTTTCGAGATCGTTGTTTACCTGTATCTCATAAAGCGGAGTGAAATAGACATGCTCTGATTTTTCAAGCTCAGTACTTCCCTGGATATTCCACTTAGAGCCCAGCAACTTTCCTGAATCGATTATTAATTGCTTGATATCAGGCTTGGTATGATGAAACAGTTCAATGGAAATATTCCAATCTGTATCTTTTTCAGCTTTGCCAATTGCATGCTCTCCAGCATCATCCGGCATTAGAAGCTCACATTTGTATAACTGTGATCCATCATCAAAGTCACGAATAAAGTCGCTGGATTTAAATCTAGCTCTCGATGTATATCCACACGATATATCAAAGTTAATATCGCATAAGACATCACCTCCGAAATTGGCCAGACGGCAGGGGAGAAATATGAATGGCTGCAGCCAGCGAAGTGCGCCATCCCAATTGAAATATATTTGGTCAGGTATAATGACAGAGAATCTTTCGGCGTGAACGAGCTTGCATTTTATATACCCATAAATGGTATTTGTAGCCAATCCTTTTGAGCCGTAATCATTTATATAGAAATGGTCCGTCTTAGACTCTATTCGATTATATCTTCTGTTTTCCTTCATGCTTTCGATTTCTTCCGTGTTTGCCTAACGCCCAAGCAGCGGCGCGCGTTAGCGCGTCCAGCCCGAAGGGCGATGCTGCCTTTACTTGTTAGGGAGGTCACCTTGCTTTTCCAAATATGAAATCGACATCAACGATTTCAAGAAAGTGAGGGGACAGGCCCCCTTAAATTGACAATACCCTTACTCAATCCTAAGATCAAAGCCAAGCATTATTCATTACATCGATAAAAGGATTTACCGATGACTCGCCCAAGAAAGGAACTCGTATCCGTTCAAGATACCCCCTATTACCATATTGTTTCACGTTGTGTTCGCCGCTCGTTTTTATGTGGCTTGGATCACTCAACAGGTAAAGACTACGAACACCGTCGTCAATGGATCGAAGACCGAATACGCATTCTATCTTCACTCTTTTCCATTGATATCTGCGCCTATGCCGTGATGTCAAACCATCTTCATATTGTGATTAAACTCTGCCCTACTCAAGCACAAAGTTGGTCAAATACTGAAGTTGTAACGCGTTGGTTAAGTTTATTCAAAGGCCCCTTACTGATTCAGCAATGGCAAGCAGGTGAGCCTCTCAGCAAAGCTCAACTCGATACAGTGAGTGATATGATAGAAGTCTACCGGGAACGCTTAGCTAACCTTAGTTGGTTTATGAAATGTCTAAATGAACCCATTGCTCGCCAAGCTAATCAAGAAGACAAGTGCACCGGCCACTTCTGGGAGTCTCGTTATAAATCACAAGCCTTGCTAACCGAAGAAGCATTACTGTCTTGCATGGCCTATGTAGATCTAAACCCTATACGCGCTGATATAGCCAAAACACCGGAAGACTCAAAGCATACGAGCATCAAAGAGCGCATAAACCCGAAATTCAATTTAACATCCGCGATAGACTCTCAAAAAGCACTGCTTGCTCTGCAACATTTCCAATCCCCTGTAAAACCTCTGGCACAATTTGAAGGAAATATCCGAAACGAAGAACAGCAGGGTATTCTATTCAGCCTAGAGGATTATCTAACCTTAGTCGACATGACAGGCCGAATATTACGCGATGACAAACGCGGAGCTATATCCGCACACCTACCACCCATACTAGAAAGAATAGAAATAAACCAAGAAGAATGGCTGAATAACGCCACTCAGTTTGAAAGGCTTTATCACAAAAAATTCGCACGAAAACGAAGGCATAACCAAGCGGCCTAACTTCAACCTTTCTTATCTACAACCGATAAAGTATCAGCTCATTCGCTGAGATATACGGCTAACTCAAAAACACCGAATATCTCCCAATAAACACTTAAAACCATCAATCAGCCACTTGAAGTAAAAACAAAGCCTAACGGCAAAACCTATAACGAAGGAATGAAGGTTTTTTTTTTAAAAGTGCATGTCCCTGTTTATTTATGTTGGCTTATAAACGCTTAAAGCAGTTGAGCGCATTGCGCGTCAATTGCCTGTTTTTTGTTATGAGGACTCACCACCCCCTCCTCAGCCAGAGCAACCCTGCTGTTAAACAGATGCCAAACGGGACATAAAAATAGAAGTTAATTTCTTTAGCCAGTCCATAAAAAACTAGACAGAACAAAACCATTAGTGCCGGAAATTGCCATGTATGAAAAAAACCAAATACACCAACTTCATTTTTCTTAAGCCATCGAATCATTATTGGAAGCCAAAGAAAAGAAAGCACCCAAAATATAATACAGATAACGATGCTTGAAACTTCACTCACTTGAAGTACTCATAACGCTCAGCTAAGTGGCGCGCAAAGCGCGTCATTACTTAAGCGCCTTGTTATAAATTTCTTTACCAGTGCGTTTTTGCATTAAATCTCGGCATTGTTCAGAAACACAAGATTCTAACTGCCATGTTTTAGTATCTATAAGCTCATTAACTATAAACATAGAAGATTCAATATCACCGTCTCGTAACTTTGACTCTAACTTACGTAACTGGGAAATATCGTAAGCAGCATTAGAACCAAGGGTATCTTCGATGATTGCAGTAGCAGCAGAATCTGCGTGCTTATTTATTTCTGTAGCCATCAAATACCAGCCGTACTGTCCGAAAACTAAGAGAGCTATTATCGATAACGAATATTTTAAATATTTCATAGTGCTAAAAATTTATAACGCCTCGCATAAAGGGTAACTACTTGTTGGCTAAACTTGCGCGAAGCGCCAGCCAACGAGTAGTTGTCCCAACGAGCAAAGCGAGGTTTAATGCGTTTGTTAGGCATCATTTTTCACGAAATCTCTTGAAAGCATCTGAGATGCTACAGATGCTTTGTACATTCCAACACCTTTAATTTGCTTCGCGACTTCATACCCTTCGTCTCTGAATTTAGCGAGCATATTACTTAGAGCCGTTAGTCGGCTCGTATTTAAAACCATTCTTACTGCAGTGCCCCGACAAAGGTGAGGTAAATCTATATGCTCTTTACCGTTAACGTCTAACTTAATTGCATGATCACCTGAACAAACAATAAAGCTGCCACCTAAACGACAAATACGATTTATCATATACAAACCGAAACCTGAATTATGCCAAGGGTCCTCTGTATCAATTATTGCCCCTTTATAATTTTTACTTGAAATTGCAGGCATCAAAGCCTGCTGGATGCCGTCGCAATGGCTTTCAATTTCTATATGAGGGTTGTCCTTAAGTGAAGCTTTCAAGCCTTTCCCATTATCGACAATCGCAATTTCAACTTTGTTATAATAAGGCCAATATTGAGCGCAGTACTCGAGACTTTTTGAATTACTATGCTCGTAGACGTTTCTCATTATTTCCCGAATAGAAAAAGTTAAGGCATCGTTTAAATCGCCGTGCTCTTCTTGCGATAGTATCTTGGCCAAGTGTTCAGATCTTCGCTCTATTACATTTTGTTCAGCTTCCCATTCAGCGGATGCCTCGTCTATAATTGTTTGCACTCTTAATATTGTGAATGGTACAAATCGGTCATTGCCATCGACGCAATTAGGTTCTCTTCCATGTTTTAAACCGAAAGCTCTGAAAAAGCCCATGTTTGCAGCATAGTCTTTTCCTTTGTGTCCACGACACATAACTCGAGTTTCTTTGTTTCTCCTATTGAAATCACGAATAAATTTGGCTACATAAACCATAGTAAAAGGCTCAACTCTTCCCATATTTGAAAAGTCGATAGTTACTTTTTCTTCATTGGCGCATTCTTCGATCTTTGAGCAAAAATCAAAAATCGCTTGAACGTTACATTGGGATGGGAAGTTAATTAACGGCACGAATCCTCCTTGATGCCTAACAGCTAAATATATGACAGATTGTCGCGTTTAAACACGACAATTTGTCATATATCTACATGAAAAAACTTGAGAAAAACAACCTAGCTCTTTGATTATCATAAGCTTTCCTTAGCTAATTTTTCCTATTACCGGAGAAAATATACAAAATTGTCCTACTATCCTTACATAAAATAAAGCAGGATAAAATATTTGCTATACAACCTTCGCTCACGGGGTGAGCGCCTAGATTAGGATGTTCCTTGTAGAAGGCCTATCGTTGGTCGAAATTTAATAATAAAAAAAGCGATAAAGAGCCTAGTCTCGTCTATTTACAGATTAGTTTTATATAAACATAAGAGCGGTTCAGAGGCTCGCCAACAGTAAGTCTATCCATCACCCCGCCCGAGCAAACTGTTCATCAAGTCGGCTTGTACCTAGGCCACTCATTTTATTCACTTTAATCTGTACAGGGATTCGTTCTTTCATGGCTTCGATATGGCTGATGACTCCAATCATTTTGCCTGAGGCATTGAGGCTATCGAGTGCATCGAGGGCGGTGTCTAAGGTTTCACTGTCTAAGGTGCCAAAGCCCTCATCTAGGAAGAGTGAGTCGATACTGGTTTTTTGACTCACTAGATCAGATAGAGCCAAGGCGAGCGCCAAACTAACCAAAAAGCTTTCGCCACCGGAGAGGGTTTTGGTATCCCTTGAGGTGTCAGCCTGCCAAGTATCCAGCACTTCTAACTCTAAGGCTGCGCCCTGTTTGCGCTGTAAGCAGTAACGGCCATGCAGTCGTTCTAGCTGAACGTTAGCAAGGTGGACTAGATGATCAAGTGTTAGGCCTTGGGCAAAGCGTCTAAACTTATCCCCCTTTTGCGAACCAATTAAGCTTTGTAGATAGGCTAAATCATCGTACTGCTGTTTAGAGGCTTCAATTTGCTTAAAGAGCTGAGTTTGTCCCTCACGGCGGGCTTTATCATCATCTAGCAGAGCACTGACTTGGCCTTGTTCATGGGTTATCTCTCTTAACGCCTCTTTGTCTTCACTCATGCGTTGCTCAAGACTCGGCAGTGCTTCAGGGTCGCTTTCTCCCCCGCTATACTCAGCAAGTAATGTTTCTAACCGTTGCTCTGCTTGCTCTTTTAACGCGATAGATCGCTGCAATGCGGTGCTTAGTTGATCTTTCTGTTCTTGCAGTTGCGCACGCTGCTCATCATTAAGTAGCGCCGCTAGGTACTCGGCCTCACTCCCAAAAGGACTCTGAGCCAGTTGCGCATCCCACTCATTACGGAGTTGTTCACCCTCTGTATGTAAACTCGCCCTCTGCTCCTGCAACGCATTTTCTGTTGCGTTAAGGTCCTGTAGCTGCTGATTGATAAGCTGATGCTGCTCATGGGTCGTTTGATAGCTCTGCTCTGAGTCCCGTAGCGCAGTTTGGGCCTGTTGCCGCGCCTCATCCACCTGTTTATCGGCAAATAATGCGTAGCGCTGCTGACGATTGCTCTCAGCTCGCTCCTTAATGGCCTGTAATTCTGTCGTAACTTGTCCCAGCCTCTGTGTGATTTTTTCTGCCTGTCGCTGGGTTTGCTCTCGCTCTGAAGTGAGTGCCGCGATCTCTATCTCTATCTGCTGTTTTTCTTCTTCAGCTTTTAGGTAGCTTTCTACCGTTGCACTAAGTTGTTCTAGCCACTGCGTCGCATTTGCAAGCTCTGGCATCGGCAACTGTTGTGCACCGATGCTTTCGGCTAGGCTTTGTTTGAGGGTTTCGCTCTCTTCTACTGCTTTTTTAAGCGTTTGGCTCAAAGAGCTAATGGTTTGCTCGCTATAATTTAACGCTTTTTGCGTTAACGCTTGCTGCCCTTCCTCCTGCTGTAATTGGGTTTGGGCGGTTTGAACTTGAGCGTTGTAACGTTTTGCTTCTTCAATCTGTGTTTGCAAAAAGGTCATTCGTTGCTCAAGCGCCTGAGCTAACGCGGCATAAGCGGCCTGATCGTTTATATCAATGGGTGACTGGGATGGATTAGCATAAGGCAGACCCGATACAAGCCCCTGCCAACGATCCATCTCCTGTTGTATATCGGTGTCGATCTGCTCTAGACGCTCAGTAGCGCTTTGAAGCAACTGCTCCTGCTTACCAAGTTCCGCTTTAAGCTCAACTCCCTGATTTTGGATATTTTCCAGCGTGCTTTTAAGCTTAGTATAACGTAACTCCGTTTCACTCTGATCTATCTCTTGATAGCTACCCACCAGCGGGTGCTCTTTTGAGCCACACAAAGGACAAGGCTGATCCGGTTGAAGTTGCTGTCTCGCTGCCGTCAGATCTGAGATCTGTTTTTCTAATGTTAAGCGCTGTTCTATATCGCTAAGCTGCTCGCGTTTATCTTTATACGCTTCCCGAAACTGCTTGAGCTGCTGATCAATGTGCTGCTTATCTTGATTCGCTTGCGCTATTTTATCCTGTAGTGCTGCTTTTTCTGCCGACAGTTTTGTAAAACTTGAGGCGATAGCGGGTAGCTGTCCAACAACACCACGTTCCCCCATCACCCTATGTAAAGATTGCTCAAGAAAGGTCTGTAAAGTTTGGCTATCCTGTTGATGTGATGCGGCTTGGTTATCGAGCTGCTGCTGGGCATGGGCCACGTTTAACCTTGCCTCATCTAGCTGTTTATCCGCCTGGCTCAGTTTCTGTTGCTGTTCAACCCGTGTTTGCTGTAGCTCTGTTAACTCAGCTTGTTTAGCTTGCTCAACCGCTTGCAGCTCTATCATTCGCCCAAACTGTGCGCGCCAAAGAGGGAGTTTATCCACTAACGCTTTATTGATAGATGGGTTAGTTAATAGACTGCTGATCTCGCCACGGCGCTGGTTTAGTTCATCACTGCGTTGTTGATTTTTGTTAAGTGTCTGTTCGCACTCCACTTGCTCTGATTGTAGCTGTTGGAGCTGGGACTCTTTTTCCTTTAACTGATCAACCTGCTGCTGATAAGCGGCATCGAGTGGCACCACTTTTTCATTTAACAGTGTTTCTAACGCGGCATTGTTTTGTTTTAAGGTTTGCAGGGCATCCTGCTCTACGCTCTGGCGGGTCTGTAGCGTCTCAACCTCTGTACTCTTTTGCGCTTTCGACTCGGCTAACGCGCTTAATTCAGCATCGATTTTTACTAACTTAGGTTCGTTCGCTTTTAACGGGTTATAAACGCGGCTTAGCTTTTCGGCCAATGTGCTTTGCGCTAAACGCTCAAAATTCTGTTTTTCACGCGCAAGCTGTTCCTCTGCTGTAACCAGTTCCCTCTCTGTCTGAGCCAGTGTATTAAGCGCTTTTTTCTTTTCAGCCAAAAAGGTAGCTTGTTTTTGTAACTGCTCAAACTGGCTATTTTTCTCCGTAAACTGCTGACCTAGGGCGTCACGTTTTTCCATAAGTTCAGTTAAACGCTCTTGCGTAAGCAGTTCCACACCTTCAGCTTTAGCTTGTAGCTTCTCTAAGGCTTGTTTGCTTTCACTATAACGGAGAAAGACTTTTTCAGAGATAAGGCCATAGATCTCAGTGCCGGTTAACTCTTCGAGTAGTTCTGCTCGCTCATTGGCATCGGCATTTAAAAAAGCAGCGAACTGTCCCTGGGAGAGCATCATCGATTTAGTGAAACGATCGAAATCCAAACCGCTTATCTGCTCAATTAACTGGCTCTTCACTTTAATCTGACTGGCCAGAATAGTACCTGTCGGTGAGTCGGTGATATCTGCCAGCTCAACTTTAGCGTCTTGCAGGTTTCCATCTACCTGGTTACGAGAACGGCGTTGACTCCAAAATGCCCTATAGCGTTTACCTTTTACTTCAAATTCAACTTCGGCTAACGCATCCGCTGTACCACGCGTCATCAGCTCGTTGGTCGACTTAGAAATATTAACCAATCGAGGTGTGCGGTGATAAAGGGCGAGACAGATGGCATCAAGAATGGTGGTTTTGCCTGCACCGGTCGGCCCGATAATGGCAAACAAGCCATTGTCGACAAAAGGCGATTTTGTGAAATCAATTTTCCATTCGTTTTTCAGGGAGTTAATGTTTTTAAAACGTAGGGATAGAATTTTCATACATCATCTCCCGTTGCAAAAAGATCATCCACAATCGGTGCGTCACTCTCTTTTTTAGACTTTTTTGCGGGTACGGCGGTGGAGGTAACCTGTACCGCTGAGGTCGCTGAAAGCGGTGGTTCCTCATCAAACAAGGGCAAGGCTTCAGCTTCAACTTGAGTTGACGCGACAGGTTCTACATCTGTCACTATGGGCATAGCCTCATTAAGCGCTAGCCTTGTCGCTTCAGGAACAACCTTAGCGGCATCAATGGCTGTAGAAACCGGCTTACTCGGGGCGAAACCGTTCTCCTCTTCCACTTGATTAACAATCTGGGCAAAACGTTCTTTAATTCGTTGCAGGCGAAGTTTGTCTTCATCACCTTCAAATACTTCACTTTCTAAGCGCCGTTCAAAGACCTCAAAGGGATTCAGCTCATCCAGTGTCTCTGTCTCTTGACGGATCATCTCGCTAGACCGCTGCTTACGCGCTCGACGTAGGAGTAATACCTCAACCGGCATATCTTGGGTCAGTTTCTCTATACGTTGCGTCAGGTCATTCAGGTAATCTTGAGTTTCAACTTCAATAGAAAGCCATACAGGTAACTCATGCTCAGTGCGATCAATCTCAAGCAGTGCCTCTTCAATAGTTTTAAGGTCCCCCTTAATCACTTGCATAGGCTGAAATTGAGGGACATAGAGCGGCTCTACACTCACTAAAGCGGTATCATCAAACTCAACCATCAGCACCTGTTTTTGACTGCCCAGTTCATCAAAACTCAATGCGATGGGCGATCCGCAATAACGTATATGTTCTGATTTAGCAACGATCTGCGGACGGTGTATATGACCTAGCGCGATATAATCGGCAGGCGGAAAGGCACTCGCAGGAAAGGCCTCTAAAGAACCTACATAGATATCTCTTACCGAATCTGAGCTTTTAACCCCCATAGCGGTTAAGTGGCCGGTGGCAATAATCGGCAGTTCTAATCCTAGTGCTTTGCGTTTTTGATCGGCTGCTTCATATACCTGCTGATAATGCTCGGCAATCCCATTACCTAGCGCTTGCGCTTTATCGCTAGCCGATTCATTCGCATGACTTTGCAGTACATCTCGGGGTCTTATATAGGGTATCGCACACAAAATGACTGAAGGTTCGCCCTGACGATTGTTAAGTGTAATCACCTGATCACTTAGGTTGTCTTGTACATTGGCAATCACATCTGCGCTTAGGTATTTAAGCAGTCCTTTAGATTCATTTAAGGTTGAAACTGAATCATGATTTCCACCTAAAACGATCAGCTGACAGCCTAGCTTATTGATAGAAACTACCAGCTGATTATATAGCTCACGGGCGTAGCTGGGTGGCGATCCCGTATCGTAGATATCACCTGCAATAACCACTGCATCTATTTGTTTTTCTTTAATTTTATCAAGCAACCACTGAATAAATTTTTGATGTTCAGCTAATCTGCTTTTACCTATAAAGTGTTGACCAAGATGCCAATCAGAGGTGTGTAAAATACGCATCATAGAGCTTTGAACTTCCTTATCATTTGTACCGTTCGACTCCGCTAGCTTAGGGCGGACAAGGCAGTAATAAGTGCGGTTTTTGCATCAGCGCAATGGTAAACCTCAGGTAGTTTATCCATACGCTCATACATAATTTCAAGCACACTAACGGGATCAGCCAAGAGCATAATATCAAGCTCTTCCTCTGCGGAATCGCTACCATCATCATGAGTTTCAAACTGGTAGAAACCAGGCTCAGGAATCAGAACATCCTCCTCAAACCCATCCAAATATTCATCCATGCCCATTTTATGAACTTCCAAAACAGATGAGCAGCTAAAGTAAAGTATCTGGTAGGTCAGCGGAACCGAAAGAAAGTCGCGTTTAGAGGCGTAGGCAAGAAACAGTTTATCTTCTGAATCAGCATGCATAACCAAATAGGCGTAATCACATCCTGACTCAACCTCAAGTGGGGTAAGCTCTTCCACAGGCACAAATTGTGTCACGGTTTATAGCTCCATTACGTAATCAGGGAGATCCGCTTCAGCTGGTACAGGTGTTGGATTACCCTGCTCATCAATAGCAACGAATTTAAAGGTCGCTTCGGTTACTTTTTCTCGTTGCCCTATACGGCCGCGACGAACCCAAGCCTCCACATGTATATCCATCGAACTGCGCCCCACGCGGGTGACATCAGTGTAAACACCCAGAATATCCCCTACTTTTACCGGACGAATAAAACTCATGCTATCAAGGGATGCTGTTACAACACGCGCCTGTGCCCGCTGACCTGCACAGATACCTGCCGCTATATCCATTTGCGATAAAACCCAACCCCCAAAGATATCACCTGATGGGTTAGTGTCTGCGGGCATTGCAATGGTTCTCGTTGTTAAGCGGCCACGCGTTTCTCTTATGTCGTTCTGATCAATCATAAAGCATACCCATTACATTCAATGAAAATATGGCCGTAGCATAGAGGATTACAGCGCCTTTGGAAAAGGCGATTGATATGACTTTAAAGAATAGATCTATTTTTATCTCCATATCAGTTGTGATGCACGTTATTATATTTGTAAACACAATGCTTAGAGAGAACGTTATGATCATTGTCTGCCCTACTTGCATGACCTCCAACCGTATACCTGATGACAAGTCCCATCTGCAGGGCAAGTGCGGAAAGTGTAAAGGCGCACTGCATACTTATAGCCCCGCTGAATTAACTGATGCTAATTTTGAGAAATATATCAGTCAAAACGAACTACCCGTTATTGTCGATTTTTGGGCAAGCTGGTGTGGCCCCTGTCAAATGATGAAACCTATTTTTGAGAAAACAGCCGCGGAGACTGAAACACTGCTGTTTGCTAAAGTAGATACAGAACAGGCTCAAAAAGTTAGTGCGAATATGCATATCAGAAGCATTCCCACCATTATCATGTTCCAAAATGGTCATGAGATCGATCGCGTATCAGGTGCATTACAGGAAGCACAGCTAAAACAGTGGATCTTGCAAACTCTGAATAAGGCTTGATCTACAGATGATAGCGAAAAAAATTGCCGATGAGCTGGGCGTTAAGCTCCCTCAGATTGACGCCGCAATAAAACTTTTAGATGGTGGAGATACCGTCCCTTTTATTGCACGCTACCGTAAGGAGCTGACCGGCGCACTGGACGATCAACAGTTACGCATTTTATCCCAACGACTTATCTATTTAAGAGAATTAGGTGCCCGCCGGAACGTTATTCTTAAAAATATAGACGAACAATCCAGCCTTACACCTCAGTTAAGACAGGCGATTCTATCAACGGATAACAAAACACAACTAGAAGACCTTTATCTTCCTTATAAAAGTAAGCGCCGTACTAAAGCACAGATAGCCCGTGAGGCACTGCTTGATCAACTCTTAGATAAGATTATCGCGAAGCCTCACACCGCCCCTTCTCAATTAAGTAGCGGCTTTGTAAATCCAGACAAAGGCTTTGTTGATATTGATGGGGTACTAGAAGGTGCCAGCGCTATACTGAGTGATCGCATCTGTGAACATGCTGAGCTGTTAAACCGTTTACGCTCTACCTTAACTGAACAGGCGCAACTGCACGCTTCAGTCGTTAAAGGACAGGAAGACGCCGGCGCTAAATTTAGAGATTATTTTGATTACACTGAGAAACTAAAGATAATCCCCTCCCATCGGATGCTAGCTCAGTTACGTGGCACTAATGAAGGCATATTAAAACTAAAGCTTATCATTCCCGATGAAGAGCACTGCCAACAACTGATCACTCGATACTTACAACTACCTCGTAATGGTGAAGGCGCAGAATGGTTGCAGGATCAACTCAAAAGCTGCTGGAAAACCCGCTTACGCACTAAGCTTCAGAAAGAGTTGATACAGCATTACAAAGAGCAAGCAGAGAACGAGGCAATTCTGGTCTTTAGCCGTAATCTTAGAGATCTGCTACTCAGCGCTCCAGCGGGCCCTAAAGTTACCTTAGGGTTGGACCCTGGCCTTAGAACCGGTGTTAAAGCCGTTGTGGTTGATGAAACAGGAAAACTGATCAACTACACGACTATCTATCCTCACCCGCCTAAAAACGATTGGCAGCCCTCTAAGGACAAACTCTACGAACTTTGTCACCGTTATCAAGTCGAGTTAATCAGCATTGGTAATGGCACAGGCTCAAGAGAAACTGAAAAGCTGGTTTCTGAACTATTACAGGAACACACTGATATCCATGCGCAAAAACTGATTACCAGTGAAGCGGGTGCATCAGTTTATTCAGCCTCCGAACTGGCAGCAAAAGAGTTTCCCGATCTGGATGTTACGATTCGTGGTGCTGTTTCCATTGCGAGACGTTTGCAAGATCCTCTTGCTGAACTGGTAAAGATTGAGCCTAAAGCGATTGGCGTCGGACAATATCAACATGACGTGAACCAAAACCACCTTTCTGAGCAGTTAGAAACCGTTATAGAGGATTGTGTAAATGCGGTAGGTGTTGATATTAATAGTGCCTCCGAAGCGCTGTTAACAAGAGTCTCTGGATTAAACCAAACACTCGCAAACAACATTGTTCAATACCGTAACGAAATAGGTCGTTTTAAATCGCGTCAGCAATTATTAAAGGTACCTAGGCTGGGCCCTAAAGCTTACGAGCAATCCGCAGCGTTTTTAAGAATACGAAATGGCACTCAGCCTCTTGATAACTCGGCGGTACATCCCGAATCTTATGATTTGGTTACGCAAATAGCCAAACGCAGTAACTGCCCTATTGCACAGCTAATCGGTGATAGGCATTTATTAGGTAAACTCAGCCCCTCTGACTTTATCAGTGATAAATATGGACAATATACGATTACTGATGTCATGGCTGAATTAGAAAAGCCGGGCCGCGACCCCCGCCCTGAGTTCAGGGCTGCTAGATTACTAGAGGGTGTTGAAAGCATCGCTGATCTACATGAGGGCATGAAACTAGAAGGTACGGTGACCAACGTCACTAACTTTGGCGCTTTTGTTGATATAGGCGTACATCAAGATGGGCTTGTGCATATATCTCAGTTGGCAAATAAGTTTGTTAAAGACCCCCATACTGTCGTTAAACCCGGTCAAATCGTTAGCGTACGCGTAACTGAAGTTGATATTAAAAGAAAACGTATCGCTCTTAGTATGAAAGCGGATCAATAATAAACGTAGTAATGACAGATAGGTTGTTGTCATTTAATCGGTTATATTAATTTTTTAAAAAATAAGTAGGTACTGTATCAATGTATGTAGCAATGAATAGATTCAGAATCGCACTAGGAAAAGAAGACGACTTTATTAATATCTGGAAAAATCGTGAAACCTTTCTAGATGAGGTTCCAGGCTTTAAAAGCTTTAATCTTCTACAAGGAAAAACCGATGAGGAGTGCACACTGTTTGCATCTCATAGTGTTTGGGAATCGGAAGAGGCATTTATGGGATGGACTAAATCAGAAGCTTTTCGTAAAGCGCACGCTAATGCGAAACCCGCCACCGATATCTATTTAGGACCGCCCTCATTTGAAGGCTTTAGCTCAGTACTATAAGAATAAAGAAATAGGCAGAGCAATCACTTTATGTGAGCTGCTCTGCAAAGCCGAATAACGAGCAAACTATTCGTCGATCAAGGTATCTATCAAGTCGATCATAAACTCGGTTTCCTCTTCAGTCATCGCCTCCCAGCCAAGAAGGTTCATACTTTCAAGAACACTACGCCCTTTTTCATCATCGATCATATTAATGAGACGCTGCTGAATGGTAGACGCATATTTTTGCAGTTTAGGACTTAATAATAAGGTGTGATGCACAACACTAATTTCACTACTCACCAAAATTTTCATCTGGTTTTTAATAAGATCAGATAGCTCATCATAGGCATCTTTTAGAAAAAAGCCGACATCCGCATTTTGATTCAATACATTTTTAGCAACGATCACATAACTGTCAACGGCTAAGGTTTCTGTATTACTTGCATCCAGATCTGCTGGCTCCAGCATGATCATACCAATGCGGTTAACGTCAGGGTCATCTGTTGTAACTAAGGTCGCTCCGGGTTTTAAATCCTCTACCGATTGGATGGCAGCATCTTTATGGGTTGCGATAATAGTTTCATCAGGCTTTGATATGGGCCGTACGAGAGCTTTGAAACCAAGTTCGCGCACTAGCATAGACGCATCAAAGGGGTTCGCATAAACCAAATCAAACTTGCCGGCTTTAATATCTTTACGTTGGGCATCAAAACAATCATAAAGCTCTAGGTGAACCCCAGTCCCTAACTGTCTCTGTAACCAAGTATTGAAAATAAACCAACCGGAGATATGGTCTGGCGCAAAATCAGGACTAACCGTTAAATTCAATGTCATTTTAGACGCAACCTAGCTAAGTGTTTTATATAGCGCTTCACTTTCAGAAATTTTACTGCGTGAAGGTTTACGTCTTACCGAGGTATATCCAACAACCACACCATTACGTATGTTTGGAATAACCGTCGCTTTGACCCAGTAATAAGCACCATCTTTACGTAAGTTCTTTACGTAACCATGCCATTTATTACCTGCTTCTATTGTTTCCCAAAGCCCAGCGAAAGCCACTGAGGGCATATCGGGATGCCGAAGAATATAGTGATTAGTACCAATTAATTCATCTTCGGTATAGCCAGACATTTCCACAAATGCTTGATTAGCATGAGTGATAACGCCTTGAGTATCAGTGCGGGAAACGATCAGTTTTCCCTCAGGATAAGGAACCTCTCGATCAAGAACGATTGCTTTACGAGAAGTTCCATCATGATAGTTGATGACTATATCACGAACATCTTTTACATCATGTTCAGGCATCAAAAAACCTATTCTGTTGTTTGGGGAAAACGGCTTAGAGTATCTTCCCTATTGCCTCTGCTGCACGTTTTACATCCAAAAAGATTAAGCCAAGACGAGCATTCGGTTTAGCAACAACAGTCAATACAGATTCATCATTTGCATGAGTCATCAGTATGTAACCTTTATCACCTTTTACGAGTACTTGTTCTAGTTCTCCACGTGCAAGCTCAGTGGCAGTACGTTCACCTAGTGAAAGCATTGCCGCACTCATTGCACCGACTCTATCTTCATCCAGACCTGCTGGAAGAAGAGCTGCGATCATTAGACCATCTGTTGAAATGACAGCGGACGCTTCGATTTCTGCCGAAGTTCCGTTCAAGTCACTCAGTATAGAGGTCAACATTTCTGAGCGCATATACATACTCCTTTAATGTAAGGCGTTAAAATACAGGAATTTAAAAATCGGTTATTGATCAACATCAATAATCGAGATAGCGCCGTGCTAAGGCACTTAATAAATCAACATAATTATTGTGATTCAATCGTGGCATCTGATCGATAACCAGCACAAAGCGCTGGTGGCCTAAATGAATCACCCAGAAACCAACTTGGCTTAATCCCACTGGATCAAGCATTCCCCATGACTCCCCCATAAAGGAAAGGTCACGGTTCAGAAGAAGACTATGCCTCTCATGCAGTGAACTAATATCAGCGGCTAAAGCACATAATGCCTCAGCATGATCTGGGTTATAACCGGTGGAACCAAGGCAAAAACCATGATCGTCCGCTAACGCAACTTTAGAAGTACTGGAAAGGTTCGCCAATAAACCAGGAAGAATTTTTTCAATAGAATCATCAACAACACGCACAGGCGTGTCACTCAACTGTACAAAATTCTTCTCTAACAGCTTATCAAAAAGCTCTTTCGCTTCAGTTTCTTCTAAGTCAGTTAACTCCATGATCAGCTCGTGACTAAAAGGCAGCGATACATCTGTACTAAGCAGCTGCAATAGTAGAGCTCTGGCATCATCAGGCTCTGATCCTACAGTTGCATAAAAGGCACCTGCCGGACAGATTTGAATAAACTGATTCTGAATAGTAGCACTCGTCACAAATTAACTCCGAAACCTATCGTCTAACTCTGTTTCATTCCTGAAACCATCCAAGTGAATATGCCCCTGACATGAATGAAAATACAACACGTTGAGGAACATCTAATATCCTTACAACATCTAACGCAGACAAACTATGTCCAGCCCATACTTCACTGATCTCTTCACCACTTGGCAATGGCAGAAAGCGAACAAAATCAGGCCGTGTAGATAATTGCATATTCTTTTCGGGATCCATCCCATTAAATAACCGTCCTCGCGCTGTCCAGATAGCCACTTTCCAGATCAACGTTTGTGCATCTTCTACGAGATGCTTACTTTTACCTTCTAACTCAAACTCACTTTGCGCTTCTATATCAAGTTCCTGATAACCAAAACGGGTTAAAGCAAGTTGGTTTAAAAAGTCGTCAGTAAATGTAGAGTAAAACACCTGTTCCTCAGGAAAGTAGTACATCTCTCCCGGCAATCCGGTGATTTCGATAGGTTGCTCCATTTTCTTTGCTAGAGCGACCGCTTCTATAATTTTTGCGAGCAGAGAGTCTTCAGCACTAAAAAATATACGCCTTCTCTCTTCTTTCTTACTAAGATCAACATCTCCGGAGTTGCCACAACGCTGAACAACCTCTTCTGGTGTGAGCTCATGCTTAGCAAATCGCTGTCTATCCGCATCTAACGCTTCTATATCCAAATCATCGACATCCAAATCATCGACTTGAAGCTCGGTCTTATCAGCCGCTTCGTTGGATTGAGCTTCCTTTAAATTCTCTTTCTCTTTCTCTTTGCGGGCTTTTTCTATGCGCAACTTTTCCAAGCGAGCCTTATTAATGCGCTCCTGCGTCAAACGTGCTTTTTCTATACGCTCCTCTTCTAAGCGTTTTTTCTCAATACGCTCTTCTTTCAAGCGATCTTGCTCTGCACGTTCTTCTTTTAACCGTTCCTGCTCTAAACGCTCCTGTTCCAAACGCTCTTGTTCTAAGCGTTCCTGTTCTAAACGCTCTTGCTCTAAACGTTCCTGTTTTAACTTTTGAAGCTTCAGTTCTTTAAGCTTTAGCGCCTTCTTTTTCGCCAAAAGCGCTTTCGTCTGTTCAAGCTTCTCAGCCTCTAATTTGGCTCTCAGCTCAGCTTCTTGTGCTTTAATCTCTTCTTCAAGTTGCTGAACTAAACGGTCAGAAGCGCTTACCACTAAATTACCACGCATCAACTTCTGTTTAAGTGCTTCACTTTTCCGTTTTTTGGAATACTGTCCACCACGATAAAAATCAACATCTCCGGGACGTACTTGCTGCTCGGATGGTTTGCTGTCGCCAGTAATAGAGTCAGCGCTCTCCGATTCAATATCAAATCCCCTAACGAGATTAAGTAAATCATCAGAATTGTGTGGCTTTTTAAGAAGAACAAATCCATCCCAGCTTAGATCTCTAATGCTGATGACGATTTTATAAGTATCGGCAAATTTTTCATTGATCTGCTGCTGCACATCAGCATCTTTACTCGCTTGATCACCATTGACAATAATGATAGCCGCACTACTTGCGTTCACTAGTTCACAATCGACAACAGAAGAAAAACAATATTCAAGCATTGCCTGATTGGGTCCAATAAAACCAACCAAAGCAACCTTACGTACATTTTCTAACTGATTGTTTCTTCTTATACTCATTTAAATTCAGCTACCCTTAATTTCATCCATGTAGACTAGCAGGCTGAAAGCGTCCATTGATCAATACTGAATGCTTTGTAGAAAGCTTAGATAAGCCTTCCAGATTATCTTCTTCTATAGCGCGCTTTATGATCTTTTGAACTTCTGGTGTCATAACTGACTTAGCTTGCTCAAAAAGCCTTTTCCGTAATGTAGCGCCCTTTTTACCCAGCACTAATAAGAAATCAGCAAACGCGCCTTCGAGTGCTTCGCTATCGTAGCAAGCAATAGATAAGTAAATCCGCTTAGTATGAAGACGTAGTTTATCCGGCTCCGCTGCAACCATACGGGTGAAATGGTACAAGATTCGTTTTCCTTGATGACCCTTATAAATAAGGTATCTAGGATGCTGTGCATCAAATGCAGCTTGGATACGACCGGTGTTTGGGCTATCAAAATCCGAATTTAGTTCCCAATCAGCTAACGCATCCCAAATTGGAGAATTCAAGGCTCCCTCCTATCCTATAATTATCGTTCTAACGATGAGAAAGATGTAAACAACTGTTTGTTTATATCCTGACAAACGACAGATTACAAATCTATCGGCCATAAATCGCATATATTAAGCAAATTAAATTCTAATTTAGACTAAATTAACATGTATTACCTTATTTCAGATAAACATCATACAATTCAAACCACTTACGTTCATCTAACAAACAATATTCTTTTGACTTCATCCTAAAGTATTGGTCTGTAAATTATCGACAGTCTTAATAGTTACGTTGCCAGCGGACAGAATTCCATCCGCCAATCAACACTATATTTCCGAGTATTCCTCAACGAGACAGCACTAACATAGATGACTATTACGACTCATAGACCATAGAGGCAAGGACTCTTCCTGCTCTTAGATTACCCTGAACATGCAGAATAACGCCCCCAAAAGCACAGAACGCCCCTGCTTCGGTTAAATCGCGTGCAGAGAGCTCAGCGTTAAAACTGTAGCTAAGCGCTATCAGCACAGGCTAACAATGGAACGGAATTTTCGCGAGGTTAAGCGCTCAATACAGAGTGATGCCAATAAAACAGCTGAACTTATCCGCTAGGAATGTACGGCATACAACTGACATCCGAATTGGAGCCAATTAAGCGGCATTGGTATTTGATAAGAAGCCATTGATATTAACGTTAAAGCAGACTGCCAATAGATTGCTATAAAAGTAATCGATGGAGCACCATTTGATAAGGATAGAGTGACGATTGAGGCAATGTTCATGCGGCAATAGGTTTGGCGAAAAGCGCGAATAGCACAGCGTTAGTCATCGGGGATCAGAATAAAAAACTAACCCGCAAGCATAAAAAAGCCCTGAAGGATCAGGGCTTTTTTGTTGGCACGTTATCAGTAATTAGATACGTGCAGCTGGGATAGCATGCGCGACACTCAAATCTTCAGTCGGTGGTGTGAAAGACGTCAGATTGATACCTTCAACCGCTTCTTTGTACTCTTCTAGAGTTGGGAAACGACCTAGGACACAAGAAAGTACAACCATTGGGGTAGACCCCAATAGAGACTCACCTTTCTTCTCTGCAGTATCTTCTACAACACGGCCCTGGAACAGGCGAGTAGAAGTAGCTATCACGGTGTCACCCGGTTCTGCTTTTTCTTGGTTACCCATGCACAAGTTACATCCAGGACGCTCCAAGTACATAATATTTTCGTACTTGGTACGTGCCGCTTCTTTTGGATGCGCGTCAGAGAATTCGAAACCGGCGAATTTCTCCAGCAGCTCCCAATCACCTTCAGCTTTCAGTTCGTCAACGATGTTGTAAGTCGGTGGCGCAATAACCAATGGCGCTTTAAAGGTGACAGGACCTTTCTTCTCAAGGTTACGCAGCATCGCAGCGATGATCTGCATATCGCCTTTATGGACCATACAAGAGCCTACGAAGCCCAGATCAACTTTACGGCCATTATAGTAAGAAGCTGGACGGATCACATCGTGAGTATAACGCTTAGAAACGTCTTCGTTGTTTACGTCTGGGTCAGCAATCATTGGCTCGTCGATTGCGTCCAAGTCAACAACCAACTCAGCATAGTACTTAGCGTTGTCATCTGGAGCCAAAGCAGGTGCTTCGCCAGATTTAACTTCAGCGATACGCTTGTCAGCTAGGTCAATCAGACCTTGTAACATGCAAGCTTCGTTATCCATACCTTTGTCGATCATGATCTGGATACGAGACTTAGCCAGCTCCAAAGACTGGATTAGGGTATCGTCAGTGG
This sequence comes from Neptuniibacter sp. 2_MG-2023, assembly GCF_030547495.1. Lineage (NCBI taxonomy): Bacteria > Pseudomonadati > Pseudomonadota > Gammaproteobacteria > Oceanospirillales > Oceanospirillaceae > Neptuniibacter > Neptuniibacter sp. 2_MG-2023. The sequence goes on along the minus strand of NZ_JAUOQC010000023.1, from coordinate 11,913 downwards.
AGATACAGATAGAAGCTTTCGCTTTCATTTCTGCAGTCCAGTCAGTAAACGTGAAGGCCTGATCAGCCAGCAAAGTACCAATTTGTACTTCAATCACACGACCCTGGAATACGTTTTCGCCACCGAACTTCTGCAGCATCTGTGCTTGAGTCGCGTGTACGATGTCACGGAAGTCCATATGAGGCTTCATGTGACCTTTAAAGGTGACCTTCACAGACTCTGGGATTGGCATAGCCGATTCACCCGTTGCCAGTGCGATTGCAACCGTACCGGAGTCAGCACCGAACGCAACGCCTTTAGACATACGAGTGTGAGAGTCACCACCGATGATGATTGCGCGATCGTCAACAGTGATGTCATTCAATACTTTGTGAATAACGTCAGTCATTGCATGGTAAACATTTTTCGGATCACGTGCTGTGATTACTCCGAACGCATTCATGAACGCCATCAGCTTAGGCGTATTTGCCTTAGCTTTGTTATCCCATACAGAGGCTGTGTGACAACCAGACTGGAAGGCACCATCAACACTTGGAGAGATAGTAGAAGCAGCCATAGCTTCCAGTTCCTGACAAGTCATAGGACCTGTAGTGTCCTGAGACCCTACAATGTTCACTTTAACGCGAACGTCAGAACCTGTATGCAGAGGAGTTTTAGACGTAACACCCACCGCATTGCGGTTAAAGATCTTCTCAACAGCAGTCAGACCCTGCCCTTCGATTGAGATCTCTTTAGATGGTGCGTAAACAGCTGGCGCTTCAACGCCTAGAGTTTCAGCAGCAAATGTTTGCAGTTTCTTACCAAAGGTTACCGCGTAAGAACCGCCAGCTTTCATAAATTCCACTTTTTGTGGCGTGAAAGCGTCTGCTACGTCAACCAGTTCTTGGTCGCCGTTGTACAGTTTCTTAGCTTTAGTATCAATGGTCAGAACAGTACCCGTTGCAACTGAGTATACTTCTTCCAGTACAGGGTCGCCGCTTGCGTTACGAACAACTTCGCCGTTAGCGTCGGTTTTCTTAACCCAGTTTTTTAGATCTAGACCGATACCGCCAGTTACACCAACAGTCGTAAGGAAGATAGGTGCGATACCGTTAGTACCTGCAACGACCGGACGGTTGTTGATGAATGGGATGTATGGAGAAGTTGGCTCACCTGCCCATAGTGCCACGTTGTTTACACCAGACATACGGGAAGAACCTACGCCCATAGTGCCTTTTTCAGCGATCAACATGACTTTTGCGTTAGGGTGCTTCTTACCAAGTTCAACGATTTCTTGTTGCGCTTCTGGAGAGATCATGCACTTACCGTGCAGCTCACGGTCTGCACGAGAGTGAGACTGGTTACCAGGAGAAAGAAGGTCAGTAGATATATCACCTTCAGCAGCGATATAAGTAACAACGTCGATCTTCTCTGGGATATCATCCAGCTTGGTAAAGAACTCAGCTTTTGAATAGCTTTCCAAGATATCTTTAGCGATGGCGTTGCCCGCTTTGAAAGCGTCAGCCAAACGAGTGGTATCTGCCTCATACAGGAATACCTGAGACTTCAGAACTTCACCCGCAGCTGCAGCCTGAGCATCATCAGACAGCGCGATATCCAGCAGTACCTCAACAGAAGGTCCGCCTTTCATATGAGATAGCTGCTCAAGCGCAAACTCAGGAGAGATCTCTGCAACTTTTTCTTTACCCAAAGCGATATCTTTCAAGAAAGCCGCTTTAACGACAGCCGCTGGCGTCGTACCCGGTAGAGTGTTGTAGATGAAGAAGTTCAAAGATGCTTCGCGATGCTCATTACCAACGTCTTTAATCTGGGCAATGATTTCAGAAAGTAGCTCAGCGCTATCAATCGGTTTGGGATTCAGGCCAAGGTCCTTTTTACGAACCTCTATTTCTTCTAGGTAGTCAGAATAGTAACTCATAGCGTAAAGCGTCTCATCTCAATTAATTCTAATTATGAATCAGTCATATATTATAAGGAAAAAGCGACAAACAGCTCAATGAAAACAATTTAAATAACGCTTATAGTCGATATAAATAAAATAAATACAATACAAATCAATAAGTTACATATGGTATACATTGGTTGTAGGCATGCCTGTTTTTTTACGAACATTGCTAACCCACCCTCTTGTTGAGAACAACAATCATTTAGAGCGTGTTTGATTTTTAGGATCGATCAAGGCAAGTCAATCATAGCCTATTCCACAGCGGGTAAACTGACTCTCCTATCTATAGTGATTTAATCGATACTCAAACAGCGCATAGCATGTTCGGCTTATAGTCAGTTTCGGAGGAGATAAACCCACTGGGCACTACCTATAAGGAGCATAGTTATACCAAATTCACTAGCAAATAGTCGTAGATTGTATGTAATTATACCAAAAATACGCCTTCAAGACTTGTTTTAAGATGCCTATCGTCTAACATTGTCGACAATCCAAATAAAGCAATAATATATGTTGCAGGTAATAAGGGTTCGCTGGACGGCTAAATAAACGACTAACAAGGAAATCGAGCAGCTTCGATAATGACCGGAGGCTCGTGCAAAAAAAAAGTTGTAGAGCCAGAAACACCCCATCTGCGTGAGGTATAAAATATGACAAGCCCTATCAATTTTGATCCATCCAGTTCCATTAAAACACTTCCCGGAACTACATACAGCTACCATAGCCTTCCAGATACCGCTGAATTATTTGGTATAAATCTTGATGAACTCCCGTTTTCTCTTCGTCCCATCTTGGAAGGTATCGCTCGGAATGTTGGCCAAAACGGTGTAACCGCTGAGCAGGTTAAAGCTCTTGGAAGCTGGACAGAAGCTCAAGGCACAAAACCGATCGAAATTCCTTTCACTGCAGGTCGCGTCCTTATGCACGATCTGAGTGGCACACCCGCCATTGTGGATTTTGCGGCGATGCGTTCAGCCGTTCAACGCATGGGCATGGACCCCGCCATCATTGAGCCTTTAGTACGCGCGGATCTTGTTATCGATCACACCGTTACAATGGACAATACCGGTAGCCCTGCTTCTCTTAGAATCAATGGGGAGCTGGAGGCGGCCAGAAATGTAGAACGCTATGCCTTTTTGAAATGGGGCGCGCAGGCCTTTGACACCATCAGAATTATTCCCCCACAAACCGGTATTGTTCACCAAGTTAACCTAGAGTATCTGGCACAGGGCTACCTCAATATTAATGGACTGATGGTCCCCGATACACTTATCGGTATGGATAGCCATACACCCATGGCGAACGCCTTAGGCATTGTGGGCTGGGGCGTAGGTGGCATTGAAGCTGGAGCCTCCATGCTGGGCCAACCTATGCAAATGCTAGCTCCCGAAGTAGTTGGGGTTGAACTCACCGGCGCATTAAGAGAGGGCGTCACTGCGACAGACTTGGTGCTGACAATTACTGAAATGTTGCGCAAGTATCCTGGAGGTGTTGTTGGTAAGTTTGTTGAATACATCGGTGAAGGATGCGCCAACCTTTCCCTGCCTGACCGCGCAACCATCGCCAATATGTCACCTGAATATGGCGCAACAATGGGCTTTTTCCCATTTGATGAAATTGCTGCCGAGTACCTAAGAGCAACAGGCAGAGATGGCGATTTGCCACTCGCTTTTTATAAAGCACAAAATATGACCTGGACACCTGGTCAGTCTCTGCCACGCTATACGGACCTTCTTCAGCTTGACCTATCCACCGTTGAGCCTTCGGTTGCTGGCCCAAAAAGACCTCAAGATAGGTTACCGCTAGGTGAGCTTGGCAACGTTTTCAAAAAAGCGGCGGCTGAAGGCGATCGCACGCCTGAAGTGGCTAACGTTACGCCGATGAAAGCAGACGATGCCGGTATTTTCGTATCCTTACCTGAGAGGGAGTTAAAAGACGGCGATATCCTCATTGCGGCGATTACCTCCTGTACCAATACATCTAACCCAAGCTTGCTGATTGCAGCCGGTTTGCTTGCCAAGAAAGCCAATGAGCTTGGGATGCAAGTACCTAACGGCGTTAAAACATCCTTGGCACCGGGATCTCCGGTGGCGACCGACTTTTTAACTAAGGCGGGACTACAACAACATTTGGATGCACTGGGCTTTAATACTGCCGGTTATGGCTGCACAACCTGCGTGGGTAATTCTGGCCCTCTAGCACCAAGCATTGAAGCCGCATTGCAAAACCACGACATTATCGCCGCGTCTGTTTTATCCGGTAACCGGAACTTTGAAGGCCGTGTACATCCGGATGTTGATACTAACTTCCTGATGTCCCCTCCTCTGGTCGTTGCCATGGCCATTGCGGGCAATGTGAATATTGATGTGAATACTCAGCCCATTGGTCAGGATGCAGAAGGAAACGATATCTTCCTTAAAGATATCTGGCCGAGCAACGCCGAAATCACTCAGACCATGCATGAATGCATGGATCCGAAAGCCTTCAGGGAAACCTATGAGAACTCTCTCGACGGTCCTGATACGTGGCAGAAACTGGCATCTCCTACCGGCCCTGTTTATGACTGGGATCCAGATTCAACCTACATCGAAGAAATCTCTTTCTTCGATGGTTTCTCACTAGAAACACCTGCGGACGCATTAAATAATATCTCAGGGGCGCGCATGCTGGTGATGTGTGATGACAACACAACCACAGACCATATCTCGCCGGTAAGCCGTATACGTCCGGACTCCCCTCCTGGCGAATACTTGATCTCTCAAGGCGTTGCCGAGAGCGATCTGACATCACTTGGGGCACGTCGCGGCAATCACCACGTAATGCTACGCAGTATTTTTGGCAACGGTAAAGCCAGAAATCTGATGCTACCTGGCACCACGGGTGCGGTAACGAGTTACCACCCATCTGAAGGCGAACCTGCTCAAATGTCGATTTACGATGCCGCTGCCCGTTACCGTGAAGAAGGCACACCTACCCTTGTGTTTGGTGGCAAACTTTATGGCACAGGATCGTCACGGGATTGGGCCGCTAAAGGGCCAGCCTTACTCGGTGTAAAAGCGATTATTGCTGAAAGTTTTGAGCGTATTCACAAATCCAATCTAGTGGGGATGGGTGTTTTACCGCTGCAACTGCCGCAAGGGATTACACGCGCTTCGCTCAATTTGGATGGCTCAGAAACCTTTGATTTGAAGGGTATTAATACACTTGAGCCAAGGGGATCTGTGGAGCTGACTATTCACCGGACGGATGGCTCTTCGCAGAAAATAGAACTGCTTTCGCGTGTTGATACCTCATCAGAGCTGGATCAAATACGTCATAAAGGCATCTTACCGATGGTGTTACGCGATATTATCGCCGCGAATACATAAAGGAACAGGGCAACGATTATCATAGCTCAGATATCGTCGCCCTTTTTAAAAAGCCTGAGACGGGCTACACCTCAACAGTAGAAATAATCAAAGACACACCCTGTAGACCACAATACTGCCCACTAACGTGAGTAGTATTGTGTCTATTGGCGCTTTCTATGATTTTAAGTCACTAAGCGCCCTCGCGGATTACTGTAAAGATTCCCCCCTACCGAGATTTAACGCGCTCTACGACGCCCCAGGCAAATCAAGCCGATAAGGCTTTGCTACACAGGCCAAGAGTTATCAAGATAGCGCCTCTACTGTTATTCCCACAGTAGAGACTTAATTACGGTAAAACTCAGACACAAAAAAGGCCTGTTTAAACAAACAAGCCTTCGGTAGATATTAACGCGACCTTATAGATCGGGCAGTACCTGATGCGCAAATAACTCATCAATCTCATTACGATTGCTGCACTCTAAGACCTTATGAATAACATCAGGTGTTAAATGCGGTGCGAAGCGCTGAATAAAGTCATACATATAACCTCGTAAGAAGGTTCCTTTCCTAAAGCCAATTTTAGTAATACTTGGCTCAAACAAATGACTGGCATCTAAGCGAACAAGGTCACTATCTTGCTTTTCATCAAACGCCATCGTTGCAACAATACCTACACCTAACCCTAAACGCACATAGGTTTTAATTACGTCTGAATCTACTGCGGTAAAAACAACCTTAGGCTCAAGTCCTTCATCAATAAAAGCCTCATCCAGCTTAGAGCGCCCAGTAAAACCGAAAACGTAAGTCACTATAGGATGTTCAGCTAAATCAGCTAAGGTTAGTTTAGAAACCTGTGTAAGCGGATGGTCTTTAGGCACAACAACAGAGCGGTTCCAGCGATAACAAGGCATCATAATAAGATCACTAAAATGCGACATAGCTTCTGTTGCTATAGCAAAATCAACCGTACCGTCCGCTGCCATTTCAGAAATCTGCATCGGTGTACCTTGATGCATATGCAAAGACACATCAGGATACTCTTTCATGAAACCGGTAATAGTGGGAGGTAAAGCATAACGAGCTTGGGTATGAGTAGTCGCTACATCCAAACTGCCCTTACGCTCATCACTAAACTCTTGCGCAACCTGCTTAATACTTTCAACTTTCTGCAGAATCTCTCCAGCAACAGATAAAATTGCCTGTCCCGCTGGGGTAACCCGAGTCAAATGCTTACCGCTGCGCGCGAATACCTCAACGCCCAGCTCATCCTCAAGAAGACGAATCTGCTTACTTATACCAGGCTGAGAGGTATATAAACTCTGAGCTGTCGCCGACACATTCAAGTCATGGCGAGCGACTTCCCAGATGTACCGCAGCTGCTGCAACTTCATTAAGCACTCCAAAAACAACAACACAGCTTATGCCTGTGTTATAAGAAATTTAACGTTATTATAACAGTTTAGAATAAATTCAATAGACCAGAAAGCAAGCGCGACGAGAGCTATCCTCGCGCATTCAAACGCCTAATCTCTTCATCCTGAGCAATGATTTTCTTTTCAAGACTATTAATTTTAGCTAACGAGCGTACCAGCTCATCTTCTTTATCTTTGAACTGTGAACGTATACTTGCTTCGCGTCTAGAGTGCTCAGAAGCTAAGCTAACCTGCTTCTGCCTTGCTCGCCTAACTTCTTCATCCATAACTTTAACCTTATCCTCCAACCTTTTGTTTTTGTTGGATTCAGCAAGCAAAGATGAGTTGATTTTTGATAGCTCTCTTGTCTGTCCAGAGGTATCTTGCTTGATCTGTTTAAGCTCAGCTTCTAGACTTTTTATTTGGGTTTTCTGTGTATCGTTTTTAACATCTTTTCTAGCCAATTCAGCTTGCAAGTCATGGATGTTTTTAGTCAGCGCTGATTCTTTTTTACCCACTTCATCTCTAAGCTTCTCAAGGGCGCCTCGATAATATCGTACATCCGCGTCTGCTTTACTCACAGCCTCAAGAGTGTGCCGCTGCTCCTCTTTTATACGCAGATCAAATGTACGTTTACTGTCATCATAGGTTTTTCGTAAATGATTAAGCTCCTGCTCAACATTTAAACGACTCTGCTCTTCCTGCTTCCTCTGTGACGTCTCTGCCATCAGATTGGCTTTCAGTACTTCAATTTCAGCTTCAAGCGCTTTAATTTGAGTTTCAGCATCTTCCTTTTTATTTATTTCTGCTCTCAGCCTTTCCTCTATATCACTTAAACGGCCGCGAGATTCTTTAAGAGACTCATCCGCTTCGCGACGAACCACCTCAAGCCCAGCATCATGACTATGCTTATCAACACTAAGTAAACCATTCGCTTCCTGTACAGCTTGCTGCCAAAGTTTAGAGAATGACTGTGTCAGCGACTCAGGAATTTCAGGAACGCTAACATCAGTTACATTTAAAACGATACGTTCAGGTACTAAAGCCCACCACTCATGCAAATCAGTTTCGACTATTGCTTCATCGCAACCTAAAGATTCAGATATAAGCAGGGCTGTCGGCTGAAACCCAGCCAACAACAAACGATCTGCAGTTGAATATATTTTCTCTTTTAAAGCCAAATCACTCATATAACAATAAAATCCATTAACTATTCTTGCTCTTAAAACTGTTCACCGCTTTTTGAAGCTTTATTTCAAGCGGAGCCTTTATTACTTTGCGGCCACCCGAAGGTAGAGGGAATCGCAACTCTGCAGCATGGAGAAACAAACGATCAAAGCCATGAGTACGCATTACCTCATTCATTTCATCCGTATTATATTTCTGATCGCCCACAATAGGATGCCCTGAAAACTGACAATGAACACGAATCTGGTGTGTTCTACCTGTGATTGGTCGCGCCTCAATCAAGGTAGCCTGACGACCAAACCGTTCAAGCACCTTAAATTCAGTCAATGATTCCTTACCATCAGCAGAGACTTTAACCACGCGCTCCCCCGACTTAAGCTCATTTTTCCTGAGCGGCGCATCCACTCTTCTTTTTCTTTCACTCCATGAACCCATGACCATTGCATGATAGATCTTGGTAATACGACTTTTCTGCAAAGACTCATGCATTAACTTTAATGCGCTTCGCTTCTTAGCGAGAAGAATACAGCCTGATGTATCACGATCAAGTCGATGCACTAATTCCAAAAACTTAGCCTGAGGTCGCATCTGCCGAAAACTCTCAATCAACCCTAAACTAATACCACTACCACCGTGTACTGCAATCCCTGATGGCTTATTTACGACGATTAGATCATCGTCTTCATATAAAACGGCCGCTTCAAGCTGATCTATCAGCTTATTACCAATTTTTGCGGGTGCTTGCCGATCAGCTAAGCGAACGGGCGGGATACGCACCAAATCATTAAGCTGTAATTTATATTCGGGTTTAACTCGTTTTTTATTAACCCTCACCTCGCCTTTACGCACAATCCGATAAATTAGACTTTTCGGCGCACCTTTTAAGGTAGTGATCAAGAAATTATCGACCCTTTGGCCTGCATTTCCTTCTGTAATTTCAACGAAACGTACTTGATTGGTTGGCGAACTATTTTCTTGAGACATATTTATAATGAAAACCGATTAGCGAATTGATGCTGTAGTGGATAACTGCTATATTCTAGCCCTGCCGTGGTCTGTTGGCTTTATCTTTTTTCAATTGCTGTAATACAGACCCGAAAATCGCGGAAAAAAATCAATTCTGCTGAAAAAAGCGGCAACTATCATGAATATAAATTAAGAATAGCTTTTCACCCAGTCGGAAAAACCGGTTGGAGGTAGAGATGCGCATTAGCCAGGAACCTGCTTTGACAGCAGCAACAATTAGAAAGAAGAACATGAGGCTGATGTTTCCTCTACCGAGGACAGTTACTTTGCCGTTTGCGAAGTAACGTAAAACACATTAAATGTAAGATGCGACTCCAGCTCCAATTATATTGTTTGAGCAGCTGAAACTCTTATTGAATCAGAAGTGGTTTAAATACCCTTAGGGTTTTTGATGTAAATAATCGTCCAAAAGACGGGCTTCTGGAGATTCCAGAACCTCCCTGCTGCGTGAGAAGCGTTCTATAAGAGAACGCTATGAAAAGAATGCTTATTAACGCAACTCAACCTGAAGAGTTGCGCGTAGCGCTGGTTGATGGACAGCGCCTGTATGATCTAGATATTGAATCTGGATCACGTGAACAGAAAAAAGCCAACATATATAAAGGGAAAATCACTCGTATTGAACCTAGCCTTGAAGCAGCATTTGTTGACTACGGCTCGGAACGTCACGGTTTCCTACCACTCAAAGAGATCTCTAAAGAATACTTCACGCAACCGCCAAGCCGCGGTTCTCGTCCAAGCATTAAAGAAGTATTAAAAGAAGGCACTGAAGTTATTGTTCAGGTTGATAAAGAGGAGCGTGGCAACAAAGGCGCTGCTCTTACCACCTTTATCAGTCTTGCAGGCCGTTATTTAGTTTTAATGCCAAACAACCCTCGAGCTGGCGGTATCTCTCGTCGCATCGAAGGCGATGAGCGCACCCAACTTAAAGAAGCCCTTGCTGGTGTTAATGTACCTAAACAGATGGGTATCATTGTTCGCACAGCAGGTGTTGGCCGTAGTAGTGAAGAACTTCAATGGGATTTTGAATACTTAAAAACCCTTTGGACGGCTATCACCCAAGCATCAGATGAGAAATCTGCACCCTTCTTGATCTATCAAGAAAGTAACGTCGTTATACGTGCAGTACGTGATTACCTGCGCTCAGATATTGGTGAAGTACTGATTGATGATCCTCAAGTTTTTGAAGATGCGCGTAACTTCGTAAAACAGGTGATGCCGACTTATGAGAGCAAGATTCGTCTTTATGTCGATCAGACCCCTCTATTCAACCGTTTCCAGATTGAAGCGCAAATTGAAACTGCATTTCAGCGCGAAGTAACCTTACCTTCAGGCGGCTCGATCGTTATCGATCCAACCGAAGCACTAGTCTCAATCGATATCAACTCTGCACGAGCAACTCGTGGCGGTGATATTGAAGAAACAGCAGTGCAAACCAACCTTGAAGCAGCAGACGAAATTGCACGTCAACTTCGCCTTCGAGATATTGGTGGATTAGTGGTAATCGACTTTATCGATATGACACCGATCAAAAACCAACGAGAAGTGGAAAACCGTTTACGTGATGCCCTGAAATTAGATAGAGCACGCGTGCAGATGGGTCGCATCTCTCGTTTCGGTCTACTCGAAATGTCCCGTCAGCGTTTACGTCCATCTCTAGCTGAAACTCGCGGTGTGGTTTGCCCTCGCTGTAGCGGACAAGGCACGATTCGCGATACTGAGTCCCTTGCCTTATCTATTCTGCGTTTGATCGAAGAAGAGTCTGGAAAAGATAGAACTGCACAAATTAGAGCTATCTTACCTGTCACTGTAGCAACCTACTTGTTGAACGAGAAACGCCACGCGGTTCATGACATCGAAATACGTCAAAGTGTTCGCGTAGTCATTGTGCCAAATCCAAATATGGAAACACCGCACTATGAAGTTGTTCGCTTACGTGATGACAACACTGTCGCCACGACGAATGATGCAAGCTACACAATGCAGCCAGAACCTACAAACGAAGCCCCTATTGAAGCCTCAGCAACTGCTCAAACGGTTGTTGCTCGCGAACAAGCTGCCGTTCGTAGCGTCGCACCCTCGACTCCAGCGCCAGAAGCAAATCCAGTAAGCTCAAATTCAAGTTCAAGTTCAAATAAACCAGCAGCAAAACCTGCGAACAAGGCTACGAAAGCACCGGTTCAAGCAGGTATTGTGGAACGCTTAATCGGGTTTATTAAAGAGATCTTCGGCTCAAGCGAACAGCCTAAGCAAGAAGCACCTGTTAAAAAACAGGAAAGCAGCAAGCCAAAAAGCAAACGCAACAACAACGATCGCAACGACCGTAGTGAAAATAGCCGTAACAAACGTCGTCGCCGTGATAATGATCGCAAGCCTCGTGGCGCGAAAAAGCAGAACGATGAGATCATCACAGTAAAACCAGAACCTGATGAGCCTTTACCAACTGCATCTACATCAGATGAAAAACCTAAACGTAGACGCCGTAAACGCAAATCAGAGCAAGACCGTACGGAAAATCGTAGCACTGAAGAGCTTAATACAAATAACTCATCATCTACTGATAATGAAGAGCTTCCACGCAACCCTCGTCGTAGAGGCCGTCGTCGTCGTCCTACTGAACGTACAGCGAACCGCTCTAATCCGGTTCAACAAGAAACAGCTGCTTCTACAGCGGAAGACGCAACAGTAGAAACAGCAGCAACGGTTGCAGTAACTGAAGCAGCAGTAGCGACTGAAACAGCCAATACTGCACTTAACGCAACAGTAGAAACGCCGAGCAACGTTAACGAAACAACTGAAGCTTCTAATAAAGTAGCTGAAGCATCAAGCGACGTTAGCGAAACAACTGAAGCGCCTAGCGAAGTCACTGAAGCATCAAGCGACGTTAGCGAAACTGCTGAAGCACCAAGCGAAGTCACTGAAGCATCAAGCGACGTTAGCGAAACAGTTGAAGCACCTAGCGAAGCCACTGAAGCATCAAGCGACGTTAGCG